>NZ_JBEZXS010000022.1:0-134671 GCF_040638185.1 Streptomyces sp. NPDC026672
CCAGTACGAGGGCGATCCTCCGCCTTGCGATTGCACGCACCAGACGCCGCGGGCCCCGCCCTCCGGGCGGACGGCGCCACTTTCGAAACACGCCCCAGACGGACCGTCGGCCGCTGCTCGCGTCGGGCGCGGGCAGGACGACGCACCCGCCGCACGGACGCGGCCGGCCCCCCGAAGTGGCGGGGGCGGGTGCCGTGCGGCGGGTGTCGGTGTGTCACAGGGCGATCAGGCCCACCCGGTCCTCCAGGCGGTGGAGCCGCAGCCGGGCGACGCCCCGGTAGGCGTTGGACAGCAGCCGGGCCAGGGGTCCGCTGTGGGTGAAGCCGTGGGCCACCCGGGTGCCGGAGCCCTGGGGGGTCAGCTCCCACCAGCCCTCCTCGCGCATCCCCTGGACCCGCAGGTTCACCTCGATGCGATCGTCGCCGATGCCGACGTACTCCAGGTGTCCGCTGAGGCGCGCGGGCGCGGTGATGCGGTAGGGAACGCCGACCTCGGCCCTGCCGCCGGCGACGATGCTGTGGATCGCCGGGTTCCAGTCGGGCAGGGCGGAGGGGTCGAGCAGCACGGCGCGGACCGCTTCCGGCGGCGCCGGGATGAACTGCGCGGCCTCCTGTTCGTTCACGGGTACCGCACCCCTCCCTCGGCGTGGATGACCGTCGCGTTGATCATGTCGGCGCCGGGGCTGATCAGGAAGCTGACGGCGTCGGCCAGTTGGGCGCTGTCGACCTTCCCGGCCAGGCCCCGGTCCACGATGCGCTGCTGGTAGTCCGCGTCGAGGGCCTCGCCCAGACCGGTGTCGAGGAGACCCGGCGAGAGGACCACCGTACGGACGTTGTAGCCCGAGTACTCCTGGGCGACGCTCTTGGCGAGTCCCACCAGGGCCGCCTTGGACGTCGCGTAGCTCGCCTGGCCCGCGTTGCCCATGCGGCCCACGACGGAGGACACGTAGACGATCCGGCCGCGCCGCTGACGCATCATCAGCTTGAGGGCGTACTTGGTGGCGAGGAACGAGCCGCGCACGTTGACGCGTTGGACCTCGTCCCAGTCCTCCACGGTGGTACGCACCAGGAGTTCGTCACGCGCGATGGCCGCGTTGCAGACCAGCGCGTCCATCCCGCCCACGGCCCGCGCCGCGTCGGCGAGCGCCTTCGCGGTCGCCTCGTCGCCGATGTCGCCCTGCACCAGGGTCAGCCGATCGGGGAACTCCTTGAGCAGGGTGTCCAGTTCGGGCGAGGGCGAGCGGTGGTTGGCGACCACCTTCGCCCCCTTGGCGAGCAGGGACCCGACGATGACCAGACCGAGGCCGCGCCCGGCCCCCGTCACCGCCACCGTGGGCTGCTCGTCGGCACTCGTCGTCATGCTCCCACTCCTGTGATGAACGGTTCGCCGGCGGTCGCGCTCCGCGGGTGCGGCACGGACGTGCCGGCGGACGCCGTCCCTCCGTCCGGTCCGAACACGTACTGGACGGCCGAGGCGAGTTCGTGGTCGGCCAGCGGCCTGGGGCTGGTGCGCACCGCGATGCGCACCGGGCCCGCCGAGGGGTCCTCCACGACGAGGTCGGGCAGCAGCGGCCGGGGCGTCGCCGACCGCCGGGTCCTGACCTGGTCCAGGAACTCCTCGCCCCGGGCGCGCAGCGGTTCGGGCAGCCAGTCGAGCAGGGGGACGTGCAGCTCGACGAGGGCGCCGTCGCCGTGCAGGTGCGGGGCGAGTGCCGCGGGCGGGTCGGTGACCTCCTCGGGCAGCAGCGGGACCGGTTCGCGATCGTGGTCGAGGATCACCAGCAGCGGTGCCTGCCGCAGCAGTTGGCGCTGCACCTCACGGGCCTGGGCCGGGTCGGGCCACAGCGCGACCGGGGTGGCGCCGCCGTTCTGCGGACCGCTCCAGCGCACGCGCCGGGTGCCGTCGAACACGACCAGGACGTCACCGAGTCGGCGTGTGGGAGAGGACACCCGGCACCTCCTGTGCGGATGGGGACGTCGCGGCACCGGCGTCACGGTCCTCGCGGCGCAGGACACGCCCCCAGACCCGGTCGCCGACGAGGAGCAGCGCGGCGGGCATGACCAGGCGCCGGATGACCAGGGCGTCGAGGATCACGGCGACGCCGAGGCTGATGCCGAGTTCCCGCACGATGCTGATCTGGGCGGTGGTGAAGGAGGCGAAGACGGCGACCATGATGACGGCCGCGCCGTTGACGAGACCGGCCGTGCGGGCCAGTCCGCCGAGCACCGCCTGGCGGTGGGAGACCCCGTCGGTGAGCCGCATCTCCCGCATCCGGGAGATCATGATCACCATGTAGTCCATGCTGAGGCCGAACATCACCGAGAAGAGCATCAGCGGGGTGACGCTGTTGATGGTGTGCTCGGCGTCGCCGGAGACGAGGGCGAGCACACCCAGGCTCGCGGCGACGACCATCGCGTTGAAGGCCAGGGCGAGCAGGGGCAGCAGCAGGGAGCGGAAGGCGAACAGCAGGATCAGCAGGCTCAGCAGGGCGACGACGCCGACGACGAGCGGCACCGAGTCGAGCACGAGCCGGTCGAAGTCGCTGCCGGTGGCGGTGGCTCCGGCGATGCGGGCCGTCACCGTGCCCCGGCCCACGGCGTCGGCGCGGTCCCGCAGGTCGTCGACCAGGTGGTGGGCGGCGGCGCTGTCGGGGTCGGCGTCGGGGGTGACGACGACCCGGGTCGCGAGCGTGTCCTTCCCGTCGGGCGCCCAGAGCTGGGTGAGGGCGGCGCGGCCGGCGGCGGGCAGTCCGGCGCCGCCGTCGGCGAGGGCCTGGGGAAGCGCCTGCTCGGGCAGGCCGAGCGTGGTCACGGACTGGACGCCGTCGGCGCCGGGGGCCCGCTTGGCCTCGGTCGTGATGCGGTCGGCGGCCTTCAGCAGGGCCGACGCGTCGTCGGCGGGGGCGGTCAGGACGACCTGCACGGGGAACATCGCGGGCAGCCCGATGTCCTTCTTGATGCGCTCGATGCCGATGCGCGCGCTGTCGTCGTCCGGCAGGATCGAGGCGCTGGCGACGGGGACCTGCCAGGTCAGCCGGACGGCGGGGTAGGCGAGGGCGGCGAAGCCCACGACCAGCGCGGCCAGCAGCAGGGCGGGCCGTCCCACGAAGCGGGCGGCCGGGGCCGCGGCGGGGGCCTGGGGCGCCGGGGCGTTCTTGCGGCGGCGCAGGGTGCCCCAGTTGATGCGGTGTCCGAGCATGACGAGCACCGAGGGCAGCAGCGTGGTGGCCATGGCGACCGCGACCACGGTGACGGCGAGACCGCCGAGCGCGATGCTGGTGAACGACATGGCGCGGGGGATGAACAGGGCCGACATCGCCACGGCGACCGCGAGTCCGCTGAAGACCACCGAGTGGCCGACCGTGCTCATCGTGCGGATCAGCGCCTCGGGGACCGGCCGGCCCTCGTCGAGTTCCTCGCGGAAGCGCTTGATGATGAACAGGGAGTAGTCCACGGCCACGGCGAGGCCGACCATGGAGACGATGTTGACGAAGAGGTTGTTGACGTCGGTGGCCTGGGCGAGGCCGTAGCCGATGGCCTGGGTGATGGCGAGGGTGACGCCGGCCAGGACCAGCGGGACGGCCATGGCCGCGACCGAGCGGAAGACCAGCAGCAGAACGACGAACAGCACCGGGAAGGCGATCGCCTCGGCGCGGGTGACGTCCTCCTGGGAGTGGATGTTCAGCGCGTAGTCCAGCGCGGGGGCGCCGGTGACGTCGACCTCCGTGCCGTTCCCGACCTTCGCGGAGATGTCGCTGCGGACGGTCGGCACCAGGTTCTGCACCGTGGTGTTGTCGGTGCGGAAGCTGAGCTGGAGGAAGGTCGTACGGCCGTCCTTGGACAGCCACTCGGGGTGGGTCTTCAGGTCGGTGATCTGGGAGACCTCGGGCCGCTGGGCGGCCGCGCGGGCCGCGGACACCTGGTCGACGACCTGGCCGTGGTCGTCGTGCAGGACGACCAGCAGCGAGTTGGGGGCCTCGTGGAAGGCGCTCTCGAGCGTGGCCTGGGCCTCCACGGAGGCGCCGCGCGGGCTGGAGAAGCCGCCGGCCTTGAGGGCGCCCTCCAGTTGCAGGGCGAAGGGCACGGATACCAGCAGGACCAGCAGCCAGCCGGCGAGGACCGCCCTGGGCCGTTGGACGGCGAAACGGATGATGCGGGTCATGCTGCGCTCCTGTGGGGACGTTCGGAGCACTGGCACGCTCCGCTCCCCGACTCGGGATCGTCCGCTGGGGGTGCGGACGGGACGGTGGACGGTTGCCGCTCCCCCGCCCGCCCGTCGGTGACGGAGGCGAGCGGGGCGAACGGCGCGGTGAAGGCGATCAGGGCCGCGGTGAGGGGGTTGCCGGTCACCCGGTCTCCTCGACGGTCCGGTGGGTACCGGTCTCCACGACGGCCTGGTGGGTACCGGTCTCCGAGGCGGCCCGGTGGGCGTCGGACGTGGCGCCGGGGGCGGTCGCGCCGAGCGCGGCGAGCCGGCTGTCGGCGCGTTCGCGCCGGCGGCGGGCCCGCAGGTCGGGCGCCGGGGCGGCGACGACCCGGCCGAGGGCGGCGAGGGCCTCGTCACGCCGGCCGGCCGCCTCCAGCGCCTCGGCGTGCGCCATGGCGTACCGGGTGTCGGCGCCGGCGACGACCTCCTCCGCCCGCGCGAGGTGCCGTACGGCCTCGTCGCGGCTGCCGCCGAGGAAGCGCGGGGCCGAGAGGTGCCAACGGCCCATCAGGTAGAGGGCCATGAGGTGGTCGGGGGCGCGGTGCAGGACCTGCTGGATGCGGGAGCGCATCCGCATGACGCGCAGCACCTTCACGGGGAGCACCTTGCTCTCCAGGGCGCGCAGTCCGGCGAGGCGGGCCTCGGTGACCTCGGCGTCGACGCTGACCGGGTCGTTGACCCGGGCGAGGCGGATCAGGGTCCGGGCCTGCTGACGGCGCACCTTGACGGCGACGGTGTCCGTCCCGGACATGGACTGCTCAAGGATCTCGTCGGCCACCGACACGGTGGCGCGCGCCGCCGTCTCCCGGGTGAAGGGGTCGGTCGCGTGCACCTCCTTCAGGAGGCTCACGACCGCCTCCTCGGCGCGGCGGCCGAGGTCCTTGATGCGCGCGGAGCGCGGCAGGTCGGGGTCCGAGGTCAGGGCGGGTCCGAAGGCCACGGTCGCCCGGGCCCTGCGGGGCAGACGGCTCCCCTTGGGCAGGATGTCCTGGGCGCCCCACAGCGCGGCGGGCACCACGGGGACGCCGGCGCGCTCGGCGAAGCGGAACGCGCCGTCCTTGAACTCCAGCAGCGGAGCCACCGGGTTGCGCGTGCCCTCGGGGTAGACGACGAGCACCTGACCGGCGGCGAGCACCCGGCCCGTGACGTCGAACAGTTCGCGGGCGGGCGCGCTGCGGTCGACCGGGACGGCGCCCATGGCGTCGAACCACAGCCGGCGCATGCCCGTGAAGCTGTCGGCCTTGGTGAGGAAGGCCGCACGGTCGCCGCGCGCGGCGTACAGCAGGACGTCGTAGATGAAGTGGTCGGCGAAACTGGTGTGGTTGGAGACGAGGACGAACGGGCCCTGGGCCGGGATGTGTTCCAGGCCGCTGACACCGGCGAGGTGCCGGCGCACGACCGAGGGCCGGCTGACCCCGGTCGTGACGCCCTGGCACATCCGGCTGAGCATGCTCAACGGGTGACTGCCTTCAGGTCCGCGGCGGAGCCGTTGGTGCGCGCGTACTCGCGCAGCTTCTCGATGCTGGTGAGCAGGAGGCCGTGCCGCTTGGCGAAGACGGCCAGCTGGGGCAGGCGGGCCATCGTGCCGTCCTCGTTGATGATCTCGACGATGACACCGGCCGGCTCGAGACCGGCGAAGCGGGCGAGGTCGACGGACGCCTCGGTGTGACCGGGGCGCTCCAGCACACCGCCGTCCTTGGCGACCAGCGGGAAGATGTGGCCGGGGCGGGCCAGGTCGTCCGCCTTGCCGTGCAGCACCAGGTCGATGGTGGTGGCACGCTCGAAGGCGGAGATGCCGGTGCTCACCCCACGCTCCTTGGTGCCGTCGACGCTCACGGTGAAGGCCGTGCCGTGGTGGTCCTCGTTCCTGGCCACCATGGGGGGCAGGTCGAGCTCCTTGGCCCGCTCGGCGGTGATGGACATGCAGACCAGGCCGCGACCGTGGGTGATCATGAAGTTGATGGCGTCGGCGTCCGCGTACTCCGCGGCGACGATCAGGTCGCCCTCGTTCTCCCGGTCCTCGTCGTCCACGACGACGATCAGTTCACCACGGCGGATCGCGGCGACGGCCTCCGCGGCCTCGTCCAGCACGATCTGTCCCACCTCGGGGTTCGACGTGGCACGGTCCTCAGCGGTGACGCGGGTCGAAACAGTCACGGTGCTCTCCCAAAAGGGTGACGCCGGGTAGGGCGTCCACTGATGCACGGGTAGTGGGCTACGACTTCGTTGTCGCCATAATCGATGTCACGTCATCGATGCGGTGTCATCGTTCCATATCTAAAAGGTTCCCTGCAATGTTCAACTGGCTAGTTTTGAAGGGTTGTTGGGGCAGGTTACGGCCAGATCACGTGCACACATCCGTGATGTAGCATGGATGATCCATCATGGAACTTCCCGGCATACTGAAGTTGAACGGGCTGTCTTTCGGTCAAGAAAGCGCTGCCGTTACCCTGGGGATCCCCGACATGACCACTAAGGCTCCGATGTCACACACCACCGACCTCGTGTCCACCGAGGACCACAGGCTGAGGGTTGCCAAGGAGGTGCGGTTCCTGGTGCTTGCAGCGCAACGCGAGGGACAGCGGCAACTCGCGAAGGCCCTGCGCCCCCTGGGTGTCACTCCCGCCCAGGCCGAGGCCATCACGGTCCTGGAGCAGTACGCGCCCCTGACCCTGGCCGAACTCGGCCGGTACATCGTCTGTGAGACGGGCAGTCCCAGCCGTCTCGTCAACACGCTCATCGAGCGCGGCCTCGTCGACCGGGAGGACGGCCGGGAGGACCGGCGCGTCATCCATCTGTGCCTCAGCGTCGAGGGGCGGGCGCTGGCCACGCGCATCCACGACGTGGACCGCGCGTTCGACGTCGTGACCGCCGCCTCGCTCGACAACGGCGAACTCGAGTCACTGGCCTCGGTGCTGCGCTCGATCGTCGCGGGGATGCCGGCGGGCTCCAAGGTCGCACGCCGGTTCGGCCCGCTGTAGGACGCACCACAGAACCACCGTTACGGGGTTTCGCGGGCGCCGGCGGGCGACCGCCTGAGGACCTCTCCGACCGGAGGCTCCTCCACCGTGTCACCGGGGCGGGCCCACGAACACCGTCGGCGTCCGCCGGACCGCGGGACCTTCACGCCTCGAGACCGAGATAGTCGGCCATCTCCTCGACCGCGTACGCGAAGAAACCGTCGGCGGGCTCCAACGCCCCCGCCAGATGACCGAAGAGCTCGAAGCTCACCATGCCGAACAGCTGCATCCACACGATGGCGGCACGACCCACCACGGCGGGGGCGACCCCCGGCGCGACGAGCAGGCCGACACCCGTGAACTGGCGGGCGAGCTCGTCCGGGAGGGCACGTCCGCGTGCCGTGTCGTCACCGGCCGGTGCCTCTTTCACCGCCCATGCGAGGGCCTCGAAGACCCGGACCGCGGGCTCGATCGTCGCCTGCGGAGCCACGTAGCCGGGGACCGGGGTGCCGTACACCAGGGCGTACTGGTGCGGATGCGCACGCGCCCAGTCGCGCACCGCGGCGCACAGGGCACGCCAGCGCTCCCGCGGTCCCGGCTCCCCCGGAGCGGTCGCGACCTTCTCCAACTGGTCGCCCAGTGCCCCGTAGGCGTCGATGATCAGCGAGGTCAGCAGGTCGTCACGGCTGGGGAAGTACCGGTAGATGGCCGACGAGACCATGCCCAGCTCACGGGCCACGGCGCGCAGCGACAGCCGCTGCGCGCCCTCGACGGCGAGCTGCCGCCGGGCCTCCTCCTTGATCCTGCGGGTCAGTTCCTCACGGACCCGTTCCCGGGCGGTTCGGGCAGCGCTCACGGCCCCTCCTGCGTGTACGGACCAGCGCCCGCGGGTTCCGCGCTCCGTCGGTCGGCCGGTCGGTGCGTCAAGGGGGTGTCTCGGCAGGGGCCGGGCGGCGCGGACGTGCGGCGCTCCACCGTCGTGAGGCGGGCGACGCCGTCGTGGGGCGCGCGATCGGGAGGCGGCCGGTGCCGGGGAGGGAGACCGGGTCCGAAGGGACGGCGGAAGACGGGAGCGGGTGATCGGCATGATCACCGCGAGCATCATAGCGGCCGAATTCAGCCTCGACGACGCGCGGTGACGACTGTTTTCGGCGGGAGGTCGGCACCGGTTCCGGCAGGAGGGGATCGCCGGTCCGGGACCGTCGCCGGACGTGTGGTGCCCGGACCGGCGACGGTGTCAGTCCTGGTGGACGACGTCGGTGCCGGGTCCGCCCGAGAGGGTGTCCGTGCCCGGACCGCCGTACAGCCGGTCGTCGCCGCTGTTCCCGTGGGCGGTGTCGTCGCCGCTGTTGCCGTACAGGACGTCGTCACCCGTGCCGCCGTAGAGGAAGTCGTCCCCGGGGCCGCCGAGGACCAGGCCGTCGCCGTCACCGCCGGACACGGCGCTTGCGCCCCCTCGGAGCCGCCTGTCGTCCCACTTCTTCCGCCATGCTTCGGTTCTTGTTCACCCGCCCCTTCCCCCAGGACCCCCGTGGCACACGGATGCCGCCGACGGTGACGACCCGTCGGCGGCATCGTGGAAGAGGCGCGCGGGGCGACGACCGCCCTCGGGACGGCCGAAGATCCCGGTCGCTACTGGCGCGGCCGTTCGAAGGTGAGGAGCAGCCCCTCGACCGCGCCGGGCCCGATACGGCCCTTGACGTCGGCGGACGTGATCGCCTTCAGCCCCCAGCCGTCCTCGGCGTGCTTGTTGAGGACCTTCTCCAGCTTGTCGGAGTCCAGGGCGTCGCCGATCAGCGACTCCCGGAAGGTGACGACCTTGTACTCGTACGCGTAGGGCTGGCTCATGACGGCGGGGTCCTCCTGCGAGGTGGGTGCTGTGGCTGCCGGGGTCAGTCAACCACCGTTCTCCGCCGAGCGGGTCACGAGGTCCGACGGTCCCGGCCCTCAGCCGAGGAAGCTCAGCCGCACCCGGCGGCCGGGGTTGTCCCTGTTGGTGTCCACCAGGCAGACCGACTGCCATGTGCCCAGTTCGAGGTGGCCGTTCACCACCGGGAGGGTGGCGTGCGGGGGCACGATCGCCGGGAGGACGTGGTCGCGGCCGTGGCCCGCGCTGCCGTGGCGGTGCTGCCAGCGGTCGTCCGCCGGGAGCAGGGTGTGCAGGGCGGCGAGGAGGTCGTCGTCGCTGCCCGCTCCCGTCTCGATGACGGCGATGCCCGCCGTGGCGTGCGGGACGAAGATGTTGAGGAGGCCGTCGCGGCCCGCCGCGGCCTCCCGGAGGAACGCCTCGCAGTCGCCGGTCAGGTCGACGACCCGCTCCCGGGAACCGGTGGTCACGTTCAGCACTCTGGTGGTGAAGGCATCTGGCATGCCCCCATCCTGACCCACGAGCCGCCGTCCACACGTTTGCGGCCCACGGGACCGCGCCGGGTCCATCCGTCCCGCGCGGGCGGTGCCGAGCGGGGGAAGATCCCCGCTCCCCCCGCTGTTTGCTCGGGTGTGAACGCTGTGCGCGAGGTCGAAGTGGTCGTCATCGGCGCCGGTCAGGCGGGTCTGTCCGGCGCCTATCATCTGCGCCGCACCGGCTTCGGGCCGGACCGCGACTTCGTGGTCCTCGACCACTCCCCCGCCCCGGGCGGCGCCTGGCAGTTCCGCTGGCCCTCGCTGACGTACGGCAAGGTCCACGGGATGCACTCCCTGCCCGGCATGGAACTGACGGACGCCGATCCGGCGCGGCCGTCGTCCGAGGTCGTCGGGGAGTACTTCGCCGCCTACGAACGCGCCTTCGACCTGCGGGTACGCCGTCCCGTCGACGTCCGTGCCGTGCGCGAGGGCGGGGACGGGCGGCTGCTCGTCGAGTCGTCCGCGGGGACGTGGGCGACACGGGCGCTGATCAACGCCACGGGCACCTGGGACCGGCCGTTCTGGCCGCGCTACCCGGGCCAGGAGACCTTCCGCGGACGCCAGTTGCACACCGCGCGGTACCGGGGACCCGAGGAGTTCGCCGGGCTGCGGGTGATCGTGGTGGGCGGCGGAGCCTCCGGGACCCAGCACCTCCTGGAGATCGCGCCGTACGCGGCCGGGACCACCTGGGTCACCCGGCGCCCGCCGGTCTTCCGCGAGGGCCCGTTCGACGAGAGCCTCGGGCGGTCCGCCGTCGCGCTGGTGGAGGAGCGGGTCCGGCGGGGCCTGCCGCCCCGGAGCGTGGTCTCCGTCACGGGCCTGCCGCTCAACGACGCGATCCGGCGCGGGATCGCCGAAGGGGTCCTCGACCGGCTGCCGATGTTCGACCGGCTCACCCCGGACGGGGTGGAGTGGGACCCGGAGCCCGCCCCGCCCGGGCAGGAGCCCGGCCTGCCGAAGCGCGTCGACGCCGACGTCATCCTGTGGGCGACCGGTTTCCGCGCCGCCCTCGACCACCTCACGCCGCTGCGGCTGCGTGAGCCGGGCGGCGGCATCCGGGTGGAGGGCACCCGCGCGGTCGCCGATCCGCGTGTCCACCTCGTCGGCTACGGTCCCTCGGCCAGCACCATCGGCGCCAACCGCGCGGGGCGCGCGGCCGTACGGGACATCAGACGGCTGCTGGACAGCGAACCCGTCGCCGCGTGACGTCCCGCCGGCTCACTTCCCGGAGGGCTGGGGGCTCGGGCTGTGCGACGCCCGCAGCTTCTGCTGCTCGGCGTTGAACTCGGTCACGTTGCGCTGGTGCTGCTCGTAGTCGGCGGTGAAGCGGGTGTCGCCGGGCCTGACCGTGACGAAGAACAGCCAGTCGCCGGCCGGCGGGTTGAGCGCGGCGCGCATCGCCTCCTCGCCGGGGTTGTCGATCGGTGTCGGCGGCAGGCCCATGCGCTGGTAGGAGTTGTAGGGGCTGTCGATCCTGGTGTCGTCCGAGGTGGTCCGCAGCGTGCTGCGGTTGAGGGCGTAGTTGAGGGTGGAGTCCATCTGCAACGGCATCCCGCGTTCGAGCCGGTTGAAGACGACCCGGGCGACCTTCCCCATGTCGGCCTTGCCGACGGCCTCGGCCTGGACGATGCTGGCGATCGTGACCGCCTGGTAGACGTTCATCGCGTTGCGCTGCGCACCGGCCGCGATCGGGGCGGCGTTGAACCTCTTGTTGGCGGTGTCGACCATGGACTGGAGCAGCGACTGGGGCGTCGTCCGCTCGTCCAGGGGGTACGTCGCCGGGAAGAGATAGCCCTCGGGATTGCCCTCGGCGTCGTTGGGCAGTTTGAGCCCGGCCCGCGCGACGGACTTGCGGGTGGTGCCGGCGGGGAGGGCGAGCGCCTTGTCGACGGCGTCGTAGACCTGGCCCGAACGCCAGCCCTCGGGAACGACCAGCGCGGCGGGCTGGTCCGGAACGTCGTCGCCCAGGCTCAGCAGCGGCACCGCCACGGCGGTGCCGGCCACGACGGCGCCGGTCGCGACGAGGGCGATCCTGCCCCGTCGCGTCAGTCGGGTCATTCTCCGTGGCGGAGTGTTCGTCTGCATGCGGGCACGTTAACCCGCGCATCGCCACAAACCCGGCATATCGTCAGCTTGTCGGTTCCAGTTGCGCGTCTCTGCGGACCAGCGCCGCATACCGCCCGCCCTGCTCCAACAGCTCCTCGTGCGTGCCCTGTTCGGCGACGTTCCCGGAGTCGAGGACCACGATCTGGTCGGCCCCCCGGACGGTGGACAGCCGATGGGCGATGGTGAGCGTCGTCCGGTTGGCCGACAGGGAGTCGATCGCCTCCTGGACGGCGTGCTCGGTACGGGTGTCCAACGCGCTCGTCGCCTCGTCGAGGATGAGGACCGGCGGGTCGCGCAGGATCGTCCGGGCGATGGCGAGGCGCTGTTTCTCCCCGCCGGAGAAGCGGTGGCCCCGTTCACCGACCACCGTCTCGTACCCGTCGGGCAGGGCGGCGATGTGCTCGTGGATCTGGGCCGCCTTCGCCGCCGCGTACAGCTCCTCGTCGGTGGCGTCGGGCTTGGCGAAACGCAGGTTGTCCGCGACCGACGCGTGGAAGAGGTACGTCTCCTGCGAGACGACGCCGACCGCGCGGGCGAGGGTGTCGAAGTCCAGGTCGCGCACGTCGACCCCGTCGAGGGTGACCCGCCCGCCCGTGACGTCGTACAGCCTCGGCACCAGATAGCCGAGCGTGGACTTGCCCGCGCCGGTGGGACCGACGACGGCCAGGCTGCCGCCCGCCGGGATCGTGACGTCGATGCCGCCGAGGATCGGTGTGCCCTCGTCCTCGTAGCGGAACTCGACGTCCTCGAAGCGGACCTCGCCCTTGATCTGGTCGAGGTGGACCGGGCGCTCGCGCTCGGTGATGTCGACGGGCAGGTCCAGGTACTCGAAGATGCGCTGGAACAGCGCGAGCGAGGTCTGGATCTGCACCCCGGTCGCCAGCAGGCTGACGGCCGGACGGAACAGGCCCTGCTGGAGCGAGACGAAGGCGACGATGGTGCCGATGGACGCCTGCGGACCGCCCAGTTGGAGCGTCATGCCGGCCGCCCAGTAGATGACCGCGGGCATCGCTGCCATGACGACGGTGATGACGGCCATCCGCCACCGCCCGGCCATGTTGGACCTGACCTCCAGGTCGACCAGCTGCTCGGACTCGTCCGCGAAGGAGCGGGTGAGCGAGTCGGAGCGGCCCATGGTGCGGCCGAGCAGGATGCCGCTCACCGACAGCGACTCGGTGACCGTGGCGGCCATCGCGGCCATCTGCTTCTGGCGCTGGGTGGTGATCCGCCGCCGTTCGTTGCCCACGCGGCGGCCGATCCACACGAACACCGGCAGCAGGACCAGCGAGACGATCGTGAGCCGCCAGTCGAGGGCGATCATCGCGACGATCGTGGCCACGACACTGGTCAGGTTGGACACCAGGGAGGTGGCCGTCGAGGTGACGGTGGCCTGCATGCCGCCGATGTCGTTGGCGATGCGGGACTGCACCTCGCCGGTGCGGGTGCGGGTGAAGAAGGCGAGCGACATGCGCTGGAGCCGGCCGTAGACGGCGGTGCGCAGGTCGTGCATGACGCGCTGGCCGACGGTGGTGGAGATCAGCGTCTGGAGCACACCGAAGACGCTGTTCAGCAGGGCGCTCAGGATCATGCCGAGCGCGAGCAGGCTCAGCAGACCGGTGCGACCCTCGGGGATCGCGACGTCCAGCGTCTCCTTGAGCAGGAACGGCGTGGCCACCGAGACCAGCGACGAGGCGCCGACCAGCAGCCCGACGAGGGCGAGCCGGCCGCGGTAGGGACGGAAGAGGGTGAGGATGCGGCGCACCTGCCGGGGCTGTTCCTTCGCGTCGGCGGGTGCGGTCCAGGAGGGTTGGCGGTCGGGGTTCATGGGCTCCTACGGAGGTGTGCGGAGGCCGGCCGGACGCCGGCCGACGATGACTGACGGATCATAGCTCACTGTTACCTATACTCACAATGAATGGTGTCCTGATATTGTTCCCGGCATGACCAGCCCGGACCCCGACGCACTGCTCGCCGAGCAGCTACTGCGGCTCACCCGCAGGGTGCACCGCATCCAGAAACGCCATCTGGAGCAGCGCGACCTGGGCATCACCCCGGCCCAGTCCCGTCTGCTGCGCACCCTGGCGCACTTCGGCTCCCCGCCGCGCATGGCGGATCTCGCCGAGTTCCTGGAAGTGGTGCCGCGCGCGGTCACGACGCTGGTCGACGGCCTGGAGTCGAGCGGCAAGGTGCGCCGCGTGCCCGACCCGACCAACCGCCGGGTCACCCGCATCGAGCTCACCGACGACGGCCGGCACGCCCTCGGCGAACTCCGCGCCGCGCGCCGCGCGGCGGCCCGGGAGATCCTGGCCCCCCTCTCACCCGAACAGCGGGAGACGCTGGGCGGACTGCTGGACACCCTGGTGGACGGGGCACCCGCGCAACACTGCTGACCGGGCGTCGGCCCACCGCGCCGTCGTGTGCCCGCACCCGGCCGGGGTCACAGAAAACCGTTTGATTTTGACCACGTCGCAACGCGACCCTTTCACGGCTCGTTGCCCTCCTCCCCGACCAGAGCCGCTGGGACGCCATGCAGATTCAAGACCTCCCGTACTCCGATCCGGGCGTGCCGGACGCGCGATCGGGTCCCCGCTTCCTGTGGTGGCTCGGACAGAACCAACTGGGCGGGCAGTTCAAGGCCCTGGCCTGGGGCCTGCTGCACTTCGTCTCCGTCTCGGCCCTGCCGTTCTGCGTCGGCCTGGCCGTACAGGCCGTGGTCGACCGGTCCGGCACCCGGCTCGCCCTGACGGGCGCGCTGATGCTGGTGTGCGGGGTGGGGATCGCCGTCGGCGACACCTTCCTGCACCGCAGCGCCGTCACCAACTGGATCACCGCCGCCGCCCGCGTCCAGCAACTGCTGGCCCGCAAGGCGTCCCTGCTGGGTTCGCTGCTCACCCGGCGGGTCGCCGCGGGCGAGGTGGTCGCCGTCTCGACCGGTGACGTGGAGCGGATCGGATGGTTCGTCGAGGCCGTCTCCCGCTTCACGGCGGCCGCGCTGACGGTGGTCGTGGTCTGTGTCGGCCTCCTCTTCTACGAGCCCGCCCTCGGTGTGTTCGTCGCCGTCGGTGTACCCCTGCTCGCCCTCTCTGTGCTGCCGCTGCTGCCCCGGGCCACCCGCCGCGCCGACGTCCAGCGCGAGAAGGCGGGACGGGCCACGGAGCTGGCGTCCGACACCGTCGCCGGGCTGCGGGTGCTGCGCGGGATCGGCGGCGAGGAACTCTTCCTCACCCGCTACCGCACCGCCTCCCAGGAGGTGCGCCGCGCCGCCGTGCGCAGCGCCCGGATGTGGTCCCTGATCGCCGCGATCCAGGTGCTCCTGCAAGGGCTGTTGCTGATCGCGGTCGTCTGGCAGGGCGTCCGCCTCGCCCAGCAGGGCCGCATCGGCGTCGGTGAACTGGTCACTGTCTACAGCGCGGTGATGGTCCTCACCTATCCGCTCCAGCACTTCCAGGAGATCGCCATGGCGTACTCCTTCTCGCGCCCCGCCGCCAAGCGCGCCGCCCGGGTCCTGTCTCTTGAACGGCCCACGGACGCCGGGGGTTCCCGTGGGGCCGGAGTGGCGGGCGGCGATCTGTACGACCCGACGAGCGGTCTGCTCGCCCCCGCCGGCCGTCTCACCGCCGTGGTGTGCGGCGACCCGGACGCGGCGGGCCGGCTCGCGGAACGGCTGGGCGGACACCCCGCCGAGCCAGGTGCGTCGGCGCTGCTCGGCGGCGTGCCGCTCGACGAACTCCCCCTCGACTCCGCCCGCAGCGCCGTCCTGGTCCAGGACAAGGACCCGGTGCTGCTGTCCGGTGCACTGCGCGACCTGCTCGACGTGCCCTCGTCCGGCGAGGTCACCGCCGAGGACGCGCTGGGCGCGGCCCAGTGCGGGGACGTGCTGGAGGCGCTGGTCCAGGGGTCGTTGGACGTGACGGACCCGATGGACGCCCGCATCACGGAGCGCGGCCGCTCGCTGTCCGGCGGCCAGCGCCAGCGGCTCGCGCTCGCCCGGTCGCTGATCACGGACCCGGAGGTCCTGGTCCTCGACGAGCCGACCTCCGCCGTCGACTCGCACACCGAGGCCCGCATCGCGGAGGGCCTGCGCAAGCTGCGCGCCGGGCGGACGACGGTGGTCCTCACCTCCTCCCCGCTGCTGCTGGACCGGGCCCACCGGGTGGTCCTCGTCCACGAGGGCGAGGTGGCGGCGACCGGCGTCCACCGCGAACTGGTCCACTCCGACGCCCGGTACCGGGCCGTCGTCACCCGGGAGACCGACGACGAGCTGGCCGACGGCGCGGGTGCGCCGGGCGGGGACGCCGTCCTGCCGGAGAGGAACGCCGTCCTGCCGGGTGAGGGCGCCGTCCTGTCCGACGCGTCACCCGAAGGTGCCGCCCGTCCCGGCCCGTCGGACGAAGAGGACGCTCTGCGGAGCGCCTGGGAAGAGATCGAGGAGAGCGCATGATCGGCGTCGCGCCACCCGCCTACGACCCGGCCGCCCCGACGACGGCGACCACCCTGCCCGTCGGCGCCGCCGCTACTGTCCGCGCCTACGTGACCGAGCTGTTCCGCCGGCACCGGCGGGCCTTCCTGCTGCTCATCGGCGTCAACTCCCTCGCCGTCGTGGCCTCCATGGTGGGCCCCTATCTGCTGGGCGGACTCGTCGAGCGGGTGTCCGAAGGGTCTCGGGACCTCCGTCTCGGCACCACCGTCGGGCTGTTCGTGCTCGCCCTCGTCGTGCAGGCGGTGTTCGTGCGCGAGGTGCGGCTGCGCGGCGCGATGCTGGGCGAACGCATGCTGGCCGATCTGCGTGAGGACTTCCTCGTGCGGTCGGTCGGCCTGCCGCCGGGCGTCCTCGAACGGGCCGGCACCGGCGACCTGCTGTCCCGCATCACCACGGACATCGACCGGCTCGCCAACGCCATGCGCGAGGCCGTCCCCCAGCTGTCCATCGGCGTCGTCTGGATCGCGCTGCTGCTCGGCGGCCTCGTGATCACCGCGCCTCCGCTGGCCGCCACCGTGCTCGTCGCGCTGCCGCTGCTGGTGATCGGCTGCCGCTGGTACTTCAAACGGGCGCCGTCGGGCTACCGCTCGGAGGCCGCCGGATACGCCGCCGTGGCCGCCGTGCTCGCCGAGACCGTCGACGCCGGGCACACCGTCGAGGCCCACCGGCTCGGCGACCGCCGTGTCGCCCTGTCGGAACGGCGGATCAAGGAGTGGACGGCGTGGGAGCGCTACACGCTGTGGCTGCGGTCCGTGCTCTTCCCCGTCATCAACCTGACCCATGTGCTGGTCCTGGGCTCGGTGCTGATGATCGGCGGCTTCTTCGTGCTGCGCGGCTGGATCGACGTGGGCCGGCTGACGACGGGCGCGCTCATCGCGCAGATGCTCGTGGACCCGGTGAACCTGATCCTGCGCTGGTACGACGAGGTGCAGGTGGCCCAGGTGTCGCTGGCCCGCCTGGTCGGTGTGCGGGACATCGAGCCGGCCACCGGTGACGCCGGGACGGCGCCCGAGGGACGTGACGTGCACGCGGACCGGGTGCACTTCGGCTACCGCGAGGGCGTCGACGTGCTGCGCGAGGTGTCCCTGAACGTCGCCCCCGGCACCCGGCTCGCCCTCGTCGGACCGTCCGGCGCGGGCAAGTCCACCCTGGGCCGACTGCTCGCCGGGATCTACGCGCCCCGGGACGGCCGCGTCACCCTGGGCGGCGCCGAACTGTCCCGGATGGCCGCCGAGCGGGTCCGCTCGCACGTCGCCCTCGTCAACCAGGAGCACCATGTGTTCGTGGGCTCGCTGCGCGACAACCTGCTGCTGGCCCGCGTGGACGCGCGGGACGCGGAGCTGTGGGCGGCGCTGGGCGCGGTCGACGCGGACGGGTGGGCGCAGGCCCTGGCGGACGGTCTGGACACCGAGGTCGGCTCGGGCGGGCTCGCGCTCACCCCGGCGCAGGCGCAGCAGATCGCGCTGGCCCGTCTCGTGCTGGCCGACCCGCACACGCTGGTCCTGGACGAGGCGACCTCGCTGCTCGACCCGCGCGCGGCCCGTCACCTCGAACGTTCCCTGGCCCGGGTCCTGGAGGGCCGCACGGTGGTCGCCATCGCCCACCGTCTGCACACCGCCCACGACGCCGACGTGATCGCCGTGGTGGAGGACGGCCGCATCAGGGAGCTGGGCAGCCATGACGCCCTGGTCGCGGCCGACGGCGCGTACGCGGCGCTGTGGCGCTCGTGGCACGGCTGAGGCGCGTCGCGGGGGTGAACCTCGTCGCACGGCTGACGCGTGGCCCCGCCGGGGCGGCGATGTCGGCAGGGTGCGTGGGGCCGGTTCCGGCCGGCCCCACCGAGGCCCGCCGGCCCGCGGGTCACGGCCGCTCGCTCCGGGTGTTCGTCCGGCCCCGGGCGGTGAGGTGTGCACGGGGCACACGTGTCGTGGCGTTGCGCGGTCCCGAAGCGGAGTGGAAGTCTGGAGAGCGGCACGGGTTCCGGGGACACCCGGCAGCCCTCTGGTTCGAGTCCGGGTGAAACCTGTGCCCCGCGGGTGGGCGGTCGTCCGCCGACCCCGGAGAGAAGGGGCCGTCCCCACCACCTGGAGGTACCCGTGAACAGCGCCGACGGATGGGGAGACGACGTCTACCAGCCCGATGCGTCCGAGATCCAGGACGACGCGGGGCTGCTCGACGGTGAGGACACGCTCGTCGACGACGGTGTCGACGACCCGCTCGACCGGGGCTGGTCCCCGCCGGAGCGGCCCTGGGCGGTGGAGCACACCGGCGTCACCGCGGCCGAACGGTCCCGGGGCGAGACCTTGGACCAGCGGCTCGCCGAGGAGCTGCCCGATCTGGTCGCGCCGGACGGCGACGACATCGGTGACTGCCAGGGCACCGACGGCGAGGTCCTGGACAACGAGGTCGGCGACCTGCGCTCCGGCCGTCTGGTCGCCCCCGACGAGGGTGCGCACGAGGACGAGGAGAGCGCGCTGGTCGCCACGGACGTCGGCATCGACGGCGCCGGTGCCTCCGCCGAGGAGGCCGCCATGCACATCGTGGACGAGGACTCCTCGTTCACCTGATCCCCGGACCACCTGCCAGCCGACCGCCCCGCGCAAGGAGCCTCCATGCAGCAGGACAAGCACCCCGAGTACCACCCCGTGGTCTTCCGCGACCGCTCCGCCGGCTACGCGTTCCTGACCCGGTCCACGGCGTCCAGCGACCAGACCATCGAATGGGACGACGGCGAGACGTACCCCGTGGTCGACGTGGAGATCTCCTCCGAGAGCCACCCCTTCTACACGGGACGGGCCCGCACGGTCGACTCCGAGGGCCGCGTCGCCCGCTTCGAGCGCCGCTACGGCGGGGCCGGCCGCGACTCCGGCTGAGGGAGCGGCGCCCCGACCCGTGAAGGGGGCGAGGCGGCACGACGGAGGTGCGGTGCGGCCCGCACGGGGACGGGCCGACCCCGCCGGATCACGTGGCCCCGTCAGATCACGTTGAGGGCCGCCGCGCAGCCCAGCCCTCCGAGCACCATGAACACCGGCATCAGCACCCTCAGCTCGACCCAGCTGCCGGCACGGAACCGCATCGCCTTCGGCGGGCCCAGCGGGTACCAGCGCTTGCGGCCCAGGGGTATCGGCCACAGGATCGGGCAGCCCGAGACGGTCAGCGCGTCCCCGATGTCGTGCACCAGCGCACCCAGCACGATCGGCAGGCCCAACCACAGGTACTCCTGGCCGGGCTGGCTGAACAGCCAGTCGGAGCCGTTGCCGGGCTTGTCCAGGGTGCCCGCGAGGATCCACGCGCTCGTCGCGGCCAGCAGCCACACCAGCACGTCGCTGCTGGAGCCGCGGGCCGCCCGCCACAGCAGCCCCTCGATCGCCAGCACCATGTGCACGAACAGAAGCGCCAGCACCGCCCAGCGGCCCCCGACGATCGCCAGGGCCGAGGCGCCCCCGCCGATCAGGACCGCCCACAGCCAGGTGTGCGTCAGCGTGCGGTGCCCTCCGGAGCGACGCGGGTCGCCCGGCTTCCTCGTCGACTTGTAGACGCTGTAGGACAGCCTGTCCACGATCTCGCAGAGCCAGCGCGAGACGGGTCCGAAGGCCCGGGAGATGGTGGCCGCCTTGTGGTCGAGGTCCGGGGCCAGCGCGGCGCCCGCGCAGATCAGCGCGCCGCACAGCACGACGGGCCAGGGCATCGGATGCCCGGCCGCGGCGGCGGCCGCTCCGACCCCGAGCCAGGCCGCGGCCCCCGACAGTGAGTGTGCTGGTCCCATCATGGCCGCTGTCCGCCCCATTCCTCGTGTACCGCTGTCCAGTTGACCTGGTGCACTGACGTTCTGTCGGCGTCACAGCGTAGCGGCAGCGATCTTCGTGCCCGCAGCCGATTCCCCCATCGGTACCGAGGCCAGGCAAGATGGGTCCGTGACCCTCATCGATCAGCTGCCGCCGACCGCCGACCCCGACGCCCTCTACGAAGCCTTCGAGTCGTGGGCCCAGGAGCGCGGTCTCACGCTCTACCCCCATCAGGAGGAGGCGCTGATCGAGGTGGTCTCCGGTGCGAACGTGATCGTGTCGACGCCCACCGGGTCCGGCAAGAGCATGATCGCCGCGGGCGCCCACTTCGCCGCGCTCGCCCGTGACGAGGTCACCTTCTACACCGCCCCGATCAAGGCGCTGGTGTCGGAGAAGTTCTTCGAGCTGTGCAAGCTGTTCGGCACGGAGAACGTCGGCATGCTGACCGGTGACGCCTCCGTCAACGCCGACGCCCCCGTGATCTGCTGCACCGCCGAGGTGCTGGCGTCGATCGCGCTGCGCGACGGCAAGGACGCCGACGTCGGCCAGGTCGTCATGGACGAGTTCCACTTCTACGCGGAGGGCGACCGCGGCTGGGCCTGGCAGATCCCGCTGCTCGAACTGCCTCAGGCGCAGTTCGTCCTGATGTCGGCCACGCTCGGCGACGTCTCCTTCTTCGAGAAGGACCTCACCCGCCGCACCGGCCGCCCCACCTCGGTGATCCGCTCGGTCACCCGCCCGGTGCCGCTGTCCTACGAATACCGCCTCACCCCGCTCACGGAGACGCTGACCGACCTCCTGGAGACCCGGCAGGCGCCGGTCTACATCGTGCACTTCACGCAGGCGCAGGCCGTGGAGCGGGCGCAGGCGCTCATGAGCATCAACATGTGCTCGCGGGAGGAGAAGGACCAGATCGCCGAGCTGATCGGCAACTTCCGCTTCACCACCAAGTTCGGCCGCAACCTCTCCCGTTACGTCCGCCACGGCATCGGGGTGCACCACGCCGGCATGCTGCCCAAGTACCGGCGGCTGGTGGAGAAACTGGCGCAGGCCGGTCTGCTGAAGGTCATCTGCGGCACGGACACGCTCGGCGTGGGCGTCAACGTGCCCATCCGCACGGTGCTGTTCACGGCCCTGACCAAGTACGACGGCAACCGGGTGCGCACGCTGCGCGCCCGAGAGTTCCACCAGATCGCGGGCCGGGCCGGACGGGCGGGCTTCGACACCGCGGGGCTGGTCGTGGCGCAGGCGCCGGAGCACGTCGTCGAGAACGAGAAGGCGCTGGCCAAGGCGGGCGACGACCCGAAGAAGCGCCGCAAGGTGGTGCGCAAGAAAGCGCCCGAGGGCTTCGTCGGCTGGACGGACACCACGTTCGAGAAGCTGATCGGGTCCGAGCCGGAACCGCTGACCTCGCGTTTCCGTGTGACGCACACGATGCTGCTGTCGGTGATCGCCCGGCCGGGCAACGCCTTCGAGGCCATGCGGCGTCTGCTGGAGGACAATCACGAGCCGCGCAAGCAGCAGTTGCGGCACATCCGGCGGGCCATCGCCATCTACCGGTCGCTCCTCGACGGCGGCATCGTCGAGAAGCTGGACACGCCGGACGCCGAGGGCCGCATCGTCCGGCTCACCGTCGACCTCCAGCAGGACTTCGCGCTCAACCAGCCGCTGTCCACGTTCGCGCTGGCCGCGTTCGAACTGTTGGAGCCGGAGTCGCCGTCGTACGCCCTGGACATGGTGTCGGTCGTGGAGTCCACACTGGACGATCCGCGGCAGATCCTGGTGGCCCAGCAGAACAAGGCGCGCGGTGAGGCGGTGGCCGCCATGAAGGCGGACGGCGTCGAGTACGAGGAGCGCATGGAGCGCATCCAGGACGTGACCTACCCGAAGCCGCTGGAGGAGCTGCTCTTCCACGCGTACAACACCTACCGCAAGAGCCACCCCTGGGTCGGCGACCATCCGCTGTCGCCGAAGTCGGTCGTCCGCGACATGTACGAACGGGCACTCTCCTTCACGGAGTTGGTGTCCCTCTACGAGCTGGCCCGCACCGAGGGCATCCTGCTGCGTTACCTGGCCAGTGCCTACAAGACCCTGGACCACACCGTCCCGGACGACATCAAGTCCGAGGACCTCCAGGACCTCATCGAGTGGCTCGGCGAGATGGTGCGCCAGGTGGACTCCAGTCTGCTGGACGAGTGGGAGCAGCTCGCCAACCCGGAGGAACTGACCGCCGAGGAGGCCCAGGAGAAGGCCGACGAGGTCAAGCCGGTCACGACCAACGCCCGCGCCTTCCGCGTCCTCGTCCGCAACACGATGTTCCGCCGCGTGGAGCTGGCCGCGCTCGACCAGGTCCAGGAGCTGGGCGAGATGGACGCGGAGAGCGGCTGGGACGCCGACGCGTGGGGCGAGGCGATGGACAAGTACTGGGACGAGTACGAGGACCTCGGCACCGGTCCGGACGCCCGCGGCCCCAAGCTGCTGGTGATCAAGGAGGAGCCGCAGAACGGTCTGTGGCGCGTCCGTCAGATCTTCGACGACCCGAACGACGACCACGACTGGGGCATCAGCGCGGAGGTCGATCTCGCGGCCTCCGACGCGGAGGGCCGCGCGGTCGTCCGGGTCACCGATGTCGGTCAGTTGTGAACACAGGAGAATCCCACCCATGACGAACCCGGCCGACAGGCTCGTGGACCTGCTCGACCTGGAGCAGATCGAGGTCAACATCTTCCGTGGCCGCAGCCCGCAGGAGTCGCTCCAGCGGGTCTTCGGCGGCCAGGTGGCCGGCCAGGCGCTGGTGGCCGCCGGGCGCACCACGGAGGGCGACCGTCCGGTGCACTCGCTGCACGCGTACTTCCTGCGTCCGGGCCGTCCGGGCGTGCCGATCGTGTACCAGGTCGAGCGGGTCCGGGACGGGCGGTCGTTCACCACCCGGCGGGTCACCGCCGTGCAGCAGGGCCGCACGATCTTCAATCTGACCGCCTCCTTTCACAAGCCTGAGGAAGGACCGTTCGAGCACCAGCTGCCGCCGGCCCGTGAGGTGCCGGACCCGGAGTCCCTGCCGACGGTGGCCGAGGAGATCCGCAAGCATCTGGGCGCGCTGCCGGAGCAGTTGGAGCGGATGGCGCGGCGTCAGCCCTTCGACATCCGCTATGTGGACCGGCTGCGCTGGAACGCCGAGGAGATCCGGGGCGCCGAGCCGCGCAGCGCGGTGTGGATGCGCGCGGTGAGTCCGCTGGGCGACGATCCGCTGGTGCACACCTGCGCGCTGACCTACGCCAGTGACATGACCCTGCTGGACGCCGTGCGCATCCCGGTCGAGCCCCTGTGGGGTCCGCGGAACTTCGACATGGCGTCGCTGGACCACGCCATGTGGTTCCACCGGCCGTTCCGCGCGGACGAGTGGTTCCTGTACGACCAGGAGTCGCCGATCGCGACGGGCGGCCGCGGTCTCGCCCGCGGGCGCATCTACGACCTGGAGGGGCGTCTGCTCGTCTCGGTCGTCCAGGAGGGCCTGTTCAGGGCCCTGTAGAGCGGGGCGCCGCCGTCCGCGGGACCGGGTTCACGGCCCCGCCGGCCGGGGGCCTCTGCGCAGCAGGCGGTCCAGCAGCCCGCGGGACGGTTCGGTCCCGGGCGGGGTCGGGATCTGCCCGGGGCGCGGTGCGGGGTGGTGCGCGCGTGCTTCCTCCACCGCCCGGACCAGGTCGCTGCGGAGCCAGTCGATCTCGTCGGGGGCGTCCGCCGTCATGATCCGCTCGACGAGGTGCGCGGAGGGTGATCCCGGCGCACGCTGGACGGGCGGTCCCGGCAGGAGGCGGTTCAGGTGGGCGCGTTCATGGGGGTCCGGGACGGCATCCGCGACCTGGTCGGGGGCGAGGAACGCGGCCACCGCCGCGGCGTGTTCCCAGGGGTCGTGGGCCTGCCGCAGCAGGAATCCCAGGTGGCGTCCGCGCCAGGTGCGGGCCCGCAGGTCCGCTCCCGCGCCGAGCTGGTCCCGCAGCCGCTCGGGCGTACGGCCCGTCAGGAAGGACGTGTTGCTCTCCTCGGCGCTGAACTGCCGCAGTTCGTCGGCCAGATAGAGCCAGACCACGGCCCGGTAGCGGTTGAGGTAGAAGGTGACCGGGACGATCAGTCCCAGGCGCGCGAGGCGGGTGAACCTGCTGGGCGGCACGCCCATGAGGGTCGCGGCCTCCGTGGTGCCGACGGTCCTGACGCTCTCCCGGAGCGCTTCGGGGAAGCCGTCCGCCGAACGCAGCCGCTCGATCTCGGCCCGCTCGACGCGACGGTCTCCGCCGCCTCCCTCGTCCGGCACGGTGCGGATGCGCCCGAGGTGCATCGCGAGGTCGAACTCGCTCCGCTTGAGGTCCAGTTCACGTGCGGCTCGGCCCGGTGCGCAGGTGCGGTGGCGTGGCTGTGCGATGGTGCTGCCCGACATGGTCGTACTCCCCCGTGGAGTGGGTGCTCACGCTGTGTGCGTTCGCCGTGAAACACACCGTAGCCCCTCGGCCACACACCGTGGCCGGCCTGTGGAAAACTCCACGGGGATTGACGAACGTGCAGGTCAGAGGTCTGACGCGGACGTTCGCTGAGGTTGCCTTACATCCACGCCGAGGTGTTCTCCGACGCGGTTCACGAGCAGGGTCATCTCGTAGGCGATCTGCCCGATGTCGGAGTCAGCGCCGCTGAGCACGCAGAGGCAACTGCCTTCGCCCGCCGCGGTGACGAACAGGACCGCCTCGTCGTACTCGATCATCGTCTGGCGCACCCGGCCCGCGCCGAAGTGCCGTCCCGACCCCTTGGCCAGACTGTGCAGCCCGGAGGAGACCGCGGCGAGGTGCTCCGCGTCCTCCTGACGGAGTCCCGTGCTGGCTCCGGTCACCAGTCCGTCGTTCGACAGGACTAACGCGTGTCGTACGTGGTCGACGCGCTCGGTCAGATCGTCCAGCAACCAGCTCAATCCCTGGTTCTGCGCCATGTTCCGTCTCCCCGTGTGACGTCTCCTCCTGGCCGGAGGATCTCTCAGCCAGCCTTCCCCACGAGTGCCGCTCGGGCAAGGAGGATGGGAGCCATGGCACAGAAGATGACCGACCAGGAATGGCGGGCGTTCGTCTCGCACGGCACCCGCACCGGCAAGTTGTCGACCGTCAGGGCTGACGGGAGCCCCCATGTGACGCCGATCTGGTTCCTGCTCGACGGGGACGAGCTGGTGTTCAACACCGGGAAGGAGACGGTGAAAGGGCACAATCTGGCACGTGACGGGCGTGTCGCCCTGTGTGTGGACGACGAGCGTCCGCCGTTCCACTTCGTGGTCCTGAACGGGCGGGCCACGCTGTCGGAGGACCTGGACGAGGTCCGGCGGTGGGCGACGAGGATCGCCGCGCGATACATGGGCGAGGAGCGCGCCGAGGAGTTCGGTGCCCGCAACGGTGTTCCGGGGGAACTCCTGGTCCGGGTCGCCGTCGACAAGGTGAGGGCGGTGAAGAACCTGTCGGGCTGAGCAGTGCCGGCCGACGGAGCGGAGTGGTCGGGCGGCGCGGGTCCATCCGGCGTGCTCCACCGGCCTGATCAGCGCTTCCTTCCACGCCCCGGCACCGGTGCGGAATCATGCGGGGCATGAGCGACGACCACACACATGTCCAGGAGTTCTTCGGCGCCCGCGCGGCCGACTGGGACAGCCGCTTCCCGGACGACGGCCCGGCCTACACGGCCGCCGTCGCCGACCTCGGGGTCCGCGAGGGCGACCGCGTGCTCGACGCCGGGTGCGGCACGGGACGCGCGCTTCCGCCGCTGCGCGCCGCCGTCGGACCGTCGGGGGTCGTGCTCGGCGTCGATCTGACCCCGGCGATGCTTCAGGCCGCCGTGCGGGCCGGACGGGATCACGACGGCAGGCTCCTGCTCGCCGACGTGGCGGCGCTGCCGCTGCGCTCGCGGTCCCTCGACGCCGTGTTCGCGGCCGGGCTCATCGCGCATCTGCCCCGTCCCGCCGAGAATCTGCGGGAGCTGGCACGCGTGGTGCGGCCGGGCGGCACGCTGGCGTTGTTCCATCCGATCGGCCGGGCCGCGCTCGCCGCGCGCCAGGGCCGCCACATCACGCCGGACGACCTGCGCGCCGAGCCCAATCTGCGCCCGCTGCTGGCCGGTTCCGGCTGGCGCATGACGTCGTACGCCGACGAGGACGCCCGCTTCCTCGCGCTGGCGGTCCGGGAGCCCTGAACGCGCACGGCGGAGTCGGTTCATCCGGGCGTCGCCCTTCTGTGGCCGCGGCTCCAACCCTACGTTGAACAGGAGCAGATGGAGGGTCGGGTACGTCACCGCGCAGTGGGAAGGTGCTCCGCATGTTCGACAGGATCCGCACATACGTCACCGGGTTTTGGACCTCCACGCGCGCGGAGGCGGTCGGCGGTCGTGAAAAGGGCGCGCACAACTTGTTCGAGGCGGCTGCCTCCTATGTCGCGTCCTCCGTCGACGACGACCAGGACGGCATGGACGAAGCAGCGGCCTGGGTGTCGCCCGAGGCCCTGTCCTTCGGGGTGAGGGAGCTGGCCTGCCGGGCCGTCATCGCCCTGGCCCGGGAGCGGGACGAGCCCCCGCGGGCGGTGGCCCGGGATCTGCTGGGGCTGCCGTCGGCCTGATCCGGTCCCGTTCCACCGGCCGCTCCACGTGGCCGTTTCGCCCCTTCCGTGGTGGAGGACGGCGGCTCCGGGTGTGAGGAGGAGTCGTGACAACCGCCTTCCGCTCGCACTAGGGTGCGCGCCGTTGGACGAACCACTGGGGAGGCTGGGATGGCCGGGACGGACACGGAGGCCGTCGCCGCGGACGACGCGCTGTACGTGCTCACGGCGGTGCTGCTGACGCCGCCGCAGTTTCCGAGCGTGCTGGGCGACGACTACCCGGAGGCGTGCGCCGCCCTCGGTCTCACGCCGCTCGCCGAGGGCTACGGCCTGGTGCTCGGCCAGGACGGTTCCGGCGCCCGCTGGACGGTGGTCGTCGACGACGTGTCGCTGGTCGCCGTCGCGATCGCGTCCTGGGACTGCGGCATGGAGTACGACCTGTCGCCGGACGAGCACACGGTGGTCGCCGCGCTGCCGGGCTGGCCCCTCGCGGTCGCCGTCGCGGCCCCCGGGGTGCCCGCGCCGCACGATCCCGGCCCCGACGTCGCGGAGGGCCCACCGCTGGCCCCGCCGGACACCAGCACCTGGGGGCCGGCCCAACGGCGGCTCGGCGCCGACGAGATCGCCCTCCAGTGGGCTGTCTGGCGGGAGCAGATCGACGACGCCGAGTTCTCGACACCGGGCGACGCTCCGGCGCGGCCCCAACAGCCCTCGCAGCCCCCGCAGCCCCCGCAGTCCGGGAACGGCGGTGCCGAAGCCGCTCCCACGGGCCGCCGCGGCATACGGCGGGTGCTGGCGGAGGCCCGCGCCTATGTGGGCTCGCCGCCGCCCCTGGGCCGGGTCCGTTCCACGTTCGCCCCGGGTGACGCCCGCACGCTGCGCGTCGACGGGCCCGGCTGGTCGATGGTGGCCCGCACCGACGACATCGCGTTCGTCCTGCTGGACGAGGAGCCCGGCGAGGTCCTGCCGGTCGGCCGGGGCCCGGAGCTGCCCGGCCTCCTGGAGGCGCTCGACAAGATGGCCGTACGGCCCAGTTGAGCCTGCCGGGCCCGCGCAAGGGCCAGCGTCCCGGCACGGGCACGGCACATCCGGCCCTTCCGTCTGCTTCGACCTGTCTCGTTCGACGCGCCGGTCTCCCGGGTGGAGCGGGGCGCTCCGCCGCCCGCGGACCGGACCGTCGGCGGGTCCGGGGGCGGCGACGTGGTCGGCTCCTGCTCCCTGACCGGGTACGCGGCCGGGTGTCAGCGCCTCAGCGGCCGATTTCCTTCCGCGTGGCCCGGCGCAGCCTGCGGCGCTGCGAGGGGTCGAGCGTGAGGTACGCGGCCACCGGGACGCCCACCACGATCAGGAACGTCACCCACCAGGGCAGCCATATCAACAGGATGAGCCCGACCGCCACACCCCCTGCGGCGATCTTCGCGTTCTTGGACATGAGCGTCGCCTCCTTCGCGGCCACTGCCGCTCTCTGATGTGAAAACGGGCGCGCGCTCCCGGCGGTTCCGGGCACCGACCCTGAGACGTCCCTGAGTCGCCCCCGACTCCCGACCCTGACACACCCCGAGGGCCGATACCCGACCGAAAAAATCGAACACCTGGTGAAGCGAGCGGGTCACCCCTGGGGTGCTTCCCCGCCGAGGGAGGGGAGGAGCGACCTCAGGTCGCTCGGCAGCTCGCTGGGGAAGCCCGAGGGCAGCCCGCTCGGCAGGTCGGTCGGGAAGCCGCTCGGCAGCGCTGTCGGAAGCCCGCTCGGCAGTGCCGTGGGGAATCCGCTGGGCAGCTTCGTGGGGAGGCCGCTCGGCAGGCCGCTGGGGATGCCGAGCGACGGCTCGGTGGTGCCTCCGGTGCTCGCCCCGCTCCCGTCGGGCGAGTCGTCGCCCGAGGTCGTCAGCACCACGGCGACGACCGCGGCGGCGGCCACGAGCACGCCGAGCACCGCGAACAGCAGGCCCCGGCGCCTCGCGGGGGCTCCTGGCGGTAGCGCGCCGCCCGGGACGGGCGGTCCGAAGCCGTCCGGGGAGGGATCGCCGCCCGGAGGGCCGGGCGGCCGGGGCGGCGGAGGCGGTGTGACCATGTCGCCCAGGTTCGCCGTGCCCCCCGTCATGACGCGACCCCCGCGCGGACGTTGGTACGGAGCCAGGTCATGGACCGCATGGTTCCGTGTCATTCCGCGCGGGGTTCGGCGACGGCCGGCGCATGTGGAGTCCTGAGGGAATCAGGGAATCTTCGCTCCACGCGCGCGTGGGTCTCAGCCGCGGGCGCCCAGCAGGTGGTCCATGGCGAGCTGGTCGAGGCGCTCGAAGGCCATGCCGCGCGCGGCGGCACCCTCGACGTCGAACTCCTCGAACGCCGTGCGGTCGGCGAGCAGCGCCTCCAGGCCGTCGCCCGCGGTGGGCTGCGCCAGCTGGTCCAGACGCGAGGCGCGCAGCGCCTCCTGGACCTCCGGGTCGGCGCGGAAGGCGGCCGCGCGCTCCTTCAGGATGAGGTAGTTGCGCATGCAGCCGGCCGCCGAGGCCCAGACGCCGTCGATGTCCTCGGTCCGCGGCGGCTTGAAGTCGAAGTGCCGCGGGCCCTCGTAACCGGCGCTCTCCAGGAGGTCGACCAGCCAGAAGGCGGAACGCAGGTCTCCGGCGCCGAAGCGGAGGTCCTGGTCGTACTTGATGCCGGACTGGCCGTTGAGGTCGATGTGGAAGAGCTTGCCCGCCCACAGGGCCTGCGCGATGCCGTGGGGGAAGTTCAGCCCGGCCATCTGCTCGTGGCCGACCTCGGGGTTGACGCCGTAGAGCTCCGGGCGCTCCAGGCGCTCGATGAACGCCAGCGCGTGGCCGACGGTGGGCAGCAGGATGTCGCCACGCGGCTCGTTCGGCTTGGGCTCGATGGCGAAGCGCAGGTCGTAGCCCTGCGAGGTGACGTACTCGCCGAGGAGGTCGAACGCCTCCTTCATGCGGTCCAGGGCGACGCGGACGTCCTTGGCGGCGCCGGACTCGGCACCCTCGCGGCCGCCCCAGGCGACGTAGGTCTTCGCGCCCAGCTCGACCGCCAGGTCGACGTTGCGGATCGTCTTGCGCAGCGCGTAACGGCGTACGTCGCGGTCGTTGGCGGTGAACGCGCCGTCCTTGAAGACGGGGTGGGTGAAGAGGTTGGTGGTGGCCATCGGCACGGTCATGCCGGTTGCGTCGAGGGCCTGGCGGAAGCGCTTGACGTGCGATTCGCGCTCGGTGTCCGAGGACCCGAAGGGGATCAGGTCGTCGTCGTGGAAGGTCACGCCGTAGGCACCCAGCTCGGCCAGGCGCTGCACCGACTCGACGGGGTCGAGGGCGCGCCGCGTGGCGTCGCCGAACGGGTCCCTCCCCTGCCAGCCGACGGTCCACAGACCGAAGGTGAACCTGTCCTCGGGGGTGGGCTGGTAGCTCATGCCGCGGCTCCTTGCTTGCTCCGACTATTTCGTCATGGCCGTTTACAAATTAGTATGCACTCTCGTCCCTGGGAAGAGACAAGATGTCCTCGAAGAGGTGACAGCCCGGTCGCCGCCGCGTGGACACGCCGGAGAACACCAGGCCAGATCCCGCGAGCCGCGGAAGAGGGAGAGCACGATGTCAGCAGCCGAGGGTCCGCTCGTCGTCGGCGTGGACACGTCCACCCAGTCCACCAAGGCGCTGGTCGTCGACGCGACGACCGGTCAGGTCGTGGCGAGCGGCCAGGCGCCGCACACGGTCACCACCGGCGCCGGCCGGGAGAGCGACCCGCGCCAGTGGTGGGACGCCCTGAACGAGGCGCTGCGCCAGTGCGGCGACGCGGCCCGTGAGGCGGCCGCCGTGTCGATCGGCGGCCAGCAGCACGGCCTGGTCACGCTGGACGCCGACGGCGAGCCGGTGCGTCCCGCGCTGCTGTGGAACGACGTGCGTTCCGCGCCGCAGGCCCGTCGGCTGGTCGAGGAGCTGGGCGGCCCGAAGGGGTGGGCGGAGCGCACGGGCAGTGTGCCGGGCGCCTCGTTCACCGTGACGAAGTGGGCGTGGCTTGCCGAGCACGAGCCGGAGGCGGTGCGCGCCACCCGCGCGGTGCGCCTCCCCCACGACTACCTCACCGAACGCCTGACGGGTCAGGGCACGACGGACCGCGGCGACGCCTCCGGCACCGGCTGGTGGGCGTCCGGCACGGAGGCGTACGACGAGGAGACCCTGGCGCACATCGGGCTCGACCCGGCGTTCCTCCCGCGCGTGGTACGGCCCGGCGAGGTCGCGGGCACCGTGCGCGACGGCCACGGTCTGCCGTTCTCCAAGGGCACGCTGGTCGCGGCGGGCACCGGTGACAACGCGGCGGCCGCGATGGGCCTGGGGCTGCGGCCGGGCACCCCGGTGCTGAGCCTGGGCACGTCGGGCACGGTGTACGCCGTGTCGCGGCACCGTCCGGCCGATCCGACGGGCACGGTCGCGGGCTTCGCCGACGCCCACGGCGACTGGCTGCCGCTGGCCTGCACGCTGAACTGCACCCTGGCCGTCGACCGGGTCGCCACCCTGCTGGGACGGGACCGCGAGGCGGTCGAGCCGGGCGGCACGGTGACGTTCCTGCCGTACCTGGACGGGGAGCGCACCCCGAACCTGCCGAACGCCTCCGGGGTGCTGCACGGGCTGCGTCACGACACGACCCCCGGGCAGCTCCTCCAGGCCGCGTACGACGGCGCCGTGCACGCGCTGCTGGGCGCCCTGGACCTGGTCCTCGACGCCGACGCGGACCGCACCACGCCGCTGCTGCTGATCGGCGGCGGCGCGCGCGGCACGGCCTGGCAGGAGACCGTGCGGCGGCTGTCGGGGCGTCCGGTCCAGGTGCCGCAGGCCAAGGAACTGGTGGCGCTGGGCGCGGCGGCGCAGGCGGCGGGACTGCTGACCGGTGAGGACCCGGCCGCGGTGGCGCGCCGCTGGAACACGGCCTCGGGTCCGGTGCTGGAGGCCGTGGAGCGGGACGAGGCGGCGTTCGCCAGGATCTCCGGGGTACTCTCCGACGCGGCCCCGCTGCTGGAGCGCGGGACGGACGCCGGCTGACCCCACCCGCGAGTGACGCCCGCGAGGGCACGGACCGAGGATTGACGGAGGCATGACCGCACCGCTGCACGAGGGCCCACCCGTTCCCGGCCGCGCCCTGCCCGACACCCAGCAGGGCATGCGCCGGCGCAACCTCGCGCGCGTGATGCACGCCGTCAGCGGTGACGGTCCGCTGTCGCGGGCCGCGGTCGCCTCCCGCATCGGGCTGACGCGGGCGGCGGTGTCGACGCTCGTGGACGAGCTGATCCGCTGGGGGCTGCTGGAGGAACTGGGCCCCGAGCGGCCCGGCCGCGTGGGCCGGCCCGGCTCGGCGCTCGCGGTCAGCGGGCGCGGGCCCGCCGGGATCGGCGCCGAGGTCGGCGTCGACCACCTGGCGGTGTGCGCGGTCGATCTGCGGGGCGAGGTACGCGCGCGGGCGGTGCGGCACGCCCCCAACCGGGGCCGGGCGTCCGGTCCGGTGCTGGCCGAACTCACCGCGCTCGTCCGCGGTGTCGTGGGCGAGGCGGAGCGCGCGGGGCTGTGGCCGGCCGGGCTCGCGGTGGCCGTTCCGGGTCTGGTCTCGCGCGACGGGCACACCGTCGTCCGCGCGCCGAACCTCGACTGGCACGACACGGACCTCGGGGCGCTGCTGCCCGCGGGTCTGCCGCTGAGCGTGGACAACGAGGCCAACTTCGGCGCCCTGGCGGAGCTGTGGCTCGGCGAGGGCACTCCGCGCGACTTCCTGCACGTGTCCGCGGAGATCGGTATCGGTGCCGCGGTCGTGGTGGACGGGCAACTGCTGCGCGGTACGCGCGGGTTCGCCGGTGAGCTGGGCCATGTGCCCGTTCATCCGGAGGGGCCGCCCTGCGCCTGCGGCGGGCGCGGCTGTCTGGAGCAGTACGCCGGTGAGGAGGCGGTCCTGCGCGCCGCCGGTCTCGAACCGGGCGAGGATCAGGTGGGGTTGCTGGCCCGGCGCGCGGGCGAGGGCGACGCGGAGGTGCGGCGGGCCCTGGACGACGCGGGTGCGGCGCTCGGGATCGCCCTGACCGGGGCGGTCAATCTGCTGGACCCCGAGTCCGTGGTGCTCGGCGGTGCGCTGGCCGGGCTCTCGCCGTGGCTGCTGCCCTCGCTGTCGGGCGAGTTGGCGGACCGGACGGCCGGACCGCCGTGCCCGGTGACGGTGTCCCGGCTCGGCTCTCAGGGGCCGCTGCTGGGCGCCGCGCACTCCGTGGTGCGGGCCGTGCTGGACGACCCGGCGGCGGTGGCCGAGCACGGTTGACCCGCGCGGGTCGCACCGCTTCCCCACACGCGGGTGCTCGTACGGCTGCTCCCGCGCGTGGGGTCTCGGCCGCCCCCGCGTGGGCCTCAGTCCAGGAAGGCGGCGACGGTCTTCACGAAGCGCTCGGGGTCGTCGAGCCAGGGGAAGTGGCCGCTCCCCGGCTGGACCTCGAACCGCGCGTCGGGGAAGAGTCCGGCGAATTCGGCCACCATGCGCGTGGGCGAGTTCAGGTCGTACGCACCCGCGAGCAGCAGCACGGGGTTCCGGAACGCCGCGAGTGCCCGGCGGGTGGCGTCCGGGTCGTAGGCGCCCTCGGCACCATGAATGGCCGCCGCCTCGTTGTTGCGCTGGGTGTCCTCCAGGGCACGGTGTTCGCGCGCGGCCTCGTCCCAGCGGCCGTAGGCGAACGGGGCGAGGGCCTGCCAGGTGTCGGCCGTGGCGCGGTCGGCGACGGCCGCTTCGAGCGCCTCGTGGGCAGCAGGGAACCAGGGTTCGCCGCGCCGCAGCAGTGCCGTCTCGAGCCGATCGTCCGCCGTGACGGTGAGGCCGACGGCCATGGGGCTCGGAGTGATCAGCACGAGCCGTCCGACGCGCTCCGGGTGACGCTCCGCGTAACGCACCGTCAGGTTGGTACCGGCGGAGTGCCCCAGGAGGTCCATCCGGTCGAGGTCCAGGTGCCGGCGCAGCGCCTCCACGTCGGCCACGAGCCGGTCGCAACGGTACGTTCCCGGGTCGTCCGGCACCGCCGAGTCACCGGTCCCCCGCGGGTCCGGCATGATCAGCCGCCGGTGCCGGGCGAGTCCCCCGAGGTCTCCGAGGTAGGCGGACGCCTGCATGGGACCGCCGGGCAGACAGACGAGCGGGTCGCCTTCTCCGGTGACCCGGTAGGCGAGCCGGGTGCCGTCGTGCGCGCTGAAGGTGGGCATGCCGAGGACGGTCGCACCCCGGCCGCGACACGGCAACCGGATTCCCACGCGCGGGACGTGGGGGAACTCGGCGGGGTGCGGTCGACGGCCCCGCACGGCACGCTCACCGCGTTGTGCGGGGCCGCCCGGTCCGGGACCGTCGTGTATCTGAGGGAGGGGAAACCGGCGTGACCGCGGATGTCCGAGTGAAGGAGCGCCGGTGTGACCGCGGGTCAGGTGTCCTTCTTCCAGGGGCCGACGGCGAGTCTGCCCGTGGTTCCCAGGTCCAGTTCCGGTGTCACCGTCACGGGCGCCGCGCCCGGCTTCGGCCACACCCTGACGTAGGGGGCGTTCACCGGGGTGCCGTCGAGGACGGTGTTGCGCCACACCAGGCCGGCGACCGCGCCCTCACCGGGCGCCAGGTCCAGTGGCCGGGGCGGGCCGTCGGCCCCGGTGCTCATGGCGACCGAGGAGCCGTCGTGCAGGACACGCACGTCCCGCACCGGCTCGTGCGACTCGTCCAGGACGCCCAGCCGGGGGTAGCCCGCGAGCCGGTAGGTGTCCTTTCCGCAGTTCCGCAGATGGATCCCGACCATGCGAAGTCCCATGGCCGCGTCGCCCTCGTCGATGTACACATGCACCCCGGAGGGCGGGCAGGTGCCCGACTGCGAAGGTGCCTCGGCGACGGGAACGCTCCGCACCTCGACCAGCTTCACCAGTGCCGGGGCCGGCGCGGTGGGCGGCTGGTCGCCCACCGGCTCGATCACCCCCGGCACCGTCTTCCCCGGCGCGACGTCCGGCACGACGCGGTCCGCGTGCCACAGCGCCTCCCCCGACGCGGAGTGGAAAGCGAAGGTGACGGTGTAGGTGTAGGGCTCCGTGTGGTGGTTCGTGACCCGGTACTCGGCGCAGCCGTTCGCCCCGCCCGTGACGGTGACTCCGTCCGTCTCCCCGCCGGACGGCTCGGCGGGGACGGCCGGAACCGGCGAACCCGCCTCGCCGCAGGCGGGATTGTCGGCGACCCGGTCGGGCCGGACGGTCCCGGGGCCGGTCTCCCAGCCGCAGGCGGTGAGGAGCAGAAGGCCGGCGGCGACGGCCGGGCCGAGGGTGAGGGGGCGCATCGGGCGAGTCGATCAGAACCTCTTCGGCGCGAGCAGTGGCGGAAGCCACTCCTCCGGTCACAGGCCCGTCACAAGTGCGTCGCCCCCGAATCGTGGCTCATCTCCCTTGATTCCTGGGGCACTTCACCCGAACGGGTGGCCGAGTTGTCCACAGATCCCGCGTCGTCCACGGAACCACGTGGTGCCCTTCTGCCCAACCGGTGGGCGCCGTACCGTGATTCACGCGAGGCGCCGCCGGACCGTCCGGGCGACGGGTGCTTCGTGGTGAGCGAGGGGGAGGTGCACGCATGTCGGAGGAGACGGTCGGCGGACTGCGACGCGACGCCGTCGGGCTGCGCGAGGTCCTGTTCCAGAGCATCACCGCGATGGCGCCCGCCGCGGCCGTCGCCGCGTCCATTCCGTCGGGCGCCGCCTTCGCCGGTGGCAGCCTGCCGCTGTCCGTGCTGATCGCGCTGGTCGCGTGTCTGTTCACCGCGTCCTGCGTGGCCGAACTGGCACGGGAGCTGCCCGCCGCGGGCTCGGTCGCCACCTATGCCGCGCAGGGACTGCACCCGACCGTGGGCTTCCTCGTCGGCTGGGGCTATGTGTTCGTGGAGGCCCTGGTCCCGCCGCTGCTGCTCCTGCAACTGGGCTTCACCACCGCGGGCACCCTGCACCAGGAGTGGTCGTCCTATCCGGCGGACCTGTGGTGGCCGTGGTCGCTCGCGGGAGCGGCGGTCATCGCCGTGGCCGGGTTCCTGGGGGTCCGCGCCTCGGCCCGGTTCGGCACGGTCCTCGGGGTCTTCGAGGTCCTCGTCTTCCTGGTGTTCGCCGTCTGGCTCATCGGCAGGGCGGGCGGGGACAACACCCTGTCGGTGTTCGGCACCTCGCACACCGCCGACGGGTACGAGGGCATCGGCGGCGTCTTCGCCGGGTCCGTCTACACGGTGCTGGCGTTCGCCGGGTTCGAGGCGGCGGCGCCGCTGGCCGAGGAGACACGCGATCCCCGCCGGACGATGCACCGCGCGGTCCTCGGCGCGGCCCTCGGCATCGGGCTGGTCTACGTGGTGACGACGTACGCGATGACGGTCTACTTCGGCCCGGACCGCTTCGGGACGTTCGGGGCGTCGGGCGCCGCGTCCTGGGAGGGCGTCGCGCGGGCGTCGTTCGGACTGTTCTGGGTGCTGGTGTTCCTGGCGGTGGTGAACTCGACGATCGCCAACGCCAACGCGTCCGCCAACGTCTCGACGCGGACGGCCTTCGCACTGGCCCGCATCCGCGTCCTCCCCCGCTTCCTGGCCGTGCTCCATCCCCGCCACCGCTCCCCCGTCGCGGGCATCGCGGCGCAGACGGTGATCGCGGTCGCCGCCGTGCTGGGGCTGGGTTTCGGCTACGACCCGGTGACCGCGTTCCTGCTGCTGGCCACGGTGATCGTCACGGTTGTCATCGGGGTCTACATCGTCGTCAACCTCGCCTGCGCGGGCTACTTCCTGCGCCGCGGACGCCCGGCCCTGAAGCCGGTGCGGCATCTGCTGCTGCCACTGCTGGGCATCGTGGCGTTCGTCCCGGCCCTGCTGACCGCGGCCGGACTGCCGGTGTTCGACTTCGTGACCGAGCTGAGCGCCCCGGTGTCGTACGCGGGTCCCGTCGTGGGCGTCTGGATGGCGGCCGGAGTCGTCGTGCTCCTGGTGCTGCTGCGGCGCCACCCCGGCCGAATAGCCGACACCGCCCGTGTCCACCTCGACGAACCCGCCCCCGCCGGCCTGCGGCAGAACGGAGCACAACAGCGATGACCGACCCCCGGATCCTGACGGTACGCCCCGAACCGGGCGAGTACGCCTGGACGTTCGGCGGTGCCCCGCCGGTGGCGCGGATCGCCCCCGGTACGGTCCTGGACCTCTACACGGAGGACTGCTTCGCCGGACGGGTGCGGTCCGAGAAGGACCTGGTGTCCGAGGTCTGCGAGTTCCCCTTCCTGAACCCTCAGACGGGCCCCTTCCACATCGAGGGCGCGGAGCCGGGCGACACGGTCGCCGTGCACTTCGTGTCGGTCGAACCGGCCCGCGACTGGGCCGCGTCGACCACTGTCCCCCTCTTCGGGGCGCTCACCTCGACGCACACCACGGCCACGCTCCAGCCGCCGCTGCCGGAGACGGTGTGGATCTGGCAGTTGGACCGGGAGCGGCGCACCGCGCTGTTCCGGGCCCGCGAGGGCGACTTCGAGGCCGAGCTGCCGCTCGACCCGATGCACGGGACGGTGGGGGTGGCGCCCGCCAACCTGGAGGTCCGCTCGGCGCTGGTGCCGGACGCGCACGGCGGGAACATGGACACCCCCGAGATGCGGGCCGGCGTCACCTGCTACCTCGGGGTGAACGTCGAGGGGGCGCTGCTCAGCCTCGGCGACGGGCACGCCAGACAGGGAGAGGGCGAGACGTGCGGGGTGGCCGTCGAGTGCGCGATGAACACCGTGGTGATCGTCGAGCTCCTCAAGGGCATCGCCACTCCCTGGCCGCGGCTGGAGTCGGACACGCACATCATCTCCACCGGTTCGGCCAGGCCGTTGGAGGACGCGTTCCGGATCTCGCAGCTTGACCTGGTGCGGTGGCTGGTGCGCGACTACGGATTCACTGAGCTGGACGCGTATCAGTTCGCAACCCAGGCGGTCGAATCACCGTTGGCCAACGTGTGCGACACCAACTACACGTGCGTGGCCAAGCTGCGCAAGGACTGGCTGCCCGCGCGCGAGACGCACCGCGGACTGCACGCCCGGTTGCGCGAGACCGCGGCGGCGCTGCGCACGTGACGTCGGTGCCCGCTTCCTCCCCCATTCCCGAAAGGCATCCAGCATGGACCGGGCAAGGCCGTTTCCGAGCAGGCGTCGGATCCTGAAGGGCGCGGCGCTCGCCGCCGTTCCGTACGCGCTGCTTCCCGACGCGCGGGCCGGTGCGCAGTCGCAGGCCGTCGACTATCCGACGGCCGAGTGGCAGGCGGCGGACTCCGCCAACTACACGGCGTCCGACCGTCCCGTCGCCTACGCCGTGGACCGCGTGATCATCCATGTGACGCAGGAGTCGTACGGCACCACGCTGTCCATCTTCCAGAACCCGGCCAAGAGGGTGTCGGCGCACTATCTGGTGCGGTCCGCCGACGGGCACGTGGCGCAGTGCGTGCGGGAGGCCGACGTCGCCTGGCACGCGGGGAACTGGGACTACAACACGCGCAGCGTCGGCATCGAGCACGAGGGCTGGGTGGACAAGCCGTCGTACTTCACCGACGCGCTCTACGAGAGGTCGGCGAGGCTGACGGCGGCGATCTGCGACAGATACGGCATCCCGAAGGACCGGGCGCACATCCTGGGGCACTATCAGGTGCCGGGGACGGATCACACGGATCCGGGTTCCCTCTGGGACTGGGTCCGCTACATCAGACTCGTCAATCTCGCCTGACGGCAGGCCGGCGGGGGCGGAGTCGGCGGGGGGAGTTCGCGGCGGTTTGGTTCTCGCGCTTGGGGAAACGGGAGGGAGCGGCGCCGCAGGGGCGCGATCGTCCGGGCGGGGCCGGGAAGGGCGGGGGTGTTGTGATGGAGTCGCTGGTGTTCGACAGTGACGACCTCGCGGTCACGGAGGACTTCCTGAGCCGGGCCTACGCGCGGATGCGGATCGGCAGCGGTACGGCCGAGGCCGGTCGGGCCCGTATCCGCCGGGACGCGACGGCGTCGATCAGTGTCGACGAACTCGACCTGGACTTCGACATGAGCTACGCGGTGACGCCGCTCGGGAGGATCTGTCTGTGCGTGGTCCACGAGGGGACGATCACGGACCACGTGTACCAGAACGTGCGGGACGACTTCGGTCCCGGTGACGTGGTGCTGTTCGCCCCGCCGGACCTGTCGTACGCGGGGCGCATCCGCTCCGCCCGCTACAACATCACCATGCTGGACCCCCGTCTGCTGGACCAGGTGGCCGCGTCCGGCGCGGGACCGCTGCGTGAGCCGGTGCGGCTGACCGGGCACCGGCCGCACTCCCCGGCCGCCGCCCGCCATCTCCGGGAGACCATCGTCTACCTGCGTGATCATGTGCTGGCCGATCCGGTGGTCGCCGGGCAGCCGTTGATAGCGGCGGCCGGTGATCAGTTGCTGGCCGCCAGTGTCCTCGCGGCGTTCCCGAACACGGCGCGTACCGATCCCACGGCTCAGGACCGCGACGACGCGCACCCGACGACGCTGCGCCGGGCCGTCGCCCACATCGACGACCACGCCGATCAGCCCCTCACCGTGGCCGAGATCGCGGCGGCCGCGCACGTGACCGTGCGTGCTCTCCAGTACGCCTTCCGGCGTCATCTCGACACCACACCCCTCGCGTATCTGCGCAGGGCCCGTCTCGCCCATGCCCATCGTGATCTCCAGGCCGCCGATCCGGCGGGGGGCACGACCGTCGGGGACGTCGCCGTGCGGTGGGGCTTCGCGCACGCCGGCCGTTTCGCCGCGCTGTACCGCGACGCCTACGGCACCAGCCCGTCGGCCACCCTGCGTGGCTGAGCCGTTCACCGGGCGGGTCCGAAGGGCTGCCGCTCGCGGCGCGTGGGAGGTCTGCGGCGTTCCAGCGCGGCGTCCAGGCTCCGGCGGACCTCGGGAGGCAGCCACTCGCAGTGGGGCCACTGCACCAGGTGCTCGGCCACCTCGCGCAGTTTGATGTTCGTGTGCTGAGAGACCTCCCTGAGGACGTCCCAGGCGACGCCGGGGCGTACGCCGCCGTAGGCGACGACGACGCCGATCGCCTGGTCCACGACCGCGTGCGAGACGAGCGCGCGTCTGAGCTGCGCGATCTCCTCCCTGAGGACGGCGACCTCGCCGATCCGGTTCTGCTGCTCTGGCATCGTGCGGTGACCTCCCCGGCCGGACGTCCTGTCCGGTCACCGTCACGCTGCCCCGGAACGCGGAATCGGTGGCGCGGAAAACGAAGACCTGCCGCCGGGGCTGTACGGAAAACGAAAGGGACCGGGGGTGCCGGCCGTCCTGTCGGGGCCCCCACAGGACGATGACGGCGAGCCCCGGGGCTGGGACTCGCCGTCATCGGTGGTCGGTGCGTCGATGTGTGGGGCGGGTGGGTCAGGCTCCTGCGGAGAGGATCGAGTCGTCTTCCGGGCGGGCGCCGGGGAGGTGGTAGCGGGCGGCGACGAGGGCCGCGTCGACGTCGCAGGTGCCGGTGGAGACGCACAGGGTGTAGGAGATGTCGTCCAGGCGTTGCCGGACCTCCGGGCTGCCGTCCTCGGCGTGGAGCACCTTCAGCGCCGTGTACTGGTCGACGAGTTTTCGCAGTACCGCCGGGTGAGCCATCAGCATGACAAGATCCTCTCCCTGGGATCACAGACTTTCCGCGCACCCGAGTACCCGGCCCCGGCGCCTCCACCCGCGCCCCGCCGTCTCCCTTCGTCCCGCCCTGCCGTGCGGCGCGCGGAGCGGGGGTCAGTGGATCTCGTCCGACGCCCGGAACGCCTCCCGGAGGCCGGCGGCGGTGAAGGAGTCCGCGCGGACGGTGGCGAGCAGTGCCCGTTCGCGCCGGGTGACGGTGTCGGCGGCCGCCAGGACCTGGTCGACCAGCGGCGCGGGTATCCGGACGGCGCCGTGCTGGTCGGCGTGGACGAGGTCGCCGTGGTGGACCTCCATGCCGTGCACGGTCACGGGCCGGCCGAAGCCGGTGATCCAGGTGTGGGCGCGGGAGGGGACGACACCGCCGGCGAGGATCTGGAAGCCGGGGGCGTTGTCGTCGACGTCCCGGACACTGCCGTTGGTGACGGTGCCGAGGCAGCCGAGGCGCTGGTGGATGGTGGTGTTGACCTCGCCCCACATGCAGCCGGTGCCGGCCCGGTCGCCGTCGAGGTCCTCCAAGGGCAACGTACTTGTAGTAGGAGGCCCGGAGTTCGGCCGCCTCCTCCCGGTCGGCGGGCGGGGCGGCGGTCCTGATGGTCGCGGTGCGGGCGAAGCCGACCATGGGCGGCAGGTCCGGGCGGACGCAGCGCAACGGCCGGGTGGTGACGTGGGAGAGGCCGAGGGAGGGGTCGGCGAGGGCCAGGGCGTTGCACACCGTCGGTGTGTCGAGTCGGCGGAGCAGGTCGAGCCGGCCGGCGGTGACGTCCACCGCGGCGGTGGGTTCAGGCACGGTCGGCCTCCTCACCGGCGGCACCAGGAGTGCCGGGGGTACTCGGGGCACCGGGGGTGTCTGGGGTACCTGGGGTGCCAAAAGTACCGAGGTGGCGGTCGGGGATCGGCAGGGAGGCGAGCGGGACGTGGTGCTGGCCGGCGTGGACGTCACGGTCCCGGAGGCCGGCCTGGGGGACGGGCCGGGGGAAGGAGATCTTGACGACGTTCAGCTCGGGGATGCGGAAGATCCGTACCTGCCGGGGGTCGACCCGGTAGAGGCCGGCGATGGTGCGTTCGTTCAGGAAGGTGTCGTCGGCCGCGACGGCGTAGCCGGCGGCGTCCTCCATGAAGGTTTCCAGGGTGACCCAGAACGGGCCCGCGTTCTTGGAGCGGATCTCCAGGGCGCGGTCCGCGAGCAGGGGCCGGCGGTGGGGCTCAGGCACGGGTGACCTCGTGGGAGTGGTGGGTGCGGAACATGCCGGTCGGCGAGTCGACCTCAACGACGTGGTGGAGCGCGAACTCGTAGGCGGCGCCGCGTTCGGTCTCCGCGGGGGAGGTCGCGAAGGCGAAGCTGGGCAGGTACTGCATCTCGGGCAGCGGCAGGTGCAGCATCAGCGGGTTGGCGACCTTGGCGACGGCGGTCGCGAGGGCCTGGGTGGGGGCGTTGACGAGGAGCATGACGCCGACCTCGCGCGGCGGGCCGGGATCGGGGTCGAGGTCGTCGAGGATCGCGTTGTGGCCGTACAGGCGGACGTCCACGGCGTAGTCGTCGGGGGGCAGTCCGAGGGTCTGCGCGATGCGTTCGGCGAGGATCGTGCGCAGCAGCGCGGCCCAGCGGTCGATGTGGGCGGTGATGTAGGGGTCGCGGATGCCGGTGAACGAGACGGTCTCGTAGCCGGTGACGCGGGAGCCCTCCAGTTTGATCGTGTGCTGTTCGGCCTGCTCGAAGCGGGAGCCCTCGACGCGGACACGACGGTCGTCGAGCGCGGTGTACACGGCGTCGGAGACGTCGAGGGTGCCGGCCGGTTCGCGCATGCGGTAGGGGTCGACGGTCTCGTAGAGCATGTGCGCGGCGACGGAGATCGGGGTGCAGGCGGCGTGCGGGGCGAGCGGTTCGACGACGAAGCCGGTCCGGTCGATGGTGGCGAAGACGCCGCCCGATCGGGGGTCGGTGGTGCACTGGCCGCCGCATTCGACGATCTTGGCGGCGTGCCAGGTAGGTCCCGGCGGCAGCCCGAGCATCAGGGGGACGGCGGCGGCCACGGCCGTGTCGGTGGCGCGGCCGGCCAGGACGACCTGTGCGCCCGCCCGGATGGCGTCGGCGATGGGTTCGTGGCCCATCATGCCGACGATGTGGGTGCAGTCCTCCAGGGTGGCCGCGTCCAGGGGGCCGAGCGGCGGCAGCGGCCGGATGCGGTCGGCGTCCAGTTGCTCCTTCAGGAACGAGGACTCCTGCTCGCTGTAGACGCGGGCGACTCTCAGGTCGAGGCCCTCGTCCGCCATGACCTCCTCGGTGATGCCGGCCACCCAGTCGACCCCCGAGTCGGTGCCGCCGGTGCCGCAGGAGCCCACGACGAGGGGGACGTCGGCGCGGGCGGCGGCGATGAGGAGGATGCGCAGGTCGCGGGCGACGGCCGCGGCGGTGGTCTTCGCGGTGCCCGTGCCGAGGTAGTGGGGGCCGGAGTCGGTGGAGCCGCCGTCGACGGCGATGACGTCGGGGTTCAGGAGCAGACCGCGTTCGACGGTGGAGGGGTCGAATCCGGCGCCGAGCATGCCGGCCGGCACCAGGACACCGGCCCGGTCGGCGGGACCGGCGACCGGGGCACCGGCGGCCGCGGTCTCGGCGGACGGGGCGTCATTGGACGGGGACATGGGGGTTCTCCTCGTGGGTGGCGGATTCCTCTGCGGGGTCCCCGGCGGATTCCTCCGCGGACTCCTTGCCGGAGCCCTCCGCGGGGTCCCTGCCGGAGCCCTCCGCACGGTCCTCTGCGGATTCCTCTGCCGGGTCCTCGTGGTGGATGCGGACGGCCTCGGGAGGGAGGCGGACGGTGAGGGTGTCCGTGTCGACGCGGCGGGTGGTGGTGACCGTCACCGGCGTTCCGCCGATGCGGATGCGGTAGCGGTAGTGGTCGCCGAGGTACGTCCGGCTCTCGACGGGCGCGGTGACGGTGTCCCGCGCCGCCGCACGCTCGTCGGCCGCGCGTTCCCGCGCCGTGTCGCGGACGATGTCGATGTTCTCGGGCCGGACGACGATGTGCGCCGGCCCGCGGCGCCTGCCGGTGTGCGGCACCGTCAGCGGGGCGTCCAGGCCGGCCACGTGGATCAGCGCGTCCGTCCCGTCGGCCTCGACGACCGTGGCGGGAAGGATGTTGGCGGTGCCCACGAAGTCGGCCACGAACAGGTCGGCCGGGTGGTCGTAGACGTCGACGGGCGTGCCGATCTGCCGTACCCGGCCCTGGTCCATGACGGCGACGCGGTCGCTGACGGCCAGCGCCTCGTCCTGGTCGTGGGTGACGAACACCGTGGTGACGCCGACCTGTTGCTGAAGGGTCTTCAGCCAGTGGCGGGAGCGGTCGCGGAGCTTGGCGTCCAGGTTGGAGAACGGCTCGTCGAGCAGCAGCATCTCGGGCGGATGGGCCAGGGCGCGGGCGAGCGCGACACGTTGCTGCTGGCCGCCGGAGAGTTCGTGCGGGTAGCGGCGCGCGTGGTGTCCGAGTTCGACGAGGTCGAGCACTTCGCGGACGCGGCGGTCGCGCTGGGCCCTGCCGGTCCTGCGCAGCTTCAGCGGGTAGCCGACGTTGTCGTACACCGACATGTGGGGCCAGACGGCGTACGACTGGAACACCACGCCGCAGTTGCGGTGTTCGGGGGGTACGTCGACCCGGCCGTGGTCGTAGACGACGCGGTCGCCGAAGGCGATGGTGCCGGAGTCGGGCCGGTGCAGGCCGGCGATCGACCACAGGGTGGTGGACTTGCCGCAGCCGCTGGGGCCGAGGAGGGTGAAGATCTCGCCCTCCCGGACGGTCAGGGACAGGTCGTGCAGAGCGGTGTGCTGCGTGAACCGCTTGGTGATCCCGTCGAGGTGGAGGCTAGGCACGGGGACGCACCCCCAGCAGGGCGCGCCCCGCGCCCAGGACGACCAGCGTGATGATCATTTGGATCACTCCCAGCGCTGCGACGGTCCCGCCGGTGCTCGTGGCGGCGAGTTGCAGCATGGTCAGGCCGAGGACGGGCGTCCGGTCGGTGACGAGGAAGACGGCCGGTTCGGACTCGTTGAGCATGGACACGAACAGCAGGACGAACGAGGCGGCCATGGCGGGCGCGACCAGGCGGAAGACGATGGTGCGCATCGCCTTCCACCAGGTGGCCCCGGAGGTGCGGGCGGCGTTGTCGAGGTCGGCGCCGATGCCGGCCAGGGCCGGGTGGAAGGCGCTGTAGCCGAGGGCGAGGCTGCGGACGGCGAAGGCGAGGCCGACGCCCCAGAGTCCGGCGCGCAGCGTTCCCGACCTGTCGAGCAGGGCGAAGCTCCAGAAGAAGGCCATGCCGGTGATCAGTGCGGGCATCATCCGCGGCCAGAGCATGACCTGTTGCAGCGAACCGCGGAAGCGGAAGTCGGAGCGGTGGGCGACGACGGACAGCACGGCGATGGCGACGGTGGTCAGCGCGCCGCCGACCGTCGCGATGAGCAGGCTGTTGACGAGGGACCGCGTGTAGAGCGGATTGTCGAGGACGGTGGAGAAGTTGCCGAGGGTGAGCACGCTCCACGGGGAGATGAACGGCGACAGGATCGAGGTGAAGGCCGCGAGGACGACGCCCGCGAGGGGAACGACGACGGAGACGAGCAGGACGAGGGCGATCAGCGCCGACGGCAGCCAGCGCCACGGCCCGAGCCGGAGGAGGCGGACGCCGGTGGCCTTCCCGGTCGTGGTGGTGAAGCGCGCGGTGTCCCCCACCAGCCGGTTGCGGAGCACCAGGAGTCCCGAGACGGCGGCCAGCAGACAGACGGCGCCAGCGGAGACGAGGCCCTGCTCGGAGTCGTTGACCCAGTGGTCGTACAGATAGGTGGAGATCAGGGTGATCTTGTTGGAGAAGCCCAGGATCAGGGGCAGTCCGAGCACTTCCATGGACAGGGCGAAGACCAGCAGGGCGGCGTTGGTCAGGGCCGGGCGCAGCAGGGGCAGGCTGACGGAGACCAGGCTGCGCAGGGGACCGGCGCCGGAGGTGCGCGCCGCGTCCTCCAGGGCGGGATCGACGGCGAGCAGGGTGGCGCGGCACAGCAGGAAGACGACCGGGGCGGCCACGCTGACGCCGACCAGGGCCATGCCGGGGATGCTGTAGAGGTCGACGGGCATGCGCAGCACGGTGTGGGTCCTCAGCCAGGAGGAGGCGAATCCGGCGGGGGTCCACATGACGGCCCAGCCGAGGATGAGTACGAGGCCGGGCAGGGCCAGGGGCACGAGCAGCACCGTGGACAGGAGCCGGCGGCCGGGCAGGTCGGTGCGGGTGAACAGGACGGCGCAGGCGGTGCCGAGGAGGAGGGAGCCGATCGTGTTGAGCGCGGCGAACAGCACCGAGTGGGCGACGGCCGTCCACCATTCGCCGTCGGTGAGGAGCGCCCGGTAGTTCTTCCAGGTGAGGTGTCCGCCGGAGTCGTACAGCGGCGTGGACCACAGGGAGGCGACGGCCACCGGTACGACGGGGCCGACGACGACCACGAGGGCGAGGGCCCACAGCAGGTAGTGGCTGGTGCGCGGGTGCCGTCGGACGCCTGCCCGGAGGCGGTCGCGAGGCGGCGCGGGGGAAGTGGACCGGGTGGTGCTCACCGGCCGTACGCCTTGTTCCAGCGGGCCCGTATGCCGGGCTTGTCCTGGACGATGCCCTTCGGGTAGCCGCCGAGGATCAGGTTGTCGGCGCCGACGGCCTGTTTGACGGCGGGGACGCCGTAGGCGCAGTCGACGCCGTCGCGGTACGGGGTGAACCCGCCCTTGCAGGCGGCCTCCTGGCCCTTCACGGAGAGCAGGAAGTTGACGAAGACCTTCGCCGCGTCGGGTGCGGCGGCCTTCTTCGTGACCGCGACGGCCCTCGGGAGCAGGGGAGTTCCGTCGGTGAGGTACGTGTAGTCGAGGATCTTGGCGGCGTCGCCCGTGATCAGGGCGCGTACGGTGCCGACGACGAAGTAGCCGGCCTGGTACTGGCCCTGGGCGAGCTTCTGCATCAGGTTGCCGGTCCCGGACTCCACACCGGAGTTGGGCCCGAGCCGTTCGATGTTCTTCCACCCGGCCTCGCCGTGCTTGTCGAGGTAGCCGGCGACGGCCCCGAACGAGGTGGGGTTGGTGAGGTCCGTGGTGGCGACCTTGCCCTTGAGCGAGTCGGACAGCTTCGCCAGCGAGGTGATGTCCTTGGGCTGCCGGTCCTCGGGGACGAGGGCGGTGTTGTAGACGGCGACCACCGGGTCCTCGGACATGGCGGTGACACCGGGCGCGAGCCGTGCGTACGCGGGCAGGTTCTTCAGGTTGGGGTCGGTGTAGTCGAGGACGTTGCCCTCGCCGACGAAGTTCAGCATGCCGACCGCGTCGGTGCCCATGACGACGTCGGCGGTGCGGACGCCGGTGGCGGACTCGGTGGCGTAGCGCTGGAAGGTCTGGCTGTCGTCCATGCTGAGCACGCGCAGGGTCAGGTCGGGGTACGCGGCGTGGAAGGCCGCGGTGACGGGCTTCATCTGCTGTTCGTCGGCGTTCGTGTACAGGAGGACCGAGCCCTGTTTCCTGGCCCTGGCCAGGGTGGCGGCGTCCACGGGGGTGGGGGCGGACGCCTTGCCGACGTCGACGCCGGCACCCGCGCCGGCGCCCGCTCCGGACGTCCGTGTCGGCGTTCCCGCCGTGGAGCCGCCGCAGCCGGCCAGTGCCAGGGAGCAGGCGGCCGTCACCGCGCAGATGCCGGGGAGTGAGATCCTCATCGATCCTCCACTATTTGCTATAGCGTGAGCTGTGTGGCGGAGCCGGACGGCCCCGCGCGGCCGCTTTCGCGGCTCGGGTGGCTCGGGCGGCTCAGTCGGAGAAGCGCTGAGCCAGCCGGGAGATGTTGGAGGTGCGGCTGTGGGCCCGCATGAGCTCCTCCGCGCGCTCGCCGTTGCCCGCGGCGACGGCGTCGTAGATGGCGCGGTGCTGCCGGTAGCGCTCCTCCACGGCCTGGCGTCGTTCGCCGCCGAGTTCGGACAGGACGCTGTGGCGTCGTTCGTCCGCCCCGAAGGCGTCGACCATGCGCAGCATCTGGATCAGCGAGGAGTTTCCGCTGGCCTGGTCCACCAGGGTGTGGAACCGGCGCATGCGGTCCATGATCGAGACGATGAGCCCGCGCTCCTCTGCGCTGCCGGGTTCGGCGCTCTCCACCTGGGCCCGCAGGGCGTCGGCCTCCTCCAGCAGGTCGCTCATCCCCCGGCGCTGGGCCGCGGTCGCCTTCTCCGCGGCGAGCCGGGCGGCCAGCGCCCGCAGCACGTCCTCGATCATGGTGAACTCGCGCAGTTCGTCCTCGTCGAACTTGGCGATCCGGACGGAGCGCGGACCGATCCGCTCCACCAGCCGGTCCTGTTCGAGACGGCGCAGCGCCTCGCGGACCGGGGTGGCGCTGATGTCCAGGGACTCGGCGAGCCCGCGCTCGGTCACCTTCTCACCGCGCTGGAGCACGCCCGAGACGATGGCCTCTCGGATGGCGGTGTACGCCTGGTCCCCGAGGGTCACGGGCGAGGCGAGGTGCGGAAGCTGTCCCATGCCACGTACCGTATTTGCTACAGCGTAATTGTCAACGGGTCGCGCGACGGAAACGCGCGAGGGAACCGTCCGCGGCACTCGGACAGGAACGTCCGCGGCACCCGGGCAGGAACATCCGTGGCCCCCGGACAGGGGCCTCCGGGAGCGTGCCGGAGGCCCCACCGACCACCGGTACGGGCCGGTCCTCACCACGACCGGCCCGTACCGCGGCCGAAGACCCCGGTCAGCGCAGGGCGAGCCGTACGAGCCGGGCGCCGCCCCGCTCCCCCGCGTCCGTCGCCAGCGCGACATAGCGGGCGACGGCGTCCAGGGCGAGTTCCCTGGTCCGGCCGTGACCGGCGAGCCGTCCTGCGGCCGTGTAGGTCAGACCGTCCGTGCTGTACTCGGCGCGCAGGGCGGGCACATGACCCTCCGTCCACTCCGTGCGGAGATCGCGTACGCGGACCGGGGCGCCCAGGTCGACGACCATGCGGCCGTCGGGGCCGGGCGTCCACGCCGTGTGCGGGTCGCCGTCCGCGGCGGCGGCCGGGTCCGACATGCCGGGCGGCAGGGGGCTGGTCGGGAAGACCGTGCGGCCGAGGGCGAGGTCGTCCAGGGGGAAGGCGACGGCACCACGCAGGGTGACGGTGGTGGTGCGGCCCGCGCGGACCACGGCCACCTCGTCCTGGCCCTGGCCCGTCACCCGGACCCGGCAGGACGGCCCGTCCAGCCGGACCGTGGCGGCGTCGACGACCTGGGCGCGCAGGCCCACGGGCAGCCGTTCGCCGGGGATCGGACGCAGGGTCAGCCGGGGCGCGAGCAGCAGGGCGGTCGCGGCGTCGAGGTCCGCCTCGTAGTCGGTGCCGTCCGCGGTCAGGGTCTGCCGGCCCTCGAACAGCACCGCGCGGGAGCGGGCCCCGGGTATGCGGACCCGCGTGGAGACGGGCCGCTCGGAGAGGTTGAACAGGCTGAGGTGGTCCTCGGTGAGCGCCGCGCGGATGGCGTCGTCGTCGGCCTGCGGGGCGGCGGCGCGGGCGAGTTCCGCCAGCCGGGCGGCGGTCGCGCCGGGGAGCGCCTCGACGAGGAGGGGTGCGGCCGGGCCGTCGGACAGGACGACGGTGTCGCCGTACACGGCCAGTTGCCGCTTCGCGTCGCGCACGACGAGGCCGGCGCGGCCGTCGACGTCGAGCCAGCCGCCCCGGCTGGCCGCGTCGGGCACCGGCCAGGAGACGAGGTCGGTCCACTGCTGCCCGTCGGCGGAGCCCTGCACCGTGTAGGCGCGACCGGCCGCGGCCTCCCAGCGGAGGGTCACCCGGTCCACGGTGCGGGTGGCGCCGAGGTCCACGGCGAGCCAGCTGTCCGCGCGGGGACGGTCCGCCCGCGACACCGCCCATCGGCTCGTCGCGTTCCCGTCGACGGCGAGCGCCGGTTCCTTGCCGGAGTCGAAGGAGGACGCCGTGGCGGTGCCGCCGCGGGCGAGGTCGGTGCCGTCGGCGCCGTCGCGGGCCTCGAAGGCGTACAGCGAGTATCCGTACGTCGGGTCCGGCCGGACCCCGAGCATGCGCAGGTGGCGCACCTGGGCGGGCGGGAACGTGAGGTCGTCCACTCGTGCCGCACCGGTCGCCGGGCGGGAGTCCTGGGCGGCGACGGTCGCGCTGCCCTCGGCGAAGCGGTAGGTGCGCGAGCCCGTCAGGCCCGCCACCCCCGGCATGGTGAGGTTGTACACCTCCAGATGGCCCTCGCCGGCGTCGGTGCCCGTCGTCGCGTAGACCACGGCACCCGAGGGCAGCGTGGTCAGGCCCGCGTGGCCGGAGCCGAGACGGAGCAGGGTCGCGCTGCCGTCGAACCCGTCGCGCGGCCCGGTGTACGTGCGGACCTGGCGGCCCGTCACCGACGCCGTGGCCGTCGGCAGGAACATGGGGGTGGTGCCGCTGAGCTTGAACAGCCAGTCGTCGTGCGCCGGTTGCCAGGCGAACTTCACGAAGCCCGGCTTCGTGACGGCGCCCGCCCAGGCGCCGGGCGACTGGTGCGAGACCAGACCGGGGCCCGTGCCGAAGTCGGTGGCACCGGACGCCCCGCGGAACAGTTCCTCCTCGGTCAGCGGGCGGACCGTGCGGCCCCGGCTCGCCGCCCACTGGTGCAGGAGGTAGCTGATGGCCAGTTCGGCGCGGGCCTCCGGCTCGTACTTGGGCTCGCCGGAGAACTTGGCGAGCCGGTACTGCGGCGGATATGCCTGGTACGCCTCCAGCCGTTGCGCCAGGGCGACTTCGGCGCGGGCGGCGGCGCGGTCGCCCGTCACCTGGGCGAGGAAGGCGAGCGGGATCACGTCCCGGCCGTAGAGGTGCTCACGGTCGTTGACCATGGGCATCAGCGGCTCGCCCGCGTCGCTCATCACACCGAGGAGGGTGCGCCACAGCGGGGTGGCATTCGGCTGGTCGGTGAGCACCTGCGGCAGCGGGCGGCCGGCGACGATGAAGTGGGCGGCGTTGCGACCCGACGTGCGCCACAGTTCTTCCTGGTAGTGCGGGCCGAAGGAGCCGTGGTTCTCCACGATGAAGGTGTCGTACAGGTTCCGGGCCGTGTTGCCGGAGACGGGGACGCCGTCGACGCGGGCCGGGTTGGCGAGGTCGGCCGGGGGCAGTCCGGTCTCGTTGCGCGACCAGGTGCCGTAGGCGGCCAGCCAGTCGGCGTGCCGGGGGTCGTCCGCGGCCCAGGCCAGGCCGGGGGCGAGGGACTGCGCGTAGACGCCCATCTCCTCCAGCTTGGTGTCGCCCTGGAAGCCGCCGGTCAGCCCGTGCGGGGTCCAGCCCGCCGAGGCGGGGTCGTCGGCGGTGCCCAACGCCGTGGTGTAGGCGGCCTGTTCGCGGGCGATGGTGTCGACGGCGGTACGGGTCGCCTCGTCGAGTTCGTCCCACAGCAGGCGGGCGGCAAGCACGAAGTACAGCTGGAAGGTGGTGTCGAAGAAGAGCGTGCGGCCCCACTGGGTGCCACCGGTCAGCCGGTTGGACGTCGCGAAGTGCCGGATCGTCGCCAGGGTGCGGGACCTGAGGGTCGGCTCGTCGACGCCGGCGCGCTCGGCGTCGTAGGAACCGCGGGTGAGCAGCACGGCGTTGCCGAGCACCACGGCGAAGCCGAAGTCCTTGTCCGTGTAGTAGCCGCGGGTCTGGTCCCACTGCGTCTCGGACCAGTGGGTGTGGTTCAGCAGGACCCGGTAGTAGGTCTCCGCGACCTCGTCCGGCGTCCGGCGGGCCGGTTCCGCGTCGGCGTGGGCGGTACCGGACGCGAGGGTGAGGGGGACGCCGGCGAGGGCGGCGGAGGCGCCGAGGAGTTGGACGAAGCGGCGACGGTCGAGGGGTACGGGTCCGTGGGACACACGCGGCACCTTTCCAAGACAACGTTGTCAGTGCGCCTGAAATGCTCGCTCCCGCCTTGTGGTACGTCAAGGGTTGCAACGGGACGAACCGGAAGGTGACGGACCGTCGGGATTTCCGTCGGACGGCACGGACGGGGACGCGGGGCCCGGTGCGGGGTTCGGGCTTCGCCTCGTCGGCGGGCGGCGGGCGGCGGCGTCCGGCACGTCCGTGTTCACGCCGGTCGTTCCGCGGAACCCGTCTCCGGCCCCGTCTCCCCCAACTCCCCGAGCAGCGCGGCCGTTTCCTCCCACAGTTCCCGCTGGACGGACTCGTCGCGGCCGGGCGCCGGGCACGGCAGGGGGGCGGCGTCCCGTACGGAGACGTAGGCTCCCGTCGTCCGGGCCAGGTCCGGGGCCGTCGCGAGGCGGACGATGACGGACGCGCCCCGGCGGGGGTCGCCGACGCGGAGGGCACCCAGCAGGCGTCGCAGCGGTTCGGCACCGGGGAGGTCGCGGCCGAGGCCGGTGGTGTTGAAGCCGGGGTCGCAGCAGTTGGCCGTGGTCCGCGTGGCGTCCAGGCGCCGGGCCAGCTCCTGGGTCCACATGATCGTCATCAGCTTTGTGCGGCCGTACCGGACCATCGACTCGCGTCGGGTGTAGGGGTCGGTACGGCGCAGGTCGGCCCTCGGGGAGATCCCCCTCGCGTGCCGGGCGGCCTCCGAGGCGACGTTCACCACGCGGGACGGGCCGCCGGCCGCCAAGGTGGGGATCAGGGCCGCGGTGAGGGCGAACGGGGCCAGGTGGTTGACCGCGGTCATCTCCGCCAGGCCCTCGGACGTGACGCGCTGCGAGAAGGCGTGCACACCGGCGTTGTTGACCAGTACGTCCAGGCGGGGGTACGCGGCGGCGATCTCCTCGCCCAACCGCCGCGCCTCGGAGACCAGGCTCAGATCGGCGAGGAAGACGTCGGCCGGGGCGCCGGGCGCCGCCGCCCGCAGGTCCGCGAGCAGCGCCTGCGCCCTGGCGCGGGAGCGGGCCACGACGCCGAGGCGGTAGCCGCGGCCGGCGAGTTCGAGTGCCGTGATCCGGCCCAGGCCCGACGTGGCGCCGGTGATCACTGCGACAGGACGGTGGGTCATCGCCCCTCCATTGGTGAGGTACCTCATGAAGTACGTGTGGGACGATACCCGACACGATGAGTGAGCAAGAAGCGAGGCCCGCCGAGAGTGCTTCCGCCCTGGTCGGCCTGTCCTTCCTGGCCGTTGCCCACCGGGTGCGCGAGACGGTCGACCGGGACATGAACGCCGCGGGGCTGTCGCTGTCCCGCGCCAAGGTGCTGCGGCTGCTGGCCGAACGCGGTGACGTGCACCAGGCCGAACTCGCCGGGGCGCTCGGCCAGGCCCCACGCTCGGTCACCCAGGCCGTGGAGGCCCTGGAACGGCTCGGTCTGGTCACCCGGACCGCCGATCCCCAGGACCGGCGCCGCAAGACCGTCGCCCTCACCGACCGGGGGCGCGCCGCGCTCACGGCGGGCGAACGGGCCGGGATGCGTTCGCTCCAGCGGCTGTTCGGGACGCTCGACGCGCGGGAACTGGCCGGTCTGGATGCCCTGTTGGGCCGTGTCGACCCGGGCGCCGCCGACCGTACGGGCTGAATTCGCTTGCCACCCATCCGCACCTCCGCGGCGAGGTGTTCGACCTGCCCCACGTGGTCGCGGGCAGTGCGCGGGCCGCTGCCGACGCGGGGCTCGCGGACCGGTTCGAGGCCGTCGCCGGCGACTTCTTCGAGCGGGTGCCGGAGGCGGACTACTACCTGCTGAAGTGGATCCTGCACGACTGGAACGACGAGCAGTGCCTCACCATCCTCCGCAACTGCCGTGCGGCGGCCCGGCCCGGCGCCCGGCTCCTGGTGATCGAGGCCCTGGTCGGGGAGGCGGGCGACCCCGGTCCCGCCGCCCTCCTGGACATGAACATGCTTGCCGTGTCCGCGGGGCAGGAGCGCGACCTCGACGAGTTCGACGCCCTGTTCTCCTCGACGGGCTGGAAGCGGACGGCGATCAGCCCGACCCGGTCGCTGTACTCGCTGATCGAACTGGAGGCGTGCTGACGCCCCTTCGGACGGGCGGCGACGGACGGACACACGGACGAGGGACGAGGACGATGTACGGGACGGACCTGACGTTCTCCCTGCTGGGGCCCGTGCGGGCCTGGCGGGGCGGCCGGGAACTGGAGCTGGGCCCGCCGCAGCAGCGGGCGGTGCTCGCCGCGCTGCTGCTGCGCGAGGGCACCCAGACCGGGCCCGAGGAACTGGCCGCCGGCCTGTGGGGCGAGCACCGGCCCCGCACCGCCGGGAGCACGGTCCGCACCTATGTCTCCCGGCTGCGCCGGGTGCTGGACGACGGGGCGTGTCCGGGCGGGCCGAGCGTCATCATGCCGGTGGCGCGCGGCTACGCGATGCCGTGCGGGAACGTGGACGTGTTCCGCTTCCAACGGTTCGCCCGCAGCGGCTCGCAGGCCCTGTGGCGCCGTGAGTTCGCCGTCGCCGCCCGGGAGTTGCGCGAGGCGCCGGGTCTGTGGCGCGGTCCGGCCCTCGCGGGGCTCACCGGTCCGTACACACGGGCGCAGCGGGACCGGCTGACCTTCCTGAGGAACGCCGCGACCGAGGACCGTATCGCCGCGGAGGTCGAACTCGGACTGTTCGGCGAGGCGTTGGCGGATCTGGCGGTGCTGATCGCGGCGGATCCGCTGTCCGAGCGGCTGCGGGAGCTGCAGATGCCGACGCTGTTCCGCTCCGGCCGGCAGGCCGACGCGCTGCACGCCTTCCACCACGCCCGCCGCTTCCTCTCCGAGGAGCTGGGCATCTCCCCCGGGCCGACGCTCAGCCTGCTCCACCAGCGCATCCTCACCAACGCCCCCGGCCGACGGCGCACCCGGGGCGGGAGGCGGCCGGCTGACACCGGCCGCCCCGCGTCCCGCGGGCGGTGCGGTCAGAGCAGCTCGGCGTTCTGGCGCTCCAGCGCCTTGGCCGGCCCGGACTGCCAGCCCTCGGCGATCGTCTCCGACAGCGGGTCCGGGAAGATCTCCTCCTCCCCCTTCTCCACGCCGTCTGCGATGCCCCGGGCGACGGACTCCGGTGTCGACTTGGGGATGTCGAGGTCGCGGGTCATGTCGGTGTCGACCGGTCCGCTCAGCACGGCGTGGACGCTGACGCCCTGCCCGGCCAGGAGGGCGCGCTGCGACTGGGACAGGGCGAACGCGGCGGCCTTGGACACCGAGTAGGCGGGCATGACCGGTACGGCCGCGACGGCCGCCAGGGACAGCACGTTGACGAGGGTTCCCCGGGACCGCACGAGGTGGGGCACGAACGCGCCGGTGACGTCGTGGAGGCCGTACAGGTTGACGGCCAACTGCCTTTCGAGGGCGGACCGTTCGGCCAGGTCCCCGTAGAGCGCCAGTCCGGCGTTGTTGACGAGGACGTCGAGCGTGCCGACGTGCTCGGCGGCGGCCCGGATCTGTTCCTCGCTGGTGACGTCCAGGGGCAGCGGTACGACGCGGGCGTCGGGATGGGGCAGCGGCCCGCGGGTCCCGGCGTACACCCGCCGCGCTCCCCTGGCCAGGACCTCGTCGACCAGGGCCCGTCCGATGCCGCGGCTCGCCCCGGTGATCAGGACCGTCTTGTCGGCGAATTGCATGTGTCCTCCTCGGTGTGCGGACGGCCGGTGTGCTCCGGCCGCCCGGGTCTCGGGGGTGCAGACGCCGCCCTCCCGCGGAACTGGGCGCGCGCCGAGCGCCCAGTTCCGGGTCCGGCCGGAGTCCATACCCCGAACGGCACATCACGGAAGAACGGAAGAGGGGTGACGCGAGAGTGAGCACGGCTGCCGCCGACCTGATCACCAGGGCGCGGGCCGGGGACGGCGACGCGTTCCGGGAGCTGACCGAGCCGCACCGGAGGGAACTCCAGGTGCACTGCTACCGGATGCTCGGCTCCCTCCAGGACGCGGAGGACGCCCTCCAGGACACGCTGCTGTCCGCCTGGCAGGGCATGCGCGGGTTCGAGGGGCGGGCCTCGGTGCGCACCTGGCTGTACCGGATCGCGACCAACCGGTGTCTGGACACCCTGCGCGCGGCGAGCCGCCGGCCGGCCGCGGCCTGGGACTTCCCCGGGGTCGAACCGCCGGAGCCGACGCGGCTCGGGGAGGCCGTCTGGCTCCAGCCGTATCCGGACGCCCTGCTGGAGGGCGCGTTCGGGGAGCCGCTGGGTCCCGCCGCCCGCTACGAGCAGACGGAGGCCGTCTCGCTGGCCTTCGTGACGGCGCTCCAGCTGCTGCCGGGCCGGCAGCTCGCCGTGCTCATCCTGCGCGACGTGCTCGGTTACCACGCCGACGAGGTCGCCGGACTGCTCGGGACGACCGTCGACTCGGTGACCAGCGCGCTCAAGCGGGCCCGCGCCGGTCTGCGGGACCGGCTGCCGCCCGCCGGCGCGCACGAGCCGCCGCCGGCGCCCGGCTCCGCGGCGGAGCGGACCCTGGTGGACAGGTTCGTCCGGGCGTACGGCTCGGGTGACGTCGAGGCGCTGCTGGCGCTGCTGACCGACGACATCCGCGTCTCCATGCCGCCGATCCCGCTGGAGTACCACGGCATCGACGACGTGTCCCGCTTCTACGCCACGGTGCTCGGCGGGGGCTGGGTCCACGACTTCGTGCCGACGCGGGCGAACGGCCAGCCCGCGCTGGGCACCTATGTACGGGCGCCGTCGGGTGTCCGGCACGCCGTCGGCCTGGTGGTCCTCACGCCGAGCGGCGACCGCATCCGTGCGGTCACCCGCTTCGACACCGCCGTCCTCCCGTCGTTCGGGCTCCCCCGCTCACTGCCGGAGTGAACGGGGGCGGGACCACCGAGGTGGCGGCCGGGAGGCGACGGACGAGACGACGGGCGGGGTGGCCGGTCGGTCAGGCCCCGACGTAGGCCGCCAGGTGCTCCGCGGTGAGCGTCGAGCGGGCCGCCACCAGGTCGGTGGGCGTGCCCTCGAAGACGACACGCCCGCCGTCGTGCCCGGCACCCGGACCGAGGTCGATGATCCAGTCGGCGTGGGCCATGACCGCCTGGTGGTGCTCGACCACGATGACGGACTTCCCGGAGTCGACCAGCCGGTCCAGCAGGCCGAGCAGCTGCTCGACGTCGGCGAGGTGGAGGCCCGCCGTCGGCTCGTCGAGGACGTAGACACCGCCCTTCTCCCCCATGTGCGTGGCCAGCTTCAGCCGCTGCCGCTCACCGCCGGAGAGCGTGGTCAGCGGCTGTCCGAGCGTGAGGTAGCCGAGCCCGACGTCCGCGAGCCGCCCGAGGATCCGGTGCGCGGCGGGCGAGTGGGCCTCGCCGGTGCCGAAGAACTCCCCGGCCTCGGTCACGGACATCGCCAGGACCTCGCTGATGTCCCGCCCGCCGAGCCGGTGTTCGAGCACCGACGCCTGGAACCGCCTGCCCTCGCACTCCTCGCAGGTGGTGGCGACCCCGGCCATCATCGCCAGGTCGGTGTAGACGACGCCGACGCCGTTGCAGGTGGGGCAGGCGCCCTCGGAGTTGGCGCTGAACAGCGCGGGCTTGACCCCGTTGGCCTTGGCGAACGCCTTGCGGATCGGATCGAGCAGCCCGGTGTAGGTCGCCGGGTTGCTGCGCCGCGAACCGCGGACGGGGCTCTGGTCCACGGACACCACACCGGCCTCCCGGGGCACCGAACCGTGCACCAGCGAGCTCTTCCCGGAGCCCGCGACCCCCGTGACGACGGTCAGCACGCCGAGCGGCACGTCGACATCCACGTCCCGCAGGTTGTGGGTGCTCGCGCCGCGGATCTCCAGCACGCCCGTGGGCTCGCGCACCGTCTCCTTGAGGGAGGCCCGGTCGTCGAGGTGCCGCCCGGTGACGGTGTCGCCGGCCCGCAGCCCCGCCACGTCGCCCTCGTAGCAGACGGTGCCGCCCGCCGTGCCGGCGCCGGGGCCGAGGTCGACGACGTGGTCGGCGATCGCGATGACCTCCGGCTTGTGCTCCACGACGAGCACCGTGTTGCCCTTGTCCCGCAGCCGCAGCAGCAGGTCGTTCATCCGCTGGACGTCGTGCGGGTGGAGTCCGGTGGTCGGCTCGTCGAAGACGTACGTGGTGTCGGTCAGCGAGGAGCCGAGGTGGCGGATCATCTTGACGCGCTGCCCCTCGCCGCCCGACAGGGTGCCCGCGGACCGGTCGAGGGAGAGGTAGCCGAGGCCGATCTCCACGAAGGAGTCCAAGGTCTGGCCGAGCGCGGTCAGCAGCGGCGCCACCGACGGCTCGTCGAGCCCGCGCACCCAGACGGCCAGGTCGCTGATCTGGAGGGCGCAGGCGTCGGCGATGCTCAGACCGGCGACCTTCGAGGAGCGGGCGCCCTCGCCGAGCCGGGTGCCGTCGCACTCGGGACAGGTGGTGAAGGTGACCGCGCGGTCCACGAACTCGCGGATGTGCGGCTGCATCGACTCGCGGTCCTTGGTGAGCATCGACTTCTGGATCCGCGGGACCAGACCCTCGTACGTCATGTTGATGCCCGCGATCTTCATGCGAGTCGGCTCGCGGTGCAGGAAGTCGTGCAGTTCCCGCTCGGTGTACGCGCCGATCGGCTTGCCGGGGTCGTAGAGGCCGGACTCGGTGTAGAGGCGGTGGTTCCAGCCGCCGGTCTTGTAGCCGGGGACCATGAGGGCGCCCTCGTCGAGCGACTTGGAGGCGTCGTAGAGCTGGGTGAGGTCGAGGTCGGTGACCGTGCCCCGGCCCTCGCAGCGCGGGCACATGCCGCCGGTGCGGCTGTACGTCGCCTTCACGGCCTTGCGCTCGCCGCGCTCGACGGTGATCGCGCCGCTGCCCCGCACCGAGGGGACGTTGAACGCGTAGGCGCCGGGCGGCCCGATGTGCGGCTCGCCGAGGCGGCTGAAGAGGATGCGCAGCATCGCGTTGGCGTCGGTCGCGGTGCCGACCGTGGAGCGGGTGTCACCGCCCATGCGCTGCTGGTCGACGGTGATGACGGTGGTCAGCCCGTCGAGGACGTCGACCTCGGGGCGCGCGAGCGTCGGCATGAAGCCCTGGACGAACGCGCTGTAGGTCTCGTTGATCAGCCGCTGCGACTCGGCGGCGATGGTGTTGAACACCAGGGAGCTCTTGCCGGAGCCGGAGACGCCCGTGAACACCGTGAGCCGGCGCTTGGGGATCTGGATGCTGACGTCCTTGAGGTTGTTCTCCCGCGCGCCGTGCACGCGGATCAGGTCGTGGCTGTCGGCGATGTGCGGCTCGGCCGACCGCGCCTCCGTCGTCCTGGCCATCGTGTCCGTGTCTCCGTCCCTCGGTCCCACCGGCCGCCGGCATGGCGGTTCGTCCCTGTCTACCCGATCGGCGGGCCCGGCCGGAGCGGTACGTCCCCGGCCGGCACGCGCCCGGCTCGGCTCAGTGCAGTTCGTGGAAGCGGACCACGTTGCCCGCCGGGTCGCGGAACGCGCAGTCCCGCACACCGTACGGCTGCTCGGTCGGCTCCTGGACGACCTCGGCGCCGGACGCCCGCACCCGTGCGAAGACGCCGTCGAGGTCGTGGGTGCCGAGGACGATGCGGGCGTAGCCGCCCTTGGCCATCATCGAGGCGACGGCGGCGCGCTCGTCGTCGGTGAGGCCGGGGTCGAGGGCGGGCGGCTCCAGGACGAGGGACGTCCCGGGCCGGCCGGCGGGGCCGACGGTGATCCAGCGCATGGTGCCGCTCCCGTGGTCGGCGCGGACCTCGAAGCCGAGGACGTCGCGGTAGAAGGCCAGGGAGGCGTCGGGGTCGGTGTGCGGGAGGAAGGTCCAGTGCAGGGTGATGTCCATGTCCGCCAGGCTAGGCACGCACCCCCGGCCGGCGCTTCTCCGATCCTGACCGGTTCCGGAGGCAGCCGAGCGGCAGGCGCACCCGGTGGTCGAAGCCCTCGACGTACCACTCCCGGGGGGGGTGGTGGCGCCGGGCGGGACCGCGGGGCCGTCCCGGCCGTGATCGCGGGTTCGGAGAGCAGGTGCCGGGAGGGCGGCGCTCCGTACCGGCGGGGAGACGGACCATGCGCATCGAGGCTCGTCGAGTCGCGCGGGTGTCCCGCGCCCTGTCACGCGGCTCCCCGGGATCGGCGCTGCCCGAGGGCTCACCACTCGTCGCGGTACCCGGCCTCGGACTCCTCCTCGGGCGGTCCCTCCAGGCCCGCCTCGCGCCGCGCGTACGCCGTCCGGCGGGCGAGTTCGTCGTCGTCGGGCCGCCGGGGCATGCCCCTGCTGTGGCCGTGGTCCGGGTCGCCCTCGACGGCGCTGTTGGACTTGTGATGGTGGTGGCGCGACATGTGCGCTCTCCTCCCGTGCGAAACGGGTCCTTCCACGAAAACGCGGTGCCGGGCGCCGCGCAAGCGCTGGGCGTCAGGGGGTGCCCTCGGCGGGGTCGAGCACCACGACCGCCTCGTCCGTGTGGACGAGGAAGGTGAGGGTCTGGCGCAGGTACAGCTCGATGCCGGTGGCGTCGTGGGCGGTGTAGCCGATGGCGAGGTCCTCGCCGAGCCGCAGCTCGTAGTCGCCGCCGCGGGTGGTGAGCAGGAAGGCGCCCTCGACGGCGGGCGCCCAGATCAGGTCGCCGTCGAGGATGCGGGCGAGGTGGGCGGCGACCGGGTAGCCGTGGTCGGAGGTCTCGCTGACCGCCGTGTACGCCTCGGCGCCCAGCAGCAGGGAGTACGGCCCCTGCACCCCGGCGAGCCGGAGGGTGGTCAGGGCGCCGCTGACGGTGTCGGGGAGGTCGCGGGCCTTGTCGGGCAGGCGTGGGACCGGGTTCGAGGTGCGGGCGCGCAGTCCGTCGATGCCCGCGGCCGCGTAGCCGTGGAAGATCGCCCGGTCCTCGGCGAGGGCCATCGTGCGGGCGGCGTCCTTGACCGGCTGCCAGTCGGAGTCCCGGGCGCCGCGGTCGACGTCGTCCACGGCGTCGCGGCGCACCGTGAACGGCACGGTCAGCTCGACCAGGGGGCGGGCCAGGCGCAGCCGGGCGGTGACGCCGGGGGCGGGTCCCGCGATGCCGGTGAGGTGGCCGGTGCCGACGGCGGCGAGGGCGGGGCCGTCGGGGTCCGAGACGTCCACGGCCCGCCGGCCGGCCACGTTGCGGCGGAAGGTGCGGCCGGCCTCGTCCTCGATCTCGGCCCAGGCGGCGGGGGTGATCGGGGCGAGCGCGCGGTGGAGGTTGGTGAGGCCGTCGGGAGTCGTCATGGCCGGGCTCCTTTGAGGCTGCCGATGCCGAGGCCGCCGGTCGCCACGGAGCCGTCGGGGGCCGGGGGCAGGTCGTCGAGGAAGGTGGCGGTGGGCACGTGGAAGAGGCATCCGGTGAGCGCGGTCGAGAAGTCGAGGATGCGGTCGTGGGAGGCGGTGCCGTCGCCGAGGAACATGTTCCTGAGCATCTGCTCGGTGACGTCGGGGGTGCGGGCGTAGCCGATGAAGTACGTGCCGAGGGCGCCGTCCCCGACGCTGCCGAACGGCATGTTCTCCCGTACGATCTTGCGCTCGTCGCCGTTGCCGTCGGTGACGGTGGTGAGGGCGACGTGGGAGTCGGCGGGCTTGACGTCGTCGGGGAGTTCGACGTTGGCGAACTTGGTGCGGCCGATGACCCGGTCCTGCTCGTCGGCCGGGAGGGCGTTCCAGGCGGCCATGTCGTGCAGGTACTTCTGCACGATCACATAGCTGCCGCCCTCGAAGGCGGGGTCCTCGTCGCCGACGTACACGGAGTCGGCGGCGAGCCGGCCCTCGGGGTTCTCGCTGCCGTCGACGAAGCCGAGGAGGTCGCGTTCGTCGAAGTACTTGAAGGCGTGCACCTCGTCGACGACCGTCACGGCGTGGGCGAGGCGGTCGCCGATGAGCCGGGCGAGTTCGAAGCAGAGGTCCATGCGGCGGGCGCGGACGTGGAAGAGGAGGTCCCCCGGGGTGGCGGGGGCGCGGTGGCGTTCGCCCGCCAACTCCACGAAGGGGTGCAGCCCTTGAGGCCGCGGGCCGCTGAACAGGCGGTCCCAGACGGCGGATCCGATGCCGACGACACAGGTCAGCTCCTCGGCGGGGGCGCGGAAGGAGACGGAGCGCCGCAGTCCGGACAGGTCCTCCAGCAGGTCCCGGACGACGTCCTCCCGGCCGGGGACGACGACCCCCACGAGGAACAGGGCGGCCCGCGCGGGCGCCACGACCACATCCTGCGACACGCCCACGCGCCCACCTCCTCGCGGTCACGTCCCCCAACCATCGTGCTTCGCCCACCCCGATTCCGCGCGGGCAGCACCGAAGCGGGAGGGGAGGCAGGGGGCAGGCGGGGCGGAGGTGCCGGTGGGTACGGGTTGGCAGGGGCGATCTCCGTCGGGTACACCCGTGGCGTGTTGTTTCGTCAGTTGGAGTACCTGGTCGCGCTCTCCCGTGAGCGGCACTTCGCGCGGGCCGCGCAGGCCTGTCACGTGTCGCAGCCCGCCCTGTCCGAGGCGATCCGGAAGCTGGAGGACGAGCTGGACGTGCCGCTGGTGCGGCGGGGCCGCAAGTACGAGGGGCTGACGCCCGAGGGCGAGCGGATCGTGGTCTGGGCGCAGCGCATCCTCGCCGACCGGGACGCCCTGAAGGACGAGGTCGGCGCCCTGCGCACGGGGCTGAGCGGCCGGCTGCGCATCGGCTCCGTGCCCACCGCGTCCGGCGCCGTCTCCCTGCTCACGGGCCCGTTCTGCGCGGCGCACCCGATGGTCACCGTGGAGGTCATGGCGGACCTCCAAGCGGAGGACATCCTGCGCCAGGTGCAGAACTTCGAGATCGACGCCGGGATCACGTATCTGCGCGACGACCTGCCGGAGGGCTTCCGGACGGTGCCGCTGTACGAGGAGCGGTACGTGCTGCTGACCACGGCGGGCGACAGTCTGGGCCAGCGGTCGACGGCGACCTGGGCGGACGCCTCCCGGCTCCCCCTGTGCCTGCTGACCGGCACGATGCAGGGCCGCAGGACGGTCGACGGCCTGTTCGCGGAGGCGGGCCTGCGTCCCTCCCCGCGCGTCGAGACGGACTCGGTCGGCACCCTGTTCGCGCATGTGCGCACGGGCCACTGGGCGAGCGTCGTGCCGCACGCCTGGCTGCACGTGTTCGGCGTACCGCACGGCATGCGGGCCCTCCCCCTGGTGGAGCCCGCACGCACGGTGCCGGTCGGGCTGGTGACCACGGCCCGGGAACCGGGGTCGGTCATGGCCCGTGCCCTGACCGAGCTGGCCCGTACGACCGATGTCGCCGCCGCCCTGGAACGGCTCCCCGGGGCCCGCTGAGCCCCGGTGCGCGGGGGCCGTCGGCGGGCGGTCAGCGGGCGCCGACCGGCTCCGGCTCCAGCCGCTGCGCGCCCGCGTACACGTTCATCGACGTTCCGCGCAGGAACCCGACCAGGGTCAGTCCGCTCTCCTCCGCGAGGTCCGCGGCCAGCGAGGACGGCGCGGAGACGGCCGCCAGCACGGGGATGCCCGCGGTGACCGCCTTCTGCACCAGCTCGAAGGAGGCCCGCCCGCTGACCATCAGCACGGTCTCGCGCAGGGGCAGCAGCCCGGTGCGCAGGGCGTGTCCGACGACCTTGTCGACGGCGTTGTGCCGGCCCACGTCCTCGCGCAGGCACAGCAGCTCGCCGTCGGCGGTGAACAGCCCGGCCGCGTGCAGTCCGCCGGTGCTGTCGAACACCTTCTGCGCGGCCCGCAGCCGGTCCGGCAGTTCGGCGAGCCGTTCCGGCGCGAGCCGCAGCGGGTCCTCGGCCACGGACCAGGTGGCGGCCGTGCGCACCGCGTCCAGGCTGGCCTTGCCGCACAGTCCGCACGACGACGTGGTGTAGAAGTTGCGCTCCAGCGAGGTGTCGGGCGCGGCCACGCCCGGTGCCAGGCCCACGTCGACCACGTTGTAGGTGTTGCTGCCGTCGGCAGTGGCGCCGAGGCAGTAGCGGATGCCGGCGATGTGGTCGGCGGCGTGCACGACCCCTTCGCCCACCAGGAACCCGGCGGCGAGGTCGAAGTCGTCGCCCGGGGTGCGCATGGTGACGGTCAGGGGACGTCCGCCGACGCGGATCTCCATCGGCTCCTCGGCGGCCAGGGTGTCCGGCCGGTGGGAGACGGCACCGTCCCTGATCCGCAGGACCCGTCGTCGTACGGTCACTCGTCCCATGGTGCTCCTCGCTTCCGTTCGCTTCCGTGTCGTACGTCGGCCGGTCCCCAAGCGGGTTCGGCAGCGCCCCGGAGGGCGCGGGGAACTGCGCGACCGGCCACGACGGGCCCGCGGCCGACCGACAGCCCGTCGTGGCACTTCCCGCGGAGTGCTCAGCCGGCGGAGCCTGCCCGTTCCAGGCGGATCAGGACGCTCTTGGACGTCGGGGTGTTGCTGATGTCGGCGACGCTGTCGAGCGGCACCAGCACATTGGTCTCGGGGTAGTAGGAGGCCGCCGAACCGCGCGTGGTGGGGTAGGCGACGACCCGGAAGTCCTCGGCGCGGCGTTCGATGCCGTCGTGCCAGGTGGTCACGAGGTCGACCAGGTCGCGGTCGGCGACACCGAGGGTGTCGAGGTCGGCCGGGTTGACGAGGACCACGCGGCGGGCGCCGTGGATGCCGCGGTAGCGGTCGTCCATCGCATAGGGGATGGTGTTCCACTGGTCGTGCGAGCGCAGCGTCTGGAGCAGCAGCTGTCCCTCGGGGACGTGCGGCATGGTGAACTCGTTGCAGGTGAAGACGGCCTTGCCGCTCGGGGTGCGGAACACGCCCTCGTTGACGGGGTTGGGCAGCCGGAAGCCGCCGGGCCGGGCGACGCGGGCGTTGAAGTCCTCGAAGCCGGGCACCACGCGGGAGATGCGGTCGCGGACGGTGCCGTAGTCGGCCTCGAAGTCCTCCCAGGGGATGTCGGGCGTGGCGCCGAGGGTCCTGCGGGCGAGGCGGCCGATGATGGCGACCTCGCTGAGCAGGTGCGGGGAGGCGGGCGGCAGCGTGCCGCGCGAGGCGTGGACCTCGCTCATCGAGTCCTCGATGGTGAAGAACTGCACACCGCCCGCCTGGACGTCACGGTCGCTGCGGCCGAGGGTGGGCAGGATCAGCGCGGTGTCGCCGCACACGGTGTGGGACCGGTTGAGCTTGGTGGAGATGTGCGCGGTGAGCCGGCAGCGGCGCATGGCCGCCTCGGTGACGGCGCTGTCGGGGGTGGCGCGCACGAAGTTGCCCGCGACACCGAGGAAGACCTTGGCGGCGCCGTCGCGCATGGCGCGGATGGCGTCGACCGAGTCGAGTCCGTGCCGGGTGGGCGGGGTGAAGCCGAACTCGGTGCCGAGCGCGTCGAGGAAGGACTGCGGCATCCGCTCCCAGATGCCCATGGTGCGGTCGCCCTGGACGTTGCTGTGTCCGCGCACGGGGCAGACGCCCGCGCCGGGGCGGCCGAGGTTGCCGCGCAGCATGAGGAAGTTGACGATCTCGCGGATGGTGGGCACGCCGTGCTTGTGCTGGGTGAGGCCCATGGCCCAGCACACGATGACGCTGCGGCTCTGCATGACCATGCCGTGGACGCGCTCGATCTGCTCGCGGGTGAGGCCGGTCGCGGTGCGGACGTCGTCCCAGTCGGTCTTGCGGGTGAGCCGGGCGAACTCGTCGTAGCCGGTGGTGGATGCGTCGATGAAGGAGTGGTCGAGCACGGTGCCGGGGGCGGCGTCCTCGGCCTCCAGGAGCAGCAGGTTGAGGGCCTGGAAGAGGGCGAGGTCGCCGCCGGGGCGGATCTGGAGGAACTCGTCGGCGATCTCGGTGCCGCGGCCGATGATCCCACGGGCCTTCTGGGGGTGCTTGAAGCGGATGAGTCCGGCCTCGGGCAGCGGGTTGACGGCCACGACGCGGCCGCCGTTGCGCTTGGTCTCCTCCAGCGCGGAGAGCATGCGCGGGTGGTTGGTGCCCGGGTTCTGGCCGACGACGAGGATCAGGTCGCTGTGGTGGATGTCGTCGAGGGAGACGCTGCCCTTGCCGATGCCGAGGGTCTCCGAGAGGGCGCTGCCGCTGGACTCGTGGCACATGTTGGAGCAGTCGGGCAGGTTGTTGGTGCCGTAGGCGCGGGCGAACAGCTGGAGCAGGAAGGCGGCTTCGTTGTTGAGGCGGCCTGAGGTGTAGAAGAGGGCCTCGTCGGGGGAGGCCAGCGCGCGCAGTTCGCCGGCGAGCAGGTCGAACGCCTCGTCCCAGCCGATGGGTTGGTAGTGCGTGGCGCCGGGGCGCTTGACCATGGGCTCGGTCAGCCGGCCCTGCTGGTTGAGCCAGTAGTCGGACTTGGTGTCGAGTTCGGCGATCGAGTGCCGGCGGAAGAAGTCCGCGGTGATCCTGCGTGAGGTCGCCTCGTCGCTGATGTGCTTGGCGCCGTTCTCGCAGTACTCGTTGATGTGCCGCTTGCCGCCGGGTTCGGGCCAGGCGCAGCCGGGGCAGTCGAAGCCCTTGGCCTGGTTGATGTTGAGGAGCGTCAGGGCGGTGCGGCGGACGGACGTCTGCCCCAGGGAGTACTCCAGTGCGTGCGTCACCGCGGGAACGCCCGTCGCCCACCGCTTGGGCGGGGTGACGGACAGATCGTCGCTCGGGTCCTCGACGACGCTCATCGTGTGCCTCTTCTCTGCCGGTCACAACACGACCGGTGAAGCTTCCGCCCACCCCATGGAATATGTCAAAGAGGCGTCTCCGATTGCTTGATAGGCGGCACTTATCTCCCTTATTCCACAGGCTCTGACCTGCTAAGACGGAAGAAATAACCGCCGCCTATCACGCCATCGGAAATCCCTTATCCACCTCTCTCGGGAATTCCCGGCGGCCGTCCGGTGGAAAGGGAAGCGCCCCTCGTACGGCGGTTCAGGGGGACCTCGGGGGTCTGATCCAGCCGAGGGAACGTTCCACGGCCGCCTGCCAGTTGCCGTACTCCTGGTCCCGGTGCGCGGGGTCCATGTCGGGCAGCCACTGGGCGGCCCGGTGCCAGTTGCGGCGCAGGACCTCCAGGTCGGACCAGTAACCGGCGGCGAGTCCCGCGGCGTAGGCGGCGCCGAGGGAGACGGTCTCGGCGACCAGGGGCCGTACCACGGGGACGTCGAGGACGTCGGCGACGAACTGCATGAGCAGGTTGTCCGAGGTCATGCCGCCGTCCACCTTCAACTCCCGGAGGGCGACGGAGGAGTCGGCGTTCATGGCGTCCACGACCTCGCGCGTCTGCCAGCCGGTGGCCTCCAGGACGGCCCGCGCGAGGTGTCCCTTGGTGATGTACGAGGTGAGGCCGACGACGACCCCGCGCGCGTCGCTGCGCCAGCGCGGTGCGAACAGGCCGGAGAACGCGGGGACGATGTAGCAGCCGCCGTTGTCGTCGACCGTGCGGGCCAGGGTCTCGATCTCGGGGGCGCTGCTGATCAGCCCGAGCCGGTCGCGGAACCACTGGACGAGGGAGCCGGTGACGGCGATCGAGCCCTCCAGGGCATAGGCGGGCGGGAGGTCGCCGATCTGGTAGGCCACGGTCGTCAGCAGCCCGTGCCGGGAGCGCACGACGTCGGCGCCGGTGTTGAGCAGCAGGAAACTGCCCGTCCCGTACGTGCACTTGGCGTCGCCCGGGGAGAAGCAGGTCTGGCCGAACAGGGCGGCCTGCTGGTCGCCGAGGGCGGCGGTGATGCGGACGCCGGGCAGCAGGGCGCTGGCCTCGCCGTAGCTCTCGGCGGAGGAGCGGATCCGCGGGAGCATGGCGTGGGGCACGCCGAAGAACTCCAGCAGGTCCTCGTCCCAGGAGAGCGTGCGGATGTTCATGAGCATGGTGCGGCTGGCGTTGGTGGGGTCGGTGACGTGCAGTCCGCCGTCCGCGCCGCCGGTGAGGTTCCAGATCAGCCAGCTCTCCATCGTGCCGAACAGCACCTCGCCGTCCCGGGCCCGCCGGCGCAGCCCGTCGTCGTGGTCGAACATCCAGCGCAGCCGCAGCGCGGAGAAGTAGGTGGACGGGGGCAGTCCGCACCGTTCCAGGAAGAACTCGTCGCCGGGGCGGGCCCGCAGTTCGTCGACGAGCCGTGCCGTTCGCGTGTCCTGCCAGACGATGGCCCGGCCCAGGGGCGCGCCGGTGCGCCGATCCCAGAGCACGGTCGTCTCGCGCTGGTTGGCGATGCCCATGGCGGCGACCTCCTCGGCGCCGGCGCCCGCCTCCGCCAGCGCCTCGGGCACCACCCGCAGCAGGCTGCGCCAGATCTCCACGGCGTCGTGCTCGACCCAGCCGGGCTTCGGGAAGTGCTGCTGGTGCTCCCGCTGCGCGACCGACACCAGGCGCCCCTGGTGGTCGAAGAGGATGCAGCGGGTGGAGTTGGTGCCCTGGTCGATGGACATGACATAGCGTTCAACCATGATCGGGTCTGCCTTCCGACGTCGGGGGCCCGGCGCTCTCACCAGCGGGCGGCTCCCAGGTCTCTGGAGATCGCCCGCGCGGCCTCCCGGAGCAGGGTGATCAGGCTCGGCCGGGGCCGGCCGCGGCCGTCGCAGATCCGCTCCACCGGCCCGGACACGCCGAGCGCGCCCACGACGAGGCCGCCCTGCCCGCGGATCGGCGCGGCGACCCCGGCCTCGCCCATGCTCATCTCCTGCACCTCGGCGGCCCAGCCCAGCTCCCGGATCTCGGTGAGCGCGCGGGTCAGCTGCTCGGGCGCGGTCAGGGTGTGCCGGGTGTAGGTCTCCGGGCCGGCGTCGAGGACGGGTTCGAGGGGGGCCGCGCCGTAGGCGAGGAGGACCTTGCCGAGCGAGGAGGCGTGCAGGGGCAGCAGGGTGCCCACGTCCAGGGTCTGGAGGGTGTCGTCCGGCCGGAACACGTGGTGGACGACGAGGACGCGGCCCTCCAGCGGGGTGCCGAGCCGGACGGCCTCACCGCTGCGGGCGGCGAGGGCGTCGGCCCAGTTGATGGAGCGCGAGCGCAGTTCGTTGACGTCCAGATAGCTGGTGCCGAGGTGCAGCAGCGCGGCTCCGAGCTGGTACTTCCCGGTCGCCGCGTCCTGCTCGACGAAGTCCACGTGCTGGAGGGTGCGCAGGATGCCGTGGGCGGTGCCCTTGGCCAGCCCCAGGGAGGCCGCCACCTCGCCGAGCCCGAGCCGACGGGGGCCGCCGGCGAGCAGCCGCAGGATCGCCGCCGCCCGTTCGATCGACTGGACCGGACCGGCCATGGAACGAGCGTAGTGCGGCCGTCCCGCATCCGCCGTACGGGCGGACGCAACAGGTCGTCGGCGGTCGCGGGGGGCCGTTCGGTAATGCCGACCCCGGTTCATTGACCCGGCCCGTACGACTCCCTAACGTGCCCTGGAGTCCTGTCACCCGCAGGCGGGGCTGATCCGGAGGAGACCCAGATGGCGCTACAGCTCAATACGACGCCTCGGGGGGCAGTGGAGCACGTGTGGCCGCTGCCGCACATCACCGAGGCCGTCTCGGCCCTGCGGCACCGCGTGGAGGCGGTGCTCGCCGGCTGGGGCGTGTGCCCGGAGATCGCGGAGAACGCCCTGCTGGTGGTGTCGGAGCTGCTGACCAACGCGATCATCCACGCGCTGCCCCCGGCCGAGCTGCGGCTGTCCTGGGACCGGGCGGACACCCTGCGGGTCGAGGTGACCGACGCGGGATCCTGCATCCCGGGCGCGCGCTCGTGCGAGGGCGACCCCGACGAGCACGGCCGGGGCGAGCTGATCGTGCACGCGCTGGCGGCGCGGCACGGCATCCGCGCCCACCGCGGCGGGATCACCCGATGGGCGGATCTCGTCGCGGCATGAGCGTGCACGGCTCGATCCCCACGACGGCGCCCGTGAGGCGCCGTTCGCGCGTCTCGGCGGGCCCGGGCACCCGGTCCCCGGCGACCCGGGCCGCGGCGGGCGGCTTGTGCAGCAGGAGCAGCGCCGCGTCGTCGTGCAGCCGTCCGCCGACGTGCGCGAGCAGTTCGTCGTGGAGGGCGGTGAGGGTGCGGTCCGGTTCGTCGCAGGCGTGCCGGGCCAGGCCCTCGGCCAGGGGGTAGAACTCCCGGGCGTGGTTGCGCGCCTCGGTGACGCCGTCGGTGTAGAGCAGCAGCTGGTCGCCGTCGGCGAAGGGCAGCACCTGGAGGGCGGGCGTGCCCTCGGACAGCGCGCTCAGCCCGAGGGGCGGGGCCGGGTCGGCGCACTCGACGGGGACGACGCCCCCGGTGGCGCGGACCAGCAGCGGCGGGGCGTGGCCGCAGTTGACCACCTCCAGCTGCCCGTCGTGGGGATGCCCGGCGACCACGGCGGTCACGAAGTCGTCGTGGCCGAGGTTGCGGGCGAGGCTGCGTTCGATGCGGCGGACGACCGCGAGGAGGTCGGGCTCGTCGTACGCCGCCTCGCGGAACACGCCGAGCACCAGGGCGGCGGTCTCCACGGCCGCGAGCCCCTTGCCGCGGACGTCGCCGACGATCAGCCGGACGCCGTGGGGCGTGGCCACCAGGGCGTAGAGGTCGCCGCCGATGCGGGCCTCCGCCGCGGCGGCGCTGTAGCGCACGGCGACGCGGAACGGGCCGACGCGTTCCGGCACGGGCTTGAGCAGCGCGTGCTGGGCGGCCTCGGCGACCGAGCGCACGGCGGCGAGGACCCGTTCGCGGCGGCCGCGCAGCGCGCTGGCCAGGGCGCTCGCCAGGGTGACGGCGAGCAGCGCGGACAGGACGGCCACCAGTTCCCGGCCGGCGACGTCGTCCGAGGCGCCGAGCAGCGCGCCGCACGCCACGGCGAAGAGGCCGACACAGAGCACTCCGCGCGGCCCTTTGGTGGTGGCGGCGAGGGCGGGCCCGACGGCGAGCAGCGGCATCCAGACCGTGCCGGCCCCGTCGGCGTGGTCGACCAGGACGATCACGGTGACGACCAGCACGGGCAGTACGGGAGCCCCGGCGGCCAGGTGCGCGGCGGCCCGCCTGCGCAGTGCCGTCCTCAGCCTCGCCGTCGGGTTCCCGACCGGCCGTTTCGAGCGGTCGCCGCCGCCGACGTGTCGGACCTGACGCATCTGTGTTCCGCGATCCTCGTCTGTTGCCGGACTCTTCGTACGCGACCAGCAAACGCGTTCGACCAGGGATGTCACAAGGCGAGGATTTTCAGATAGTGAGCGACAGCCGCCTGGTGACCCGGCCGGCGGTCGGCAGCAGCCGTGCGCGGACCTCGTCCAGCCGCACCCGCCGGTCGACGGGCAGGGACACCCCGAGGGAGCCGAGGGTGTCGCCGCTGTAGACGGGGACGGCGACGCAGACCGTGCCGAGCGCGTACTCCTCGATGTCGGTCACGGCGGGGGCCACCGGTGAGGTGTCGATGCGCCGCAGCAGCTCCGGGGTGCTGGTGATGGTCCGCGGGGTGAGGTCGGCGAGCTGGTGGCGGGAGAGGTACTCCCTGCGGGTGTCCTCGTCCATCTCCCGCAGCACGGACTTGCCGAGCGCGGTGGCGTGGGCGGCGTCCTCGAACCCCACCCAGAGGTCGACCCTGGGGGTGCGGGGGCCGTCGACGATCTCGGCGACCCGGATCTCGCCGTCCTCGTAGAAGGTCAGGTAGGCGGCGCCGGCGAGCTGGTCGCGCAGGGCGGAGAGGGTGGGCCTGACCCGGCTGAGCAGGGCCTGTCCGCGCCCGGTGGACCGCAGGGTCTGGAGCTTGTCGCCGAGGACGTAGCCGCCGTCGTCCAGCTTCCGCACGTATCCGTCGTGGGCGAGGGTGCGCAGCAGGTGGTAGGCGGTGGCCAGGGGCAGGCCCGTCTCGCGGGCGAGCTGTTTGGCGGGCGCTCCGTTGTCGTGCGCGCCCACCGTCTCCAGCAGGCGGAAGGCACGCTGCACGGAGGTGATGAGCGTGGGGCCGTCTTCGGCAGCCATAGCACCAGCCTGCGCCGGGTCCCCCACGGCGGCAAGACGCGTCCCCGGGCTTCCACGTCTTCGCGTACATGGTCGCCGTGCCGGGGTGCCCCCGGCGGGTCGAGGAACGACGGGCGATCGTCGGCCTGTTACAGCGACCACGGCGACCACGTGGAGCTGCACGGCGCGGACGACCTCCGCGTACGCCGGGGACCCCGAGACGTCGGTGGTCGTCGAGTACGAAGTCCACGGCATGCCGGTCCGGACGGGGCGGCCCCATGACAACCGCTTCGTCGCCGTGTTCGACGCGCAGGGATGACCCCGGGGCGGTCGCTCGTAGGAGGCGGTGCGGCCTGCCGAGGCCGCCGGTCGCCCGGGTCCGGCTCACGGTGGGTGCGGGAGTTCCTGTTCCGCCCAGATGATCTTTCCTTCGGCGTCGTAGCGGGCGCCCCAGCGGTGGGCGAGCTGGGCGACCAGGAACAGTCCCCGGCCGCCCTCGTCCGTGCTGCGGGCGTGCCGCAGGCGCGGGGCGGTACTGCTGGCGTCGGAGACCTCGCAGGTCAGCCGGGTGTCGCGGATGAGGCGCAGCCGGATGGGCGGGGTGGCGTGGCGGATGGCGTTGGTGACGAGTTCGCTCACCACGAGCTCCGTCGTCATGGTCAGCTCGGCGAGGCCCCACGAGACGATCCGCCGGGTGGCCTCGGTCCGCAGCTCGCCCACGGCGGCGGGGTCCACGGGCACGTCCCAGGAGGCGACCCGGTCGGCGCCCAGCGCGTGGGTGCGGGCGAGCAGCAGCGCGATGTCGTCGGGCTGGGGCACGGGCACGAGGTGCCGTACGGCCGCCGAGCACCGTCTCTCCAGGTCGGGTTCGGGCCGGGACAGAACCTCCCCGAGCCGCGCCAGGCCCTGTTCCATGTCCCGGTCGGGGCCCTCCACGAGACCGTCGGTGTAGAGGCCGAGCAGGCTGTTCTCGGCGAGTTCGAGCTCGGCGGCCTCGAAGGCCACCCCGCCGAGGCCGAGCGGGGGCCCGGCGGGCAGGTCGGGGAAGACGACCCGGCCGTCGGGCTCGACGACGACGGGCGGCGGGTGTCCCGCCCGGGCCATGGTGCAGCGCCGGGTGACAGGGTCGTAGACGGCGTAGAGGCAGGTCGCGCCCTGGAAGGAGGTGAGGGTGGGGCCCTGCGGCGAGTCGTCGGTCTCGCCCTCGCTCAGCCGGAGCACGAGGTCGTCGAGATGGGCGAGGAGTTCGTCGGGCGGCATCTCCATGTCGGCGAGGGTCTGCACGGCGGTGCGCAGCCGTCCCATGGTCGCGGCGGCGGAGATGCCGTGGCCGACGACGTCGCCGACGACCAGGCCGACCCGGGCGCCGGACAGCGGGATCACGTCGAACCAGTCGCCGCCGACCCCGCCGGTGGGGTCGGCCGGCTGGTAGGAGGAGGCGACCTCCAGCGCGGTGCCGCCGCTGAGGGCCTGGGGCAGCAGGCTGCGTTGCAGGGTGACGGCGGCGGTGTGCTCGCGGGTGTAGCGGCGGGCGTTGTCGACGCAGAGCGCGGCGCGGGCCACCAGTTCCCGGGCGAGCAGGACGTCGTCCTGCTGGAAGGCGATGGGGTTGGCGGACCGTACGAACGTGGTGAGGCCGAGGACCGTGTTGCGGGCCAGCATCGGCACGGAGATCAGGGAGTGCATCCCGAACTCCCTGATGCGGGCGGCGCGCAAGGGCTGCCCGGCCGCCCACGCGGGGTCGTCGGGGTCGAGGACCGGGGTGAAGATCGGCTCTCCGTCCATGAGCCTGCCCAGGTCGTGCGGCGGCGGGACGGAGTCGACCGCGTCGCCCACCTGCGCGACCGCCTCGGGACAGCCCTCGCGCACGGAGCTGAGGCCGGCCCGGCGCATCACGGGCCGGGCGGCGGCGGGTCCGGCGTCGGACAGCCAGGCCCCGTGCCCCTCAGAGCTGAGGACGGGCTCCAGCAGGTCGACCACGACGAGGTCCGCGAACCGGGGTACGGCGAAGTCGGCGAGTTCCTGGGCGGTGCGCAGCACGTCGAGGGTGCTGCCGACGGCGCTGCCCGCCTCGTTGACCAGGGTGAGCAGTTTGCGGGCGTGCCAGCGTTCGGTGACGTCCGTGACCATGTAGCAGACGCCGGTGACCGCGTCGGCGGTGTCGACCAGCGGGAAGAACGACGAGGAGTAGGCGTGCTCGCGGTGCGGGTCGGCCCAGCTCCAGCCGGCGTACTCGTAGTCGACGACCGGGATGCCGGTGGCGATGACCTTGCGCATCAGCCCCTCGATGGTCTCCCCCTGGAGGCCGGGCAGCAGTTCGCTGATCCGGCGGCCGAGCCGCTGTTCGCGGGGGACGCCGCCGAAGCGTTCCAGGGTGTCGTTCAGCCAGACGTAGCGCAGGTCGGGGTCGACGACGGCCATGCCGACCGGTGCGCGGGTCAGGAAGCCGTCGAGGACGGACCGGTCCGCCGTCCACTGCGGGCGCCTGGTCCGGGCGGAGAGGAGGAAGCACTCGTCGTCGCCGATCCGGAAGGCGGCCGACACGCGCAGTTCGGCCTCGACGCGGTGGCCGTCGCGGTGCCGCACCGGGACCAGTCCGCTCCAGCCCATGCCGGCGCGGCAGCGCTCGGCGATGGCGTGCGCGCGGGCCGGGTCGCCGGGTACCGCGAGCAGCCGGGTGACGGAGGTGCCGACGACCTCCGGGGCGGGGTGGCCGAGCAGGGCCTGCGCGGCGCGGGTCCAGCCGATGACGGTGCCGTCCCCGCGCACCACCGCCGCCGCGTCGTTCGACGCGTCGAGGAGTTCGCGCGGTCCCTCGGCGGGGCCGTCTCGCCCGGAAGCCATCAGAACCCATCCTCTCCCCCGCGCCCCGTTCCTGCTCGCCGCGCGGAGGGGCGCCGGCCGGTGGGTGAGCGGGGCGCTAGCTGCACAGCTAGCCGGTGGGTGGGGTGCGGGCGAGCAGGAGGGTGGCGTCGTCGTGGACGCCTGCGGAGCACAGCCCGGCGAGGAGCCGGTCGCAGGTGTCCTCCAGGCCGGAGTCGGTGTCGGTCTCGGCGAGCAGCCCGAGGAGGACGTCGAGGCGTTCGTCGATGGGGTCGTGGCGGGTCTCGACCAGGCCGTCGGTGTAGAGGACGAGCAGGTCGCCGGGTGCGAGGTCGACGGTGGAGCTGAGGAAGGTGACACCGCCGACGCCGAGCGGGGCGCCGGTGGGCAGGCGCAGCAGCCGCGGGGCCCGTCCGGCGCGGACCAGGGCGGGCGGGAGGTGCCCGGCGTTGGCGAGGTGGCACTCGCCGTGCTCGGGGTCGTAGACGGCGTAGAGGCAGGTCGCGATGTAGTGCTCCAGGCCGCCGGCGGTCCGGTCGAGGTGCTGGAGCACCTGCGCGGGGTCGAAGTCGAGGTCGGCGAGGGTGCGGGTCGCGGTGCGCAGCCGGCCCATCGTGGCGGCGGCGTCGATGCCGCTGCCCATGACGTCGCCGACGACGAGGACGGTGCGGCCGTCGTCGAGGGCGATGGCGTCGAACCAGTCGCCGCCGACCTCGCTCGCGGTGTGCGCGGGCCGGTAGCGGGAGGCGATCTCCAGGCCGGAGAGCCGGGGCGGGTGGTCGGGCAGCAGGCTGCGCTGGAGGGTGACGGCGGTGTTGCGCACGCTCTGGAACCAGCGGGCGTTGTCGATGCCGACCGCGGCGCGGGCGGCCAGCTCCCCGGCGAGGACGACGTCCTCCTGGCCGAAGGGCAGCGGGTTGCGGGTGCGTTTGAGGTCGAGCACACCGAGGATCTCGCCGTGCGCGACGAGCGGGACGGCGACGTACGAGTGCACGCCGGCCCGGGCCAGCAGCGCGGCGGCGTCGGGGTCGCGGGCGATGCGGCCCAGGTCGCGGTCGGTCACCCGGGGCACGAGGACGGGCCGGGCGGTGTGCACGCACTGCGAGACGAGCCGGTCGGCGGCGTAGGTGGCGAGTCCGCCGAGCCGGTCGGCGGCACGGACGGCCTCGGTGGGGCCGTCGGCGACCAGGGCGAGGGCGCGGAAGAGGGCGGGTCCGCCGGTCTGCGCGCCGCTCTGGCAGGAGACCACGCTGTCGAGGACGTCGACGGCAGCGACGTCGGCGAGTTCGGGCACGGCGACCTCGGCGAGTTCGTGCGCGATCCGGTCCACGTCCAGGGTGGTGCCGATGCGCGCGGACGCCTCCGCGACGAGGGCGAGGCGCCGGCCGGCCCGCTCGGCCTCCTGGGCGGCGCGGTGGCGTGCGGTGACGTCCACGACGGAGTCGGCGACGCCGAGGACCCGTCCGCCGGAGTCCTCCAGTCGGAAGTACGACACCGACCAGGCGTGGTCGTGGTCGGGGTCGGCGGGGGTACGGCCCACAGTGTACCGGTCGAGGACGGGGTGCCCGGTCTCCAGCACCTGGCGCAGGGCGCCCTCGATGGCGTCGGCGTCCAGGCCGGGCAGCACCTCGCGCAGGGTGCGGCCGACGCACTCGGCCGCGGGGACGCCGTTGATCCGCTCCAGCGCGGGGTTGACGCTGACGTAGCGCAGGTCGGTGTCCTTGACGGACAGGCCGATGGGCGACTGGGAGACCAGGCGCTCGGACAGCGCGAGGTCGGTCTCGACGCGCTGGAGGACGGTGTGGTCCGCGGCGATGCCAAGGGCGTAGACGTCACCGAGGTCGTCCATCAGGCGCATGCTGCGGAACTCGACGAGGCGGGTGCTGCCGTCCTTGTGCCGGATCGGGAAGGCTCCGGCCCAGCTCGCGCCGGTCAGCATGACCTCGGCGAACAGGTCCTTGACCAGGTCGAAGTGTTCCTCGTGGACGAAGACGCGGGCGGCGTACCGGCCCAGCGCCTCGCCCGCGCTGTAGCCGAACAGGTGCTCGGCCTGCACGCTCCAGAACACGATCCGGCCTTTGGCGTCCAGGACCACGGCGGCCACGCCGAGGACGTCGAGCAGCCCGTGCCGGTCGGTCGACCCGGCCTGCCGCAGGACCCCGTCGGCCCGGAAGGATTCGGTCGCCATCCCGGTGCTCCTTCCACCGCCGACGGGCATCACCCGCCCCGGACGAGTCCCCACCCCTCCATGGTCCCTCCCCCGCCCCAAGCCCCGCAGCCCCGGAGCCACCGGGACGGGACGGGAACGAGCTGGGGGACAGAGAATGCGCAGGAGCGACAGGGCACACCCCCTCCCCCGACCGACCCGACCCGACCGGGCGCCGCCCCGACCGGACACCGAACCCCGGACACGTCCCACGGCGCGGGACGCGCACCCGCCCCCGGCCGCCGCCCAAAACCACTCCCGGCCCGACCCGGCGTCGGAACCCCGGACACACCCCCTGCGACGCGAGCGCGCACGCCGCCCCCGTGCCGCGCGCCCGGCCCTGCCGGGGACGGCAGCGCCCGCTCCGGGTGAGCCGGGTCAGGGCTTCCCCAGTCGGGGCGGCGACCCCTGCTTCGGACGGACGCGGTCCAGACTCCCCCCCATCGCGGTGGCAGCCCCTGCCCTGGGCAGACGCGGTCCAAGCCCCCCGCCCTGGACGGGCGCGGTCAAGGCTCCCCCGCCCCGGCGCAACCCCCGCTTCAAACGAGCACGGTCCAGACTCCCCCCATCGCGGTGGCAGAGCCTCTGCCCTGGGCAGACGCGGCACAGGCCCCCCGCCCCGGACGGGCGCGGTCCAGACTCCCCCGCCCGGCGGCAACCCCCGCTTCGGACGAGCACGGTCCAGACTCCCCCCGTCAGGGCGCCAGCCCTGCTCCGGGTGGGCCCGATTTCAGCCCTCCCCGTCAGGGCGGCAGCCCCCCGCTCCCGGCAGGCCCGGTTCAGGCATCCCAGAGGGTGAGGCGGTGCAGGGTTTCCGACGTGTGGGTGAACTCGGTGTCGCCGAGCAGGGTCCGCAGTTCCGTGTTGAAGCGGTCGACCTCCGGCTGGGCCGCGGTCAGGGCGGCGCTCCCGGCTGCGGTCAGCTCCAGGACCACCGCGCGGTGCTCCCGGGGGTGCGGGTTCCTCGTGAGCAGTCCGGCCGCGGTCAGGCGGCGGACCAGTCCGGTCACCGCGGACTCCCGCAGCCCGAGCGCGCGGGCCAGCTCCGCCTGGGTAAGACCCGCCCGGTCACGCACCGCGTACAGCGCGCCGAGCTGGGCCGTGGTGATCCCGGCGGCGGCCAGGCAGCGCCGGTCCGCGGCCGTGCGCAGCTGGTGCGCGGCCCGCTGCAACAGGAAGTAGAGACGCTGGTCGGCAGGCTCGGACATGGGCCGATCTTGACAGAGGGCCCAGTTCGGCGCCACTCTCACTTCACTAGTGAAGTGAGGTATCCCGTGACGGACGTCCCGGATCTGGAAGGGGCCCGCAGGACCCTGGCGGCCCAGCCCTTCAGCACACTGCTCGGCGCCCGCCTCACCGCCTTCGGCGACGGCGCGGCGACGCTCGAACTCGACGTCCGCGAGGAACTGCTCCAGCAGTACGGCTTCCTGCACGGCGGCGTCCTCGGCTACGCGGCGGACAACACCCTGACCTTCGCCGCCGGTTCCGTCCTCGGCCCCCGTCTGATCACCGCCGGCTACACCATCGACCATCTGCGCCCGGCGAGCGGCACGCTGCTGCGCGCCCACGCCCACGTCGTCCGCGCCGGCCGCACCCTCGCCGTCTGCCGCTGCGACCTGTCCACGCTCACCCCCGACGGCGCGGAGCGCCTGTGCGCGGTGGCCCAGGGCACCATCGCGGTCGCACCCCACGTGACCGGTCGGCCGGGGCCCCCGGACCCGCCGTAGCAGAACGGAACGCGAACGTCGAGGCGGAACCCCCGTGGGGGTGCGTTTGCTCACCCGTTCTCGTGCGGTCGACGCGTGGCCATCGCCGTGGACACCCCCGTCTGGTGCACTTCCCCTGAGTCCTGGGACGGTTGACGAGACATCAGGGGGCGAAGTGACACGTCGTCATGAGCGGTTCGCGACGGGCAGATCGGCACTGACGGTTCTCACGGCGCTGGGCGTACTGGCCGGCGCGGCCCTGGCGGGAGCGGCACCCGCCGGCGCCCGTGCGGCGGGCACGGCCGTCGCGCCCGGCGTCACGTACGAGGAGTTCGACCTCGCCGCGGCCAAGGGGCCCACCCATGTGCACGTGCTGCGCGTGGACCTGCGCGACCGGCGGGTCCGCCTCGACCTGCTGTACCCGGGCACGGTGGCGTCCCGGGCGCCCGTCTCGCGGATGGCGGACGCGGCGGGCGCGGTCGCCGGCGTCAACGGCGACTTCTTCAACATCACGGAGACCCAGCACCCGGGCGTGGAGGCCACCGGCGCCGCGGTGGGCCCGGCGGTCGCGCACGGTGTCGCGCTCAAGTCGGCGGTGCCGGTGGGCCAGCGGTTCGGTCCCGGCCTGCCGCCCGGCACGAACACCGAGGAGGTCTTCGGCGTGGGCGACGACCGGCGGGCCCGGCTGGACCGGCTGGCGCTGCTCGGCTCGGTCCGCACGCCCGGGGGGACGCTGCCGCTCGGCGGGTTCAACCAGTACGCGCTGCCGGAGGACTCGGTCGGCGCGTTCACCCCCGCCTGGGGCGCGGTCTCCCGGCTGCGCGCGACCTGCGGCACGGACACCGACCGTGCGGCCCCGTGCAGCACGGACACCTACGAGGTGACGGTCCGCGGCGGCCGGGTCGCCGCCGTCTCCGGCGCCCCCGGCAGCGGTCCCGTCGCGGCCGGCAGCACGGTCCTGGTGGGCCGGGAGGAGGGCGCGCGGCAGCTGCGGAAGCTGTCCGTGGGCGAGCGGGTCACGGTACGGCACCGGCTGGTGGCGGCCTCCTCGCGCGTCCCCTACCGCTTCGCCCTCGGCGGCTACCCGGTGCTGCGCGGCGGTGAGCCGCTGCCGGGCCTGGACGCGAACACCGCGGCCGTGCGCACCGCCGTGGGGATCGCGGACGGCGGACGGCGTCTGGTGCTGCTCGCCGTGGACGGCGCCCCCGCCCACCGCACCGGGCTGACCATCGCCGAAGTCGCCGCCGAGATGCGGACGTTGGGCTCGCGGGACGCCTTCAGCCTGGACGGCGGCGGTTCGACGACGCTGGTCGCCCGGAAGCCCGGCGCGAGCGCGGTGACCGTGCGCAACCACCCGAGCGGTGACGCCGAGCGCCCGGTGCCCGAGGGCATCGGGGTGTTCTCGGGGCGCTGAACCGGGGTCGGCCCGGGGCGCTGAACCGGGGCTCGCGGGGCGCCGGTTCAGGGCCGCAGGCTGCTGACGAGGTCCGCGGTCGCGGTGAGCCCGCTGTGGATGGTGGGGGCCATGCTCGTGCCGGCCAGGTAGAAGCCGAGCATCATGCAGACCAAGGCGTGGGAGATCTTCAGCGCTCCGTTGCGCATGAAGATCACGGCAATGATCAGGAGCAGCAGCACCACTGAGATGGAAACGGCCATCGCGAACCTCCTCCGCTACGCCCATTTCGCGGCGTTCGGCCGCAAGTGTGGCGTAGCGGAGGGTTCGTCCGGGCGACAGACGTGTCCCCCGATCGAGTGGTGTTCGCGGAGGGTCAGCCGACCGGGCGGGCGTCCAGGAACGCTTCGAGGCCCGCGAGGTCGTCGGTGTTGAGGTAGTCGACACCGGCGGCGAGGAGTTGCGACCACAGGGCGTCCCGGGCCGGGCCCGGTGTGTCCGGGGTGGCCCACAGCCGGACCTGCTGCCCGTGGGCGTGCGCGGTCGCGACGATGTCGCGCAGCTTGCGCCGCTCGGCCTCGGGGAAGGGTCCGTCGCCCGTCCAGGTGAAGTTGGTCGTCCAGTTGTCGCTGATCAGCGGGAGGAACGAGGCGCGCGCCGAGGTGCCGAGGTCACCGAGACGGCCGTCGTAGAAGGCGTGGCGGACGGGCTGCGCCTCCATGGGGACGCGGGCGGCACGGTCGCCGGAGACGACCACCGTGACCGGCCCCTGGCGCACCCGGCCGTGCGCGCAGGTCGTGAACAGGTGCGGGTGGCGCCGCAGATGGCGGTCGAGTTCGAGGTACGTCGAGGCGCCCTCGGTCTTGATGTCGACGAGGAGTTGCAGGGGCCTGCGCCACCCCCGATACACCGAGCCGTGGCCGGCCCGGACCCGGTCGGCAAGCGGGTCGAGGTACAGAGACTCCAGGGTGCGGGCGGGGTCGAGGTCGGTGGCGTCGTGGGCGACGAGGAGTTGGTCGCCGACGAGGAAGATGTCCGCCTCGACGCTGCCGAAGCGGTGGTCGAGGGCGTCGAACAGGGGGCGCGGGTGGTCGTAGTCGTTGTGGGCGTGGGCGCGCCACAGCGGGCGCGGGCGCTGGTGGCCGCCGCTCGCCCAGGACGGTGCGGCGGGCAGGGCGACCGCTCCGGCGAGGGCGGCGCCGAGGGTGGTGAGGGCTCTGCGACGGGTGGTGCGGGCCATGCTCTTCCTCCCTTGTGAGGCCGTACGGGACCGAAGGGAGTATGCGGGTGCCGCGGCGCCGAGTGGCCCCGGGCCGCGGTGAGTTGGCCGGACCGCCGTCGGGAGTTCACCTCGTGCGGGCGGGGACGCGGAGAAGCCCGCCCCGGGTGGGACGGGCTTCGCGCCGGATGCCGGACCGGTGGCTCAGGGGGCGCGCAGGTCGACGAGTTCGGCCAGTTCCGCGCGGTGGGCGCCGGCCGTGCCGTGGGCGATCGAGTCGGCCTTGGCCCGCTTGAGGTACAGGTGGGCGGGGTGCTCCCAGGTCATGCCGATGCCGCCGTGCAGTTGCAGGGCCTCCTCGGCGGCGTGCACGGCGACGGGGGCGGCGTACGCCTGGGCGACGGCCACGGTGACGTCGGTGTCGTCGCCGGTGGCGAGCGCGTCGGCGGCGGCGCGGGCCGCGGCGCGGAGGTTGACGACCTCCAGCCAGAGCTGGGCGAGCCGGTGCTTGAGCGCCTGGAAGCCGCCGACCGGCCGGTTGAACTGCCTCCGCTCCTTCAGGTACCGGACCGTCTCGGCCAACGACCGGTCGGCGACCCCGAGTTGCTCGGAGGCGAGCAGTCCGGCCCCGGCGCGCAGGGCACGCCGTACGGCGGGTGCGGCCGCGCCGAGGCGGTGTCCCGGAGCGGCGTCGAGGGTGACGGTGGCGAGCGGCCGGGTGAGGTCGAGGGAGACCTGCGGGGTGACGGTGACCGCGCCGGCGTCGACCGCGTACAGGCCGCCGTCGTCGGCCGGGACCAGCAGCACGTCGGCGACGGCGGCGTCCGCTATGCCGGTCAACTCGCCGTGCAGGGCGCCGCCTTCGACACGCACCGTGCGCAACGGGCCGCCGGGGGCGGTGTGCAGGCCGACCGCGAGCACCCCGATCGCCGTCGCGGACGCGAGCCGGCCGAGCAGTTCGGCGGCACCGCACTCCAGCAGTGCCTCGGTGGCGACGACGGCGCTCGTCAGGTACGGCACGGGCGCGACCGCCCGCCCCAGCTCCTCCAGGACGACGGCGGCTTCGCGGTGGGAGGCGCCCTGGCCGCCGAACTCCTCGGGCACCAGCAGACCGGCGAGGCCCATGCCGTCGGCGAGCGCCTTCCACAGGGCCAGGTCGTGCGGTGTGTCCGTCTCGGTGCGGGCGATCACCTCGGCCGGGGCGCAGCGGTCGGTGAGCAGGTCGCGGACGGCGGAGCGGAGGTCCTCTTCCTCCTCCGCGTAGAGAAGATCGGTCATCGGGCGAGGTCCTTCCAGGCGGCGTCCTTGTCGGTGCGCGGTTCGGCGGGCAGGCCGAGGACGCGTTCGGCGACGATGTTGAGCAGGACCTCGCTGGTGCCGCCCTCGATGCTGTTGCCCTTGGCACGCAGATAGCGGTAGCCGGCCTCGCGTCCGGTGAAGTCGACCAGTTCGGGGCGGCGCATGGTCCAGTCGTCGTACAACAGGCCCTCCTCGCCGAGGAGTTCGACCTCCAGGCCGCTGATCTCCTGGTTGAGGCGGGCGAAGGCGAGTTTCATGCCGGAGCCCTCGGGACCGGGCTGTCCCGCCACGAGCTGCTGGCGCAGCCGTTCGGCGGTGAGGCGGGAGACCTCGGACTCCACCCACAGGGTCAGCAGCCGCTGGTGCAGGTCGTGGGTGCGCAGTTCGGGGCGCTCGCGCCAGGTCCGCGCGACGGGGCCGATCATGCCGCCCTCGCGGGGCTGCCGCATGCCGCCGATGGAGACGCGTTCGTTCATCAGCGTGGTCCGGGCGACCCGCCAGCCGTCGCCGGTCCCGCCGAGGCGGCGGGAGTCGGGGACGCGGACACCGGTGAGGAAGACCTCGTTGAACTCGGCCTCGCCGGTGATCTGGCGCAGCGGCCGCACCTCGACGCCCGGGTCGGTCATGTCGCAGACGAAGTAGGTGATGCCCCGGTGCTTGGGCACGTCCGGGTCGGTGCGGGCGATGAGGATGGCCCAGCGGGCGAGATGGGCGCTGGAGGTCCACACCTTCTGCCCGTCGACCACCCAGTCCTCGCCCTCCCGGACGGCGCGGGTGCCGAGGGCGGCCAGGTCGGAGCCGGCGCCGGGCTCGCTGAACAGCTGGCACCAGACCTCCTCGCCGGTCCACAGGGGGCGCAGGAAGCGGCGCTTCTGCTCCTCGGTGCCGTACTGGAGGATCGTCGGCGCGGCCATGCCGAGGCCGATGCCGATGCGCCGCGGGTCGTTGTCGGGCGCTCCCGCGGCTTCCAGCTCGGCGTCCACGACGGCCTGGAGGGAGCGCGGGGCGCCGAGTCCGCCGAGCCCCTCCGGGTAGTGCACCCAGGCCAGTCCGGCGTCGAAGCGGGCTCTGAGGAAGTCCGTCCGGTCGGTGTCGGCCGGCGGATGGGCCGCCAGCAACTCGGCTGTGCGGCGCTTGAGTTCGTCGGCGTCGGTCACGCTGCGGCTCCGTTCGGCAGGACGGCGATCCGGCCGGTGGTCAGACCGTCGCCGACCCGCTGCACGGCCGCCGCGGCCCCTTCCAGCGGGACGCGCTCGCTCACCAGCGGCTTGATCGCGCCGCGGGCGGCGAGTCCGGTGAGCTGTTCGTGGCAGTGCTGGACCAGCTTGGGGTTCCGGGTGTTGTAGAGACCCCAGTGCAGGCCGAGGATCGAGTAGTTCTTCACAAGTGCGTGGCTCAGCACCGGGCTGGGGATCGTGCCGCCGGCGAAGCCGACGACCACGATCCGGCCCTCGAAGGCGACGACCTTGGTGGACTGGGTGTAGGCGTCGCCGCCGACCGGGTCGTAGACCACGTCGACGCCTCGCCCGCCGGTGGCCTCCTTGACGGCCGCGACGACGTCCTCGGCCCGTCGGTCGATGACCACGTCGCAGCCCGCCTCGCGGGCGACGGCGGCCTTCCCGGCGCCGCCCACGACGCCGATCACCCTGGCCCCGGCCGCCTTGCCGAGCTGGACGGCCGCGCTGCCGACCCCGCCGGCGGCGGCGTGCACGAGCAGGGTCTCGCCGGCCTCCAGCCGGGCCCGGCGGTGCAGCCCGAACCAGCCGGTCTGGTAGCCGATGTGCAGCGCGGCGGCCTCGGCGTCGTCCAGGGTCTCGGGGGCGGGCAGCAGGCCGGCCGCGTCGGCGACCGCGTACTCGGCGAAGCCGCCGTACGGCAGCGCGGGGTTGGCGATCACGCGCCGGCCGTCCTCGGTCTCGCCGCAGATCTCCACGCCCGGGGTGAAGGGCAGCGGCGGGCGGACCTGGTACTGGCCCCGGCACATCAGCACGTCCGGGAAGTTGACGTTGGCGGCCCGCACCCGCAGCAGCACCTGGCCCTCGCCGGGTGAGGGGCGCTCGACGTCCTGGAGCCGCATCACCTCGCTCGGCTCGCCGTTCTCGTGCACGTGCCATGCCTGCATGCGGTGCCTCCACGGGACTGCTTCGTCTGACCGGGGTCGAACCGCATACTAAGCGGTCGCTTGCCGATCAGGGAACCGTCAGTCCCTGCTGGGCCTGGCCCGCACGTGCATCCGCTCGCCCTGCGGCCCGAACAGGCTCAGGAACTCCGCCGGGCCCTCGCCCGTCGAGCCGAACCAGTGCGGCACCCGGGTGTCGAACTCGGCGGCCTCCCCCGCCACCAGCACCACGTCGTGCTCCCCGAGCACCAGCCGCAGCTTCCCGGACAGCACGTACAACCACTCGTACCCCTCGTGCACACGCGGCTCCGGCTCCTCGGCGCGCCGGGGTTCCAGCACCTTGAACGCCTGGAGTCCACCGGGCTGGCGGGTCAGCGGCAGATAGGTGCGCCCGTGCCGCACGATCGGCCGGGACCGCACCCGGGGGTCGCCGACCGGCGGCGCCCCGACGAGTTCGTCCAGGGGCACCTGGTGGGCTCGGGCGATCGGCAGCAGCAGTTCCAGGCTCGGCCTGCGCAGCCCGGACTCCAGGCGGGAGAGGGTGCTGACGGAGATGCCGGTCGCCTCGGACAGTCCGGCGAGCGTCACCTCCCGGTCCTTGCGGATACGTCTCAGCCGCGGGCCGACACCCGCGAGCACGTCGTCGGTGGTCATGACCGATATTGCAGGTTCGGCAAACGCACTTGTCAATCCCGACCGTCCCGGGCGACCGTCTCCCCCGGAGGTGGTCACCATGACCGAGAACAGCGGAAACCACGAGGCCGTCGTCGTCGGGGGCGGCGCGGCGGGACTGTCGGCCGCGCTGGTGCTGGGCCGCGCCCGGCGCCGCACCCTGGTCGTCGACGCGGGCGAGCCGCGCAACGCACCGGCCGCGCGTCTTCAGGGCTATCTGACACGGGACGGCATGCCGCCCGCCGAGTTCCTCGCCGCCGGACGCGAGGAGATCGCGCGCTACGGCGTGGAACTGGTCCGGGACCGGGCGGTGGACGCGGCCCGGGACACGGACTTCGCGGTGACGCTGGAGAGCGGGCGGACCGTGCGCGCCCGGCACCTGGTCGTCGCGACCGGCCTGGAGGACGAGCTGCCCGCCGTGCCGGGCGTCGCCGAACGCTTCGGGCGGGACGTGCTGCACTGCCCGTACTGCCACGGCTGGGAGGTGCGCGACCGGGCGTTCGGCGTGCTCGCCGGCACCGTGGCGAGCGCGCACCAGGCGCTGATGGTGACCCAGTGGTCCAAGGACGTGACCCTGTTCCTGCACGAGGTCGCCGAGGCCGACCTCGCCGACGACGACCTGCGCCGGCTGGCGGCGGCGGGCGTCCGTGTCGTACCGGGACGGGTCGCGGGTCTGGAGACCGGGGGCGACCGGCTGACCGGGGTGCGGCTGGCGGACGGCACGGTCCACGCGCGGGAGGTGCTGTTCGTCGCGCCGCGCCCGCTGCCCCGCACCGACCTGCTGACCCGCCTGGGCGCCGAGATGCGCGAGACCCCCTTCGGCACCTACCCGGTGACCGACGAACGGGGGCTGACGAGCGTGCCCGGCCTGTGGGCGGCGGGCAACGCGAGCGGCTTCGCCGAGCAGGTGGTCAACGCGGCGAGCCGGGGCTACCGCGCCGGGGCCGCGATCAACGGCGAACTCCTGTTCGTCGATCTCGACGCGGCCGTGCGGGTGTCGTAGCCGCGGGCGCGGTGCACCATGGCTGCATGCTGCTGAGCCGGCTCGCCGAGGTGTCCCGGGAGGTCGCGGCCACCACGGCCCGTTCCCGCAAGACGGCGCTGCTCGCCGAGCTGTTCCGCGAGACGGAGCCGGACGACGTGCCCGTCGTCATCCCCTACCTGGCCGGGCGGCTGCCGCAGGGCCGGCTCGGCATCGGCTGGAAGGTGCTGGGCAGAGGGGTCCCGCCCGCGCCGCGGCCGTCGCTCACGGTGCGCGGGACGGACGCCCTGCTCTCGGCCCTCGGCAAGGTCTCGGGCCCCGGCTCCCAGGCGGAACGGGCCCGGCTGGTGGGCGAGCTGATGGGCGCGGCCACCGAGGACGAACAGCGGTTCCTGTTCGGGCTGCTCACCGGCGAGGTCCGCCAGGGCGCCCTGGACGCGGTCGCCGTGGAGGGCCTGGCCCTGGCCACCGGCGCGGACGCGGCGGACGTCCGGCGGGCGGTGATGCTGGCCGGTTCGACGACGGCGGTGGCCGAGGCGTTGCTGGCGGAAGGGCCCGGGGCGCTCGTCCGGTTCCGGCTCACCGTCGGCCGCCCGGTCCAGCCGATGCTGGCGCGCACCGCCTCCTCCGTCGCGGAGGCGGTCGCCCGGCTCGGCGCCTGCGCGGTCGAGGAGAAGCTGGACGGCATCCGCGTCCAGGTGCACCGCGACGGTGACACGGTGCGCGTCCACACCCGCACCCTGGACGACATCACCGGCCGGCTGCCCGAGGTGACGTCCGCCGCGCTGGGGCTGGCGGGCGAGCGGTTCGTCCTGGACGGCGAGGTGATCTCGTTCGACGCGGCCGGCCGGCCCCGCTCGTTCCAGGAGACGGCAGGGCGGGTCGGCTCGCGCACGGACGTGGCGCGGGCCGCCCGGGAGGTGCCGGTCTCCCCCGTCTTCTTCGACGCGCTCTCCGTCGACGGACGCGATCTGCTGGACCTGCCCTTCGAGCGGCGCCACGCGGAGCTGGCCCGGCTGGTGCCCGGGCCGATGCGGGTGCGCCGGACCCTGGTGGCGGGCGAGCGGGACGTCGCCGAGGCGGAACGGTTCCTCGCGCAGACCCTCGCCCGCGGCCACGAGGGGGTGGTCGTCAAGGCCCTGGACGCCCCCTACAGCGCGGGCCGGCGCGGCGCGTCCTGGCTCAAGGTCAAGCCCGTGCACACCCTGGACCTGGTCGTGCTGGCCGCCGAGTGGGGCCACGGCCGCCGCACCGGCAGGCTCTCCAACCTCCATCTCGGCGCCCGTGCCGCCGACGGCGGTTTCGCGATGCTCGGCAAGACCTTCAAGGGCATGACCGACGAGACGCTGGCCCGGCAGACCGGACGGCTGCGGGAACTGGCGGTCGAGGACGACGGCCGGGTGGTCACCGTCCGCCCCGAACTCGTCGTCGAGATCGCGTACGACGGACTCCAGCGCTCCTCCCGCTACCCGGCCGGCGTCACCCTCCGCTTCGCCCGGGTCGTGCGCTACCGCGAGGACAAGCGGCCCGAGGAGGCCGACACCGTCGAGGCCCTGCTGGCCGCCCACCCGGAGGTGACCGCGTGACGGCGCGGCGGAGGAGCGCGGGACTGCTCCTGTTCCGGCGCGCGGACGACGGGCTCGAAGTGCTGCTCGGCCACATGGGCGGCCCCTTCTTCGCGAAGAAGGACGCCGGGGCGTGGACCGTGCCCAAGGGCGAGTACGAGCCCGGTGAGACCGCCTGGGAGGCGGCCCGCCGGGAGTTCCGGGAGGAGCTGGGCGTGGCACCGCCCGACGGCGAGGCCCTGGAGCTGGGCGAGGTGACGCAGACCAACGGCAAGACGGTCACCGCGTGGGCGGTCGAGGCCGACCTCGATCCGGCGGACGTCACGCCCGGCACCTTCCGCATGGAGTGGCCGCCGCGGTCCGGCCGGATCCAGGAGTTCCCCGAACTGGACCGGGTGGCATGGTTCGGCCTCGACCGGGCAGCCGCACTCATCGTCAGGGCCCAGACCGCGTTCCTCGACCGGCTGGCCGCACACCACGGCTGAACAGCCGCACACGCGTTGCGGTCGACGGCGGCGCGCGGGAAGGTCGTAGCAAGCCCGCTCCCAGGGAGGTCAGCCATGCCCATCGCGACGGTGAACCCGGCGAACGGCGAGACGCTCAAGACGTACGAGGCCATGGGCGACGAGGAGATCGAGCGCCGGCTCCAGCTCGCCGAGGCGACGTTCCGCACGTACCGGACCACGCCGTTCGCCGAACGCGCCCGGCTGCTGAACCGGGCCGCCGACCTCCTCGACGAAGACCGGGACGACATCGGCCGGGTCATGACCACGGAGATGGGCAAGCCGATCGAGCAGGCGCGCGCCGAGGCCGCGAAGTGCGCGAGGGCGATGCGCTGGTACGCCGGGCACGCCGAGGCGCTGCTCGCCGACGAGGAGCCCGCCGAGGCGGACGTGCGGGACTCCGGGGCCTCCCGGGTCACCGTGCGCCACCGGCCGCTCGGGCCCGTGCTCGCGGTGATGCCCTGGAACTTCCCGCTGTGGCAGGTGGTCCGCTTCGCGGCGCCGGCCCTGATGGCGGGCAACGTCGGACTGCTCAAGCACGCCTCCAACGTGCCGCAGACCGCGCTGTACCTGGAGGACCTCTTCCACCGGGCGGGCTTCCCGGAAGGCTGCTTCCAGACCCTGCTGATCGGCTCGGGCGCGGTCGAGGAGGTCCTGCGCGACGAGCGGGTCAGGGCGGCGACCCTCACCGGCAGCGAGCCCGCCGGCCGGGCCGTGGCCTCCGTCGCCGGGGAGATGATCAAGAAGACGGTGCTGGAGCTGGGCGGCAGCGACCCGTACATCGTGATGCCCTCCGCCGACCTGGACCGGGCGGCGAAGGTCGCGGTGACCGCGCGGGTGCAGAACAACGGTCAGTCCTGCATCGCCGCCAAGCGGTTCATCGTGCACACGGACGTCCACGACGCCTTCGCCGAGCGGTTCGTCGCGGGCATGCGCGCGCTGGAGGTGGGCGACCCGCTGCTGGCGGCCACCGACGTCGGCCCGCTCGCCACCGAACAGGGCCGCGCCGACCTGGAGGAGCTGGTCGACGACGCGCGGCGCAGCGGGGCGGCCGTGCTGTGCGGCGGTGAACGGCCCGACGGGCCGGGCTGGTTCTATCCGCCGACCGTCCTGTCCGGCGTGACGCGCGAGATGCGGATCCACCGCGAGGAGGCGTTCGGGCCGGTGGCGACGGTGTACCGGGCGGCCGACGTCGACGAGGCGGTGCTGATCGCCAACGACTCGCCGTTCGGCCTGAGTTCGAACGTGTGGACCCGGGACGAGGCCGAGGTGGACCGGTTCGCACGGGACCTGGAGGCGGGCGGGGTGTTCTTCAACGGCATGACGGCCTCGCACCCGGCGTTCCCCTTCGGCGGGGTGAAGCGGTCCGGGTACGGGCGTGAGCTGTCGGGGCACGGAATCCGGGAGTTCTGCAACATCACCACCGTGTGGCACGGCGCGTGAGCACCGCGCGACTACCATCCGCTGTGTGAACCGCGAAGTGACTCTGCCTCTGATCGTCGACGACCGCGGGTCCTTGCGGGTGGCCGCGGCCGACGTGAGCAAGCTGCTCCGCACGGTGGGAGGCCGCTGGCTGTCGCTCGTCGAGGCCGGAGAGGACGGGCTCGACGAGGACACGGTCGCCGCGCTGACCATCGAGCTGGCGAAGCTGGCCGACCGCATCGACGTGGCGTGCATCGCCCACAGCAGCGGTGCGCCGTAAGGGCACCGGCACCGCTCCGCCCCCTCGTCACAGCCCGTGACGTCCCCGATTCGGAGTAGTCCCGCGCGAGATCGTCGCCCTGTCGGGTGAGCCTGAATGGACCACCTTCTGACCGGCGGGCGCACGCCTGCCGCACGGCAGAAAGCAGGGACGGCTCATGGCGACTTTGTGCAGACCCTCGGTGTCCGTACCGGAGCACGTGATCACGATGGAGGAGACGCTGGAGCTCGCGCGCTCGCACCACGAGGGCCACCCACAGCTCCCGCTGGCCCTCCGGCTGATCGAGAACACCGGAGTGCGCACCCGGCACATCGTGCAGCCCATCGAGGAGACCCTGAAGCACCCCGGCTTCGAGGAGCGCAACAAGCTCTACGAGTCGGAGGCCAAGGCCAGGGTTCCCGCGGTCATCCAGCACGCGCTCGACGACGCCGAACTCCTGACCACCGACATCGATGTCATCGTCTACGTGTCGTGCACGGGCTTCATGATGCCCTCGCTCACCGCGTGGCTGATCAACGAGATGGACTTCTCCAGCACCACCCGGCAGCTGCCCATCGCCCAGCTGGGCTGCGCGGCCGGCGGTGCGGCGATCAACCGGGCGCACGACTTCTGCACGGCCTACCCGGAGGCCAACGTCCTCATCGTGGCCTGCGAGTTCTGCTCGCTGTGCTACCAGCCCACCGACCTCGGCGTCGGCTCGCTCCTGTCCAACGGCCTGTTCGGCGACGGCATCGCGGCCGCCGTGGTCCGCGGCCGGGGCGGCCGGGGCGTGAGCCTGGAGCGCAACGGGTCGTATCTGATCCCCAAGACGGAGGACTGGATCGCGTACGACGTCCGGGCCACCGGCTTCCACTTCCTGCTGGACAAGCGGGTGCCCGCCACGATGGAGCCGCTGGCCCCGGCCCTCCAGGAACTCGCGGGGACGCACGGCTGGAACGCCGCCGACCTGGACTTCTACGTCATCCACGCGGGCGGCCCCCGCATACTCGACGACCTCAGCAAGTTCCTGAAGGTCGAGCCGCACGCGTTCCGGTTCAGCCGGGCCACGCTCACCGAGTACGGCAACATCGCGAGCGCCGTCGTCCTGGACGCGCTGCGCCGGCTGTTCGACGAGGGCGGCGCCGAGGACCGGGCGCGCGGGCTGCTCGCCGGGTTCGGTCCCGGCATCACCGCCGAGATGACCGTCGGCAGCTGGACCGAGGGGCGGTGACGACACCATGACCGACAGGACGCTCACCGAGACCCTGCCCCCGGTCCGGCACTGGCCGGCGCTCGACCTGGCCGGGACGGACTTCGACCCGGTCCTGACCGAGCTGATGGAGGAGGGCCCGGTCACCCGCATCCAGCTGCCCAACGGAGAGGGCTGGGCCTGGCTGGTCACCCGGTACGACGACGTGCGCACGGTGGCCAACGACCCCCGGTTCGGCCGTGCGGCGGTCATGGACCGGCCGGTCACCCGGCTCGCCCCGCACTTCGTCCCGGAGCGCGGCGCGGTCGGCTTCCTGGACCCGCCCGACCACACCCGGCTGCGCCGCTCGGTCGCCGCCGCGTTCACCTCGAAGGGCGTGGAGCGCGTCCGCGAGAAGGCCCGCGGCATGCTGGACGAACTGGTGGACGGGCTCCTGCGGGACGGTCCGCCCGCCGACCTCACAAGTGCGCTGCTCGGCCCCTTTCCCATCGCGGTGATCTGCGAGCTGATGGGCGTCCCGGCCGCCGACCGGCACCGCATGCACACCTGGACCCAGTTCATCCTGTCGTCCTCGCACGGCAAGGAGGTCAGCGAGCGGGCCAAGCACGAGATGGGCGCCTACTTCTCCGATCTGATCGCCCTGCGCGAGGGCGCCACGGGCGAGGACGTCGCCTCGCTGCTCGGGGCCGCCGTGGGCCGCGGCGAGGTCACGCCGGAGGAGGCCGTCGGCCTGGCCGTGCTCCTCCAGATCGGCGGCGAGGCGGTCACCAACAACAGCGGGCAGCTGTTCTACCTGCTGCTGACCCGCCCTGACCTGGTCCAACGGCTGCGCACGGAACCGGGGATCAGACCGCGGGCCATCGACGAGCTGCTGCGCTACATCCCGCACCGCAACGCGGTCGGCCTCTCCCGGATCGCCCTGGAGGACGTGGAGATCCGGGGCGTGCGGATCCGCGCGGGAGACTCGGTCTACGTGTCGTACCTGGCCGCCAACCGCGATCCGGACGTCTTCCCCGACCCGGAGACGATCGACCTCGACCGCAGCCCCAACCCGCACGTGGCGTTCGGCTTCGGCCCGCACTACTGCCCCGGCGGCATGCTGGCCCGGCTGGAGTCCGAGCTGCTGGTGGACACCCTGCTCGACCGGGTGCCGGGCCTGCGGCTCGCCGTGTCCCCGGATCAGGTGCCCTTCCGCAAGGGCGCCTTGATCCGGGGACCCGAGGCCCTGCCGGTGACGTGGTGAGGCCACGATGACGGCGACGGAGGGCCTGCTCGTACCGCCCGGCCACGGCCGGGTGGTGCAGACTCCCGCCCAGCGCGTGACGTTCAAGGTCACCGGCGCGCACTCGCGGACGGCCTCCACCTTCGAGGTGGAGGTCCCGCCGGGCTTCGACGTCGGCGCCCATGTGCACACGCGCAGCGAGGAGCTGTTCTACGTGCTCGACGGCGAGCTGGACGTGCTCGCCTTCGAGCCGCGCATCCGCACCCCCGACAACTGGCAGTGCTGGGAGTCGAGTTCGGGCAACAGGGTGGTACGGGCGACACCGGGCACCCTGATCGTCGTACCCCCCGGCTGCCCCCACGCCTTCGCGAACCCGACGGACGCCCCGGCACGCATGTTCTTCCAGGCGTCCCCGCCCCCCGACCACGAACGCTACTTCGAGGAACTCCTGGAGATCCTCCGGGACGGTGGTCCGCCCGACCAGGAGGCCATCGAGGCCCTGAGGGAGAAATATGACATCCGGCAACTGACTCCACTCAGGCACAGGTGATCTCCCAGGGGCGCGAGGAACTGCGCGACCGGCCAACACGCGGACGGCAGACCGCGACGCACCCGCGCCCCGAACGGCGCTACCGGATCGGCACCCCCGTCAGCGTGCGGGCGATCACCAACCGCTGAATCTCACTGGTGCCCTCGAAGATCGTGTAGATCGCGGCGTCCCGGTGCATCCGCTCGACCGGGTACTCCCGCGTGTACCCGTTGCCGCCCAGGATCTGGATGGCCTGCGCGGTCACCTGCTTGGCGGTCTCACTGGCGAACAGCTTGGACATGGACCCCTCGGCCGCGGTGAACGGCCTGCCGTTGACCGCCATCCACGACGCCCGCCACACCAGCAGCCGCGCCGCGTCGACGGCCGTGCGCATGTCGGCGAGCTGGAAGGCGACGCCCTGGTTGTCGACGATGGGCCGCCCGAACTGCTCGCGGGTCGTGGCGTAGTCGAGGGCGACCTCGTAGGCGGCCCGGGCCGTGCCCACCGCCATGGCGCCGACCGCGGGGCGGCTCGCCTCGAAGGTCGCCATCGCCGCGTTCTTCACCCGCTCGTCGCCCGCCCTCGCCTTCTCCCGGGCGCGGGCGAGGCGCTGGTCGAGCTTCTCCTTGCCGCCGAGCAGACAGGAGCCGGGGACCCGCACGTCGTCGAGGACGACCTCGGCGGTGTGCGAGGCGCGGATGCCGTGCTTCTTGAACTTCTGCCCCTGGGACAGGCCCCGGGTGCCCGGCGGGACGATGAAGGAGGCGTGGCCCTTGGAGCCCAGCTCCGGGTCCACCACGGCGACGACCACGTGGACGCCCGCGATGCCGCCGTTGGTCGCCCAGGTCTTGGTGCCGTCGATCACCCACTCGTCCTTGGCCTCGTCGTACACGGCGCGGGTGCGCATGGAGGAGACGTCGGAGCCGGCGTCGGGCTCGGAGGAGCAGAAGGCGGCGACCTTGACGTCGTTCGCGTCGCCGTACATCTGGGGGATCCAGGTGCCGATCTGCTCCTCGGTGCCGTTGGCGAGGACGCCCACGGCGGCGAGGCCGGTGCCGACGATGGACAGCGCGATGCCCGCGTCGCCCCAGAACAGCTCCTCCATGGTCATGGGGATGCCGAGGCCGGTGGGGTCGAAGTACTGCTGGGCGTAGAAGTCGAGCGAGTAGATGCCGAGCTTGGCCGCCTCCTGGATGACCGGCCAGGGAGTCTCCTCACGCTCGTCCCATTCGGCGGCCGCGGGGCGGATCACGTCGGCGGCGAAGCCGTGCAGCCAGTCCCTGACCTCCTTCTGTTCGTCGTTGAGCTCCATGGTGAACTCGGCCATGTCCCCTCCAGCGCGGCACGTACGTGTTACTTGCGGTAACCCGAGTCTGTTACCAGTCAGTAGGAAAAGTCAACTCCCGACGTCGGGTCGGTATCCCGTTCGATGTCCGGGGCGCGGTCAGTGTTACTTTGCGTAGGCGTCACCGAAACAGCACGGGTGGGGAGATCACATGGACACCACGCAGCGGACCGATCAGCAGCGGTCCGCCGACCGCCGACGGCGCGAGCTGCTGGAGGCCGCGGACAGAGTGGTGCTGCGTGACGGCCCGAAGGCGTCGATGAACGCGATCGCCGCGGAGGCGGGCATCACGAAGCCCATCCTCTACCGCCACTTCGGCGACAAGGGCGGTCTGTACGCCGCCCTGGCCAAGCGGCACACGGACGCGCTCCTCGACTCGCTGCGGGCGGCACTGGACGCCCCGGCCGAACGACGGGAACGCGTCGAGTCCACCCTCGACACCTATCTGGCCGCCATCGAGGCACGTCCACAGGTGTACCGCTTCCTGATGCATCCGGCGGAGGGCTCGCAGAGCGACCAGGAGTTCGACGTCGGCAAGCACAGCGCGCCCCTGCTGCGCCGGATGGGCGAGGAACTGGCCCAGGTCATCGAGGACCGGCTGGACCTCGGGCCCGGCAGCCAGCAGCTCGCGCGGGTGTGGGGCCACGGGATCGTCGGCATGATGCACGCGGCGGGCGACTGGTGGCTCGGCGAACGGCCCTGCCCACGTGCGGAACTGGTGAAGAGTCTGGCGGATCTGCTGTGGGGCCGCCTTGCCGCGGCGGGCGACCGGGTCGGGGGCCCCGGTTTCTGAAGGGCCGTGAAGCCGGCCCGGGGGCGCGGCCGCGCACGAACCGTCACGCCCACGGCGCTCGCGCGGCCTGCCGCATCACCCTGCGTCGACGCCACCCCGTGACGCGGTCCACGTACAGCAGGCCCTCGACGTGGTCGTACTCGTGCTGGAGGCAGCGGGCGAAGAAGCCCGTGCCGTGGACCGTGACGGGGTCGCCGGTGACCGTGCGGCCCTCGATCACCGTGTGGTCGTACCGTTCCGTGCCCGCCTCCAGGCCCGGCAGGGAGAGACAGCCCTCCGGGCCGCGGACCACCACGCCGTCCGCCTCCACCAGCCGCGGGTTCACCACGTGGCCCAGCCGGCGCACGTCCTCGTCGTCGGGGCAGTCGTAGACGAACACCCGCAGCGGCACGCCGATCTGATTGGCCGCCAGGCCCACGCCCCGGGCCGCGTACATCGTGGCGAACAGGTCCTCCACGAGCTCCGCCAGTGCGGGGCCGAAGTCGGTCACGTCGGCGCATCGCTCGCGCAGGGACGCGTCGCCGAGCAGGGTGAGGGGCCGGACCCGCCCGCGGGCGCCCGGAATCGAACCGTGTCGCATGGCCGCAAGGGTACGGTTCCCTCGGCCCACCACCGCCGCGCAGCCGTGGGCCGGGATTCGGGTGTGCGAATGGATCTGGATAGGCTGAGGTTCACATTACGTTGCCGGACGGTTCGGGCGCGGCGCGTTCGCAAGGAGGATCGAGAACTGATGGCAGGCAACTCGGACCCGCTCACGCCACGGGCCAAGCTGGCCGTGACCGCGGGCAAGGCGGTCGCGGCTGCGTCACGTGCGGCGGGACGCGGCAGCGGATCGGTGATCGGCGGCAAGGTGGCCCTCAGACTCGACCCCGACCTGCTCGCCCGCCTCGCCCAGCACCTGGACGTGACGCTGGTCTCGGCGACCAACGGCAAGACCACGACCACCCGGCTCATCGCCGAGGCGCTGCGCGCCGCGGGCCCCGTCGTGTCGAACGCGCTAGGCGCCAACATGCCGGCCGGCATCACCTCGGCGCTCGCGGGCGGCTCGGACGCCAAGTTCGGTGTCATCGAGGTCGACGAGAAATACCTCGCCGGGGTCGCCCGGGACACCGCGCCCAAGTGCATCGCGCTGCTCAACCTCTCCCGCGACCAGCTCGACCGCGCCGCCGAGACCCGGATGCTCGCCGAGAACTGGCGCGAGGGCCTGGCCGGCTCCAAGGCCGTGGTCGTCGCCAACTGCGACGACCCGCTGGTGGTGTGGGCCGCCTCCTCCTCCCCCAACGTCGTCTGGGTCGCCGCGGGTCAGATGTGGAAGGACGACGCCTGGTCCTGCCCGTCCTGCGGCGGTGTGATGCAGCGCCCCGGCGACGACTGGTTCTGCGGCGAGTGCGGTTTCCGCCGGCCCACGCCGAGCTGGGCCCTGTCCGGCGACCACGTCATCGACCCGCACGGCTCCGCCTGGCCGATCCACCTCCAGCTGCCCGGCCGCGCCAACAAGGCCAACGCCGCGAGCTCCGCCGCCGTCGCCGCCGTCTTCGGGGTGCCGCCGCAGGTCGCCCTGGAGCGCATGTACCAGGTGCAGGCCGTCGCCGGCCGCTACGACGTCGTCCAGTTCCAGGGCCGCGACCTGCGCCTGCTGCTGGCGAAGAACCCCGCGGGCTGGCTGGAGACCTTCTCCCTGATCGACCCGCCGCCCACCCCGGTCATCCTCTCCGTGAACGCCCGCGGCGCCGACGGCACCGACACCTCCTGGCTGTGGGACGTCGACTACACCCGGCTGACCGGCCACCCGATCTTCGTTCTCGGTGACCGGAAGCTGGACCTCGCGGTGCGTCTCGAGGTCGCGAACCAGCACTTCGAGGTCTGCGACAGCCTCGACGAGGCCGTGCAGCAGGCACCGCCCGGCCGCATCGAGGTCATCGCGAACTACACCGCGTTCCAGGACCTGCGCCGCCGCGTCGGCAACTGACCCCGAAGGACGATCACTTCATGAGCGACAACCAACTGCGGCTGGTGTGGATCTACCCCGACCTGCTGAGCACCTACGGCGACCAGGGCAACGCCCTCGTGGTGGAGCGCCGGGCGCGGCAGCGCGGTCTGGACGTGGCCCGGCTGGACGTGCGCAGCGACCAGCCGATCCCGACCTCCGGCGACATCTACCTGATCGGCGGCGGCGAGGACCGTCCGCAGCGGCTCGCGGCCGAGCGGCTACGCCGGGACGGCCACCTCTACCGGGCCGTGGAGAACGGCGCGATCGTCTTCTCCGTGTGCGCGGGCTACCAGATCCTCGGCCACGAGTTCGTCAACGACCTCGGGCAGCGCGAGCCGGGCCTCGGCCTGCTCGACGTGACGACGGTGCGCGGCACGGGCGAGCGGTGCGTCGGCGACGTCCTCGGCGACATCGACCCCCGTCTGGGCCTGCCCCAGCTGACCGGCTTCGAGAACCACCAGGGCGTCACCCAGCTGGGCCCGACGGCACGCCCGTTCGCGAAGGTCCAGCTGGGCCGCGGCAACGGCACCGGGGACGGCACGGAGGGCGCGTACAACGACACCGTCTTCGGCACGTACATGCACGGGCCGGTGCTCGCCCGCAACCCGCTGATCGCCGATCTACTGCTGAAGCTGGCGCTGGACGTCAAAGCCCTGCCGCCGATCGACGACCGCTGGTACGAGGCGCTGCGGGGCGAGCGCATCGCCGCCGCGCAGCAGCCCGCGTAGAGCCGCCGTCCAGCGGCGCCGAAGCCGCCTCCAAGCGTGCTCCGGCACGGTCGTCCACGGGCCCGCCTGACAGCCTGTCCGCTCACATGTGCGGGCTGGTCCAGCAGGCGGACGCCTGCTGCGGAAGGACCCCCTGACGCCGGTAGGCTGGCCGGGATCAAGCCGGACGAAGAGGTCCGGCCCCCGGCCCACGTCGAGAAGGTATTCGGGCTATGCGCATTGGTGTCCTCACGTCCGGCGGCGACTGCCCCGGTCTGAATGCCGTCATCCGGTCCGTCGTGCACCGCGCCGTCGTCGACCACGGCGACGAGGTCATCGGCTTCCGGGACGGCTGGAAGGGCCTCCTGGAGTGCGACTACCTCAAACTCGACCTCGACGCCGTGAGCGGCATCCTGGCCCGCGGCGGCACCATCCTCGGCTCCTCCCGGGTGCGTCCCGAGCACCTGCGGGACGGCGTGGAGCGCGCCCTGGGCCACGTCGAGGAGCTGGGGCTCGACGCGATCATCCCGATCGGCGGCGAGGGCACCCTGAAGGCGGCCCGGCTGCTGTCGGACGGCGGCCTGCCGATCGTGGGCGTGCCGAAGACGATCGACAACGACATCGCCGTCACGGACGTCACCTTCGGCTTCGACACGGCCGTCGGTGTCGCCACCGACGCCCTCGACCGGCTCAAGACCACCGCCGAGTCCCACCAGCGGGTGCTGATCGTGGAGGTCATGGGCCGCCACACCGGCTGGATCGCGCTGCACTCCGGCATGGCGGCCGGCGCGCACGCCATCGTCGTGCCGGAGCGGCCCTTCGACATCGACGAGCTGGCGGCCCGGGTCGGCGAGCGCTTCGAGGCGGGCAAGCGGTTCGCGATCGTCGTCGCCGCGGAGGGCGCGAAGCCGCGGCCGGGGTCCATGACGTTCGACGAGGGCGGCAAGGACGTCTACGGCCACGAGCGCTTCGCGGGGATCGCCCGGCAGCTCTCCATCGAGCTGGAGGAGCGGCTCGGCAAGGAGGCGCGGCCGGTGATCCTCGGGCATGTGCAGCGGGGCGGGACGCCCACGGCGTACGACCGGGTGCTGGCCACGCGGTTCGGGTGGCACGCGGTGGAGGCGGTGCACCGCGGGGAGTTCGGGATGATGACCGCGCTGCGGGGGACCGACATAGTGATGGTGTCCCTCGCGGAGGCCGTGGAGACGCTGAAGACGGTGCCCGCGGAGCGGTACGCCGAGGCGGAGTGCGTGCTGTAGGAGGCCCTGCCGTAGGGGCCCTTTCGGGGCGCTGACACCGACCCCGGTCGCAGGAGCGGGCCGGGGCGGTTCTAGTCTGTGTGGGGACAGAAAGCGCGTTACCCCCACGAAACAGGAGCCTGCGGAATGGATCACGGCGGGCATGGTTCGACCATGGATCTGGCGCCCTTCACGCTCGGGCGGGGGCTCCAGTGGTCGGCGGATCCGTTCTTCCTCGTCGCCTGCCTGCTGGGGCTCGCGCTGTACGGGTGGGGCGTCGTGCGGCTGCGGCGGCGCGGTGACGCGTGGCCGGTGGCGCGGACCGTGTCGTACGTCGTGGGCGTGCTGACCATCGGGCTGGTGATGTGCACCCGGCTGAACGACTACGGCATGGTCATGTTCAGCGTGCACATGGTGCAGCACATGGTGATCAGCATGCTGTCGCCCATCCTGCTCCTGCTCGGCGCCCCGGTGACCCTGGCGCTGCGGGCGCTGCCGACGGCCCCGAGGGGCCGCAAGGGACCCCGCGAACTGCTGCTGATGCTGCTGCACAGCCGCTACATGCGGGTGATCACGCACCCGGCGTTCACGATCCCGATGTTCGTGGCGAGCCTGTACGCGCTGTACTTCACCCCGCTGTTCGACTTCCTCATGGGCTCCAGGACCGGGCATGTGGCGATGATGGTGCACTTCCTCGCCGTGGGCGTGGTGTTCTTCTGGCCGATCATCGGCGTGGACCCGGGCCCGCACCGGCCGGGCCATCTGATGCGGATGCTGGAACTGTTCGCGGGCATGCCGTTCCACGCGTTCTTCGGCATCGCGCTGATGATGGGGTCCTCGCCGATGGTCGGGACGTTCGCACACCCGCCGGCCTCGCTGGGCATCGACGCGCTCGCGGACCAGAACGCGGCGGGCGGCATCGCCTGGGCGTTCAGCGAGATCCCCTCCGTGCTGGTGCTGATCGCCCTGCTGTTCCAGTGGTACGGCTCCGAGCAGCGCCAGGCCCGCCGCACGGACCGGGCCGCCGACCGGGACGGCGACAAGGAGCTGGCGGCGTACAACGCCTATCTGGCCTCGCTGAACGCCCGCGAGGGCTGACCGGGCGCCGGACACCCCGGGGGGCCGTCCGTGACCCCGGGGAGCCGTCCGCCCTCCCGCGACTGCCGTTCCGGGACGCGACAGGGCACCATGGTGAGGGACGAACCATGAGGAGGGTGTCGCGATGCCCGGTTCCACGAACGGTTCCACGAAGGCCATGGGGGTGCTCACCGTCGGCGGACTCGTCGTGGTGACGGCGTACACGGTGGCGCTCGGCAGCAACGGCTGGCTGTGGTTCGGCTGGGTCGTCCTGGGGCTGCTCACGCTCGCCATGGTGGTCACCCAGAACCCGTGACGCTCACCCGGTCGTGAGGCGCCCGGCCGAGTGCACGCCCGGCTGGTACTTCGGCAGCCGGGCGGTGATCTTCATGCCCGCCCCCACGGCGGTCTCGATCACGAGGCCGTGGTCGTCGCCGTAGACCTGGCGGAGCCGGTCGTCCACGTTGGACAGGCCGATGCCGCCGGAGGGACTGGTGCCGCCCGCGAGGATGCGGCGCAGCTGCTCGGGGTCCATGCCGGCGCCGTCGTCCTCGATGACAACCAGGGCCTCGGCGCCCGCGTCCTGTGCGGTGATCTGGATGTGGCAGGCACCGGACTTGCCCTCCAGGCCGTGCTTGACGGCGTTCTCCACGAGGGGCTGGAGGCACAGGAAGGGCAGGGCGACCGGCAGCACCTCGGGGGCGATCTGGAGGGTGACGGCCAGGCGCTCGCCGAAGCGGGCGCGCACGAGGGCCAGATAGTGGTCGATGGCGTGGAGTTCGTCGGCCAGGGTGGTGAAGTCGCCGTGCCTGCGGAACGAGTAGCGGGTGAAGTCGGCGAACTCCAGGAGGAGTTCACGGGCGCGCTCGGGGTCGGTGCGCACGAAGCTGGCGATCACCGCGAGCGAGTTGAAGATGAAGTGCGGGGAGATCTGGGCGCGCAGGGCCTTGATCTCCGCCTCGATCAGCCTGGTGCGGGACCGGTCGAGGTCGGTCAGCTCCAGTTGGACGCTCACCCAGCGGGCCACCTCGCCGGCCGCGCGGACCAGCACGGCGGACTCGCGCGGGGCGCAGGCGACGAGGGCGCCGTGCACCCGGTCGTCCACCGTGAGCGGGGCGACCACGGCCCAGCGGACCGGGCAGTCGGGGGTCGCGCAGCTCAGCCGGAACGCCTCGCCGCGTCCGGTCTCCAGGGGTCCTGCGAGCAGTTCCATGATCTCGGTGCGGTGGTGCCCGCCGACGCCGTCCCAGACCAGCACCTCCTTCTGGTCGGTGAGGCACAGGGCGTCGGTGCCGAGCAGGGTGCGCAGTCTGCGGGCGGACTTGCGCGCGGTCTCCTCGGTGAGCCCGGCGCGCAGCGGGGGCGCGGCGAGGGAGGCGGTGTGCAGGGTCCGGAAGGTGGCGTGCTCGACGGCGGTGCCGAGCCCGCCCAGGCTCTCGGGCCGCGCGGTGCGGCGGCCGAGCCAGAACCCGGCGGCGAGCAGGGGCAGCACGGCGACGCACAGCCCGGCGAGGAACCCGCTCAAACCGTCCCCCCGCCGTTGGTGTCCTGTCCTGCGCCGCTCGCGCCTCGGCTTCCCCCGGTCATGCCTTGGCCTCCGCCCGCAGTTCCTCCGGGAGGTGGAACCGCGCCAGGATCGCGGCTGTTCCGGGCGGGACGCGGGCCGCGGTGGCCAGGGACACCAGGATCATCGTGAGGAAGCCGAGCGGGACGGACCACAGGGCGGGCCAGGCGAGCAGGGAGTGCAACGGGCCCCTGCCGGGGAAGCCCGCCATGGTCGCGGCGACGGCGACGAACGCGGAGCCGCCGCCGACCAGCATCCCGGCGGCGGCCCCGGGCGGGGTGAGCCGGCGCCACCAGATGCCGAGAACGAGCAGCGGGCAGAACGACGAGGCGGAGACGGCGAAGGCGAGCCCCACCGCGTCGGCCACCGGCAGTCCCCCGACGAGCACGCTGGCGGCCAGCGGCACGGCCATGGCGAGGACGGTGCCGAGCCTGAAGTGCCGTACGCCGCGCGAGGGCAGCACGTCCTGGGTGAGGACGCCGGCCACGGCCATGGTCAGTCCGGAGGCGGTGGACAGGAACGCGGCGAAGGCGCCGCCCGCCACCAGTGCCCCGAGCAGGTCGCCGCCGAGGCCGCCGATCATCCGGTCGGGCAGCAGCAGGACGGCCGCGTCGGCGTCGCCGCTGATGGTGAGTTCGGGGGCGTAGAGCCGGCCGAGGGCGCCGTAGACGGGTGGCAGCAGGTAGAAGCCGCCGATCAGGGCGAGGACGGCGACGGTGGTGCGGCGGGCGGCGACGCCGTGCGGGCTGGTGTAGAAGCGGACGACGACGTGCGGCAGGCCCATGGTGCCGAGGAAGGTGGCGAGGATCAGTCCGTACGTGGCGTACAGCGGGCGGTCCTCGCGGCCCTCGGCGAGCGAGCCGGACATGCCGCCGCCGCTGCCCTCGGCGACCGGGACGGCGCTGCCGGGGCCGAAGGTGAGGCGGGTGCCGCGCTCGATGTGGTGGACGCCGGCCGGGAGGGCGACGCGGACGCCGTGGTGGGGGCGGCCGTCGACGGTGCCGGTGACGGTGGCGGTCAGCGGCCGGTCGATGCGGAGGTCGACGGTGTCCTCGATGCGGACGCTGCGCTGCTCGCGGAAGGTGGCCGGTTCGTCGAAGGCGTGGCGGGGTGCCCCGTCGCCCTGCCAGGCGAGGACGAGGAAGAGGGCGGGGACGAGGAGGGCGGTGAGTTTGAGCCAGTACTGGAAGGCCTGGACGAAGGTGATGCTGCGCATGCCGCCGGCGGCGACGGTGGCGACCACGACGACGGCGACGATGATCCCGCCGAGCGGGTCGGGCGCGTCGGTGAGGACGGCCAGGGTCAGCCCGGCGCCCTGGAGTTGGGGCAGCAGATAGAGCCAGCCGACGCCGACGACGAAGGCCCCGGCGAGCCGGCGCACGGCCGGGGAGGCGAGGCGGGCCTCGGCGAAGTCGGGCAGCGTGTAGGCGCCGGAGCGGCGCAGCGGGGCGGCGACGAACAGCAGCAGCACGAGGTAGCCGGCGGTGTAGCCGACCGGGTACCAGAGCATGTCGGGGCCCTGGACGAGGACGAGTCCCGCGATGCCGAGGAAGGAGGCGGCGGAGAGGTATTCGCCGCTGATGGCGGCGGCGTTGAGGCGGGGGCCGACAGTGCGCGAGGCGACGTAGAAGTCGGAGGTGGTGCGGGAGATGCGCAGGCCGAAGGCGCCGACGAGGACGGTGGCGACGACGACCAGGGCGACGGCGGGGACGGCGTAGCTGGAGTTCACGGCCGTCAGCGGTCCTCGACGAGGCGGACGAAGTCGCGTTCGTTGCGTTCGGCGCGGCGCACGTACCAGCGGGCGAGCAGGATGAGGGGCGGGTAGAGGCAGAAGCCGAGCACGAGCCATTCGAGGCGGCGGGCGTCGGGGGCGGCGGCGAAGACCAGCGGGAGCGGGCCGACGAGGAGGACGAGGACCGCGAACACGGCGAGGGCGGCGCGCAGTTGGGTGCGCATGAGGGAGCGGACGTAGGTGTGGCCGAGGGTGGTCTGCTCGTCGATCTCGGTGCGCGGCCGGTAGTAGCCGGAGGTCCGGCGGGTGCGGCGGGGCGGTCCGGTGACGACGACGCGGCGTTCGGTGGGTTCCACGGCGGCCCCCTATCCCGCGGTCCGGCGCATCAGCAGGTCGCGCAGTTCGCGGGCGTGGCGCCGGCTGACCTGGAGTTCCTCCGCGCCGACCAGGACGCTCACGGTGCCCGCGTCCAGGCGGAGTTCGGCTATGTGGCGCAGGGCGACGAGATGGCGGCGGTGGATGCGGACGAAGCCGCGGGAGCGCCAGCGCTCCTCCAGGGTGGACAGCGGGATGCGGACGAGGTGGCTGCCGCGCTCGGTGTGCAGCCGGGCGTAGTCGCCCCGGGCCTCCACATGGGTGATGTCGTCGACGGCCACGAACCGGGTGACGCCGCCGAGTTCGACGGGGATGTGGTCGGGGTCGGGTTCGTGCACCGGTATCCGGGGTCCGGTGCCGCGCTGTTCGGCGGCCCGGCGCACGGCTTCGGCGAGGCGTTCCTTGCGGACGGGTTTGAGGACGTAGTCGACGGCCTTGAGGTCGAAGGCGCGGACGGCGAAGTCCTCGTGGGCGGTGACGAAGACGACGAGCGGGGGCCGGGCGAAGCCGGTGAGGAGGCGGGCCATCTCCAGGCCGTCGAGGCCCGGCATCTGGACGTCGAGGAAGACGACGTCGATGGCCTCGGGCCCGTCGGGGCCGGACTCCAGGGCGCGGGTGATGCGCCGCAGCGCCTCGGTCGCGTCCCCGGCACCCTCGACGCTGCCGATGCGCGGATCCGCGTTCAGCAGGTACAAGAGCTCCTCCAGGGAGGGGCGTTCGTCGTCGACGGCGAGGGCGCGCAGCATGAAGGTGGAGTGTAGGAGGAATCCGTACGTCTGGACATGTGCCGGGCGTGGACGTTCGCGCTGGATACAGTGCCCGCATGCACAGCAGGACCGCGTCGTTCGACGACCTCGACCGGAAGATCACCACCGCGCTGGTGGCCAACGCCAGGAGCAGTTTCGCCGAGATCGGCGCGGCGATCGGCCTGTCGGCCACCGCGGTGAAGCGGCGGGTGGACCGGTTGCGGGAGACGGGTGTGATCACGGGGTTCACGGCCACGGTGCGGCCGTCGGCGCTGGGCTGGCGCACGGAGGCGTACGTGGAGGTGTACTGCGAGGGTGCGGCGCCGCCCCGGCGGCTGGCGGAGGTGGTGCGCAACCATCCGGAGATCACGGCGGCGATGACGGTGACGGGCGGCGCGGACGCGCTGCTGCACGTGCGGGCGCGGGACGTGGAGCACTTCGAGGAGGTGCTGGAGCGCATCCGTACGGAGCCGTTCATCCGCAAGACGATCAGCGTGATGGTGCTGTCGCACCTGCTGCCGGAGGCTCCGGAGGCGGGAGCGACCCACGCGGCACCCGAATGACATGTGGCGCCGGTGCCGGAATAAACGGTTCCGGGCGCAGCACTCGTGCGTCCTGCCTGGTCAGGACGCAGTGTTCCTGCGTGAACGCGCAGTCATTCGCACTTGTCGCGCGTATCGGTCGTTTCCTACCTTGGTGCCCATCCCCAGTGACACCGCAGGAAAGCGGAGGAACCCCTCTGTGTCCGACAGCCGTGTGCCGCGCTCCCGGCGATTCCTCGTCTGCGAACCCAGACACTTCGCCGTGCAGTACGCGATCAATCCCTGGATGCATCCCGACACCCGGGTCGACGTCGACCTGGCCCACCGGCAGTGGCGGGCCCTGATCGACGCCTACCGGGAGCACGGTCACACCGTGGAGTCCGTCGAGCCGGTCCCCGGCCTGCCGGACATGGTCTTCGCCGCGAACTCGGCCGTGGTGGTCGGCGGCCGGGTCTTCGGCTCGCTGTTCCGGGCCCCGGAGCGACGCCCCGAGTCGACCCACTACGACCTGTGGTTCAAGACCGCGGGCTACGACGTGCACCGCCCCGAGTCGGTCAGCGAGGGCGAGGGCGACCTGGTGTGGACGGGCCGCCATCTGCTCGCCGGCACCGGGTTCCGCACCACCCGGGAGGCGCACCACGAGGCGCAGGAGTTCTTCGGCCATCCGGTGATCAGCCTGACGCTGGTGGACCCGTACTTCTACCACCTGGACACAGCGCTGTTCGTCCTGGACGACACCGACATCGTGTACTACCCGGAGGCGTTCTCGCCGGGCAGCCGCGAGGTGCTCGCGCGGCTGTACCCGGACGCGGTGCTCGCCACCCGTGACGACGCGCTGGCCTGGGGCCTGAACTCCGTCTCCGACGGACGCCACGTCTTCATCGCGCCGCGGGCCGAGGCGCTCGCCGACCGGCTCGCCGGCCGCGGTTACGTCCCCGTCCCCGTCGACCTGTCGGAGTTCCACAAGGCCGGCGGGGGCATCAAGTGCTGCACCCAGGAGATCCGCCGATGACCGCACCCGCGCGCACCCGTACGTCCGCCGACCTGATCGCGGCGGAGGAACCGGTCCTGGCCCACAACTACCATCCGCTGCCCGTCGTCGTCGCCCGCGCGGAGGGCGCCTGGGTGGAGGACGTCGAGGGCCGCCGCTACCTCGACATGCTGGCCGGCTACTCGGCCCTCAACTTCGGCCACCGCCATCCGGCGCTGGTCGAGGCCGCGCACCACCAGCTCGACCTGCTCACGCTCACCTCGCGCGCCTTCCACAACGACCGGCTCGCCGGCTTCGCGGAGCGGCTGGCCGCGCTGACCGGTCTCGACATGGTGCTGCCGATGAACACCGGCGCCGAGGCGGTGGAGAGCGCCGTCAAGGTGGCCCGCAAGTGGGCGTACGAGGTGAAGGGCGTCCCCGCCGACCGGGCCACGATCGTGGTCGCGGCGGACAACTTCCACGGCCGTACGACGACGATCGTCAGCTTCTCCACGGACGAGACCGCCCGCGCGGGCTTCGGCCCCTTCACCCCGGGCTTCCGGATCGTGCCGTACAACGACCTGGCCGCGCTGGAGGCGGCGGTCGACGAGACGACGGCCGCCGTGCTGATCGAGCCGATCCAGGGCGAGGCGGGCGTGATCGTCCCGGACGAGGGCTATCTGACCGGGGTGCGCGAGCTGACCCGGCGGGCGGGCTGTCTGTTCGTCGCGGACGAGATCCAGTCGGGCCTCGGCCGTACGGGTGCCACGCTCGCCGTCGACCACGAGGGGGTCGTCCCGGACGTCGTCCTGCTGGGCAAGGCGCTGGGCGGCGGCATCGTGCCGGTGTCGGCGGTGGTGGCCCGGCGCGAGGTGCTGGGTGTGCTGCGGCCGGGCGAGCACGGCTCGACGTTCGGCGGCAATCCGCTGGCCGCCGCGGTCGGCACGGCGGTGGTCGAGCTGCTGGAGACGGGCGAGTTCCAGCGCCGGGCGGCCGAGCTGGGCGTCGTCCTGCGGGACGGGCTCACGGCGCTGATCGGCAAGGGTGTGGTCGGTTTCCGCTCGCGCGGGTTGTGGGCGGGCGTGGACGTCGACCCGACCGTCGGCACCGGCCGCGCGATCGGCGAGCGGCTGATGCGCGAGGGCGTCCTGGTCAAGGACACCCACGGCTCCACGATCCGGCTGGCCCCGCCCCTGACGATCACGGCCGAGGAACTCCGGTCGGCGCTCGGCGCGTTGGAGAAGGTGCTGACCGAGGAGAACTGACCGCACGGAGGCCACCGCCCGTGGAACTCACCGCCCCCGCGACCGCGACCGCACCGGCCCTGCTGCTGCGCCCGTGGCGGCCGTCCGACGCGCCCGCCCTGGCCGGACTGGGCGAGGACGAGGCCATGCGCCGGTGGACGAGCACGGGCGTGGCCGACCTCGCGGACGCGCGGCACTGGGTGCGGGAGCAGATGCGCGGCTGGCGGGACGGGGACCGGCGGGCGTTCGCGGTGCTGGAGGGCGCCGACGGACCGGACGGTCCCCGGCTCGCCGGGCACGTGGTGCTCAAGGGCGGCGGGCCCGGCACCACCACCGCGGAGGTGGGGTACTGGACCGCCGCCCACGCGCGCGGCCGGGGGGTGGCGCCGCGGGCCCTGGAGGCGGTGAGCGTCTGGGCGTTCACCGCCCCGGCCGGGTCCGGCGTCTCCGGCGCGTTCCCCGGCGGCGGGCCGTCCCGGCTGCGGCTGGTGCACCAGGTCGACAACACGGCGTCCTGCCGCGTCGCGCACAAGTGCGGCTACGGCCTGACCGCCGTCCTGCCCCCGGTGCCGCCCGGCCTCCCGCTGGAGGGGCACCTCCACGAGCGGCCGGGCCCCGGCCTGGTGGTCAGCCCCGGTCGAGCAGCTTCCGCATCTCCGCGATCTCGGCGCTCTGGCCGGTGACGACGGCGTCGGCGAGGGCCGTGGCGGGGGCGTAGGCGCCCTTCCGCCGCTCCGTGGTGGCCATCTCCACGGCGCCGCGGTGGTGGCCGACCATCATGGTGAGGAACCGCCGGTCGAAGTCCTCGCCCTCGGCCTTCTCCAGGGCGTCCATGTCACCGGCGGACATCATGCCCTTCATGCCCGCCGTACCGCCGCCCTTCATGTCCTTCATGTCCTTCATGTCCTTCGCGCCCGCGTGACCGGAGTGGTCCGTGCCGGGCACGGTCACGTCCTCGCCCCAGGAGCGCAGCCAGCCGGTCATCTCGGTGATCTCCGGGTCCTGCGCCTTCTCGATGCGGGACGCGAGGTCCTTGACCTGCGGGGAGGAGGCGCGGTCGGCGGCCAGCCGGGCCATCTCCAGGGCCTGCCGGTGGTGCGGGATCATGCCCTGCGCGAAGGACACGTCCTGGGCGTTGTGCGCGGCGCCCGTGGCGGTGACGGAGGGGTCGGCCGAGGCGGCGGGCCCGGTACGCCCGGCTTGGGCCGCGCCGTCGCCGCCGCACGCGGTGAGGACGAGCGCGGCGGTCGTCGCGGTGACCGCCGCGAGGGCGGCGCGGGTCAGGGTACGGATGGTCATGCGTCTGCTCCTGCTGGGTGAAGGGTGCTCGATCCGGGGCACGTCGAGGACCGCACCGGCGACGTTCGGCGGCCGGGTGCGGCGGGTGCCTCTAGATCCGCAGGAGCTGGAGTTCGGCGAGGGAGGGCGGCGCACGGGCGCCGTCCGGCGTGGTGGCCGGCGGGGACCCGGCGCGGTCGGCCGGTACGGGGGCACCGACCGGGCCGGGCGCCGGACCGGGCAGGTTCGGTCCCCCGCCCACGGCGGCGGAGGCGCAGGTCGCGTCGGCGTGCCGCAGATGGTCCCCGCCGCAGTGCCCGTCGGGGCAGTCGTCGACCGCGGACAGGGCGGCGGTGTGCGCGGGCGGGTGCGGCACGGCTCCCATGGCACCGCCACCGGGGGCGAGGGCGTGCATGCCGAGCAGCCCGAGCAGCAACCCGAGCACCAGCGTGCCGCGCCACCGCCCCACGGACGGCACCCCCGGCGACTGCTCGGCTCGGATCATCGTCCTCATCGTAGATGACGCACCCTGTTCGAGACGTATCGCGGGGGCGGGGGCGGATCTACACTGGCAGCCCGCGACACATCCGTTGAGCTGCGAGAACGCGGCGGTTTGGCCGGCCCGCCCTAGCGAGGAGCGACCTGTCTTGTTCTACTACCTGCTCAAATATGTGCTGCTGGGACCGCTGCTGAGACTGGTCTTCCGGCCCCGTATCGAGGGCCTGGAGCACGTTCCGATGACAGGCGCGGCCATCGTCGCCGGGAACCACCTGTCCTTCTCGGACCACTTCCTGATGCCGGCGATCCTCAGACGGCGGATCACGTTCCTCGCCAAGGCGGAGTACTTCACCGGACCGGGGGTCAAGGGCCGGCTCACCGCGTTCTTCTTCCGCAGCGCCGGGCAGATCCCGGTGGACCGCTCCGGCAAGGATGCCGGGCAGGCGGCCATCCGCGAAGGTCTCGGTGTGCTCCGCAAGGGCGAACTGCTCGGCATCTACCCGGAGGGCACCCGCTCGCACGACGGCCGCCTCTACAAGGGCAAGGTCGGCGTCGCGGTCATGGCCCTCAGGGCCGGCGTCCCGGTCGTGCCGTGCGCGATGATCGGCACCTTCGAGGCCCAGCCGCCGGGCAAGGTCATCCCGAACGTCCACCCGGTCGTCATCCGCTTCGGCGAGCCCCTGGACTTCTCCCGCTACGCCGGGATGGAGAGCGAGAAGGCCGTGCTGCGCGCGATCACCGACGAGATCATGTACGCCATCCTGACGCTGTCGGAGCAGGAGTACGTGGACCGGTACGCGGCGGTCGTCAAGGCGGAGGAAGCCGGGGCGAGCGGCACCAAGGAGCGCCGGTTCCCGCGGACGCCGCTGAGCTGAACCGGTGTCGAGCCGTCCGTGTCGTCGAGCCGTGTCTCCCGTCGGCAGAACGACGGCCGCCCCGGCGGCTGCGCCGCCTAGGGTCGCCGTATGAGACGTGCTGTGGTGATCGGGGCGACGGGCCAGATCGGCCGTCCGGTGGTGGACGCGCTGGCCGGGGACGGCTGGGAGGTGACGGCCGCCTCGCGCGGCGGCGGCCGGGACGCGGGCTGGCCCGCGGAGGTCCGGGCGGTGAAGCTGGACCGGTCGGACGACGCCGCGCTGGCCGCGGTGATCGGCGACGGCTGTGACGTGGTGGTGGACGTGGTCGCCTACGGCGCCGCGCACGCACGGCAGTTGACCGGCCTGGCCGGCCGGATCGGCTCGGCGGTGGCGATCTCCAGCGCCGCGGTGTACGAGGACGGGAAGGGTCGGGGCTTCGACACCCAGCAAGAGCCGAACGGGTTCCCCGAGTACCCGGTGCCCGTCCCGGAGACCCAGCCGACGGTGGCCCCGGGCGAGGCCACGTACAGCACGGGCAAGGTGGCCCTGGAGCGTGAACTCCTCGGCGCGGGCGACCGGTTGCCGGCGACCCTGCTGCGCGCGGGCGCCGTCCACGGCCCGCACAGCCCCTCGCCCCGCGAGCTGTACTTCGTCAAGCGGAACCTGGACGGGCGCGGAACGCGGGTGCTGGCGTACGGCGGGCGCAGCCGGTTCCACACCGCGAGTGCCCGCAACATCGCCGAACTGGTGCGGCTGGCGGCGGCCCGGCCGGGGTCGCGGGTCCTCAACGCCGTCGATCCCGAGGCCCCGACGACGGCGGAGATCGGCGCGGCGGTCGACGAGGTGATGGGCGTACGGACGCGGACGGTCCTGCTGGACGGTCCGCCGACGGAGTCCGGCGTGGGCGACACACCGTGGGCGGTACCGCTGCCCGTCGTCCTCGACATGGCCGCCGCCGCACGGGAGTTGGGCTACCAGCCGGTGGTGTCCTACGCCGGGAGCCTGCCGGGGACGGTCGAGTGGCTGACCGCCGAACTGACCGGGCGGGACTGGCGCGAGCGCTTCCCCGCCCTGGTCAGGTCCTACCCCGGTGTCTTCGACTACGCGGCGGAGGACGCCTGGCTGGCCGCCCGCTGAACACGACGGGGCGGCCGGGACCGTGAGGTCCCGGCCGCCCTTCGGGTGTCGTACCCGGTGGTGGCTGCTACGGCTTGGGCGTGGCGTGCGGGGCGCAGGTGACGTCCGCGCGGTCCACCCGACCGGTGAGCAGATAGGTGTCGACCCGGTTGTTGATGCACGGGTTGACCAGGCCGGTCACACCGTGGGAACCGGCGTCGCGCTCGGTGATGAGGCGGGAGCCCTTGAAGCGCTTGTGCAGGTCGACGGCGCCGGCGTACGGCGTGGCGGCGTCACGGGTGGACTGCACGATCAGCACCGGCGGCAGACCCTTGCCGGTCTTGACCTCGACGGGGGTGCGCTGCTTGACCGGCCAGGTGGCGCACGGCAGGTTCAGCCAGGCGTTCGCCCAGGTCATGAACGGGTAGTCCTTGTGCAGCCGGGAGTTGTCCCGGTCCCACTTCTGCCAGCTGGTGGGCCACTTGGCGTCGGTGCACTCGACTGCGGTGTACACGGCGTTGCCGTTCTCCGAGGCCGCGTTGCCCGCGGTGTCGGAGAGGTCGGGGGCGGCCGCGTCGACCAGCGCCTGGGTGTCACCGGCGACGTACTGGCTGAACACCGTGGCGACCGGCACCCACGAGGAGTCGTAGTACGGGGCGCTCTGGAAGAAGCCGATCAGCTCGGCCGGGCCGACGACCCCGCCGATGGGGCTCTTCTTGGCGGTGGCGCGCAGCTTCAGCCACTGGGCCTGGACGGCGGCGCGGGTGGTGCCGAGGTGGAAGGTCGCGTCGTTGGTGGCGACCCAGTCCTCCCAGTCCTTCCAGCGGCCCTCGAAGGCGATGTCCTGGTTGAGGTTGGCCTCGTACCAGATGTTGTCGCGCGAAGGGCCGACGACGCTGTCGACGACCATGCGGCGGACGTGGCCCGGGAAGAGGGTGCCGTAGACGGCGCCGAGGTAGGTGCCGTAGGACACGCCCAGGTAGTTGATCTTCTTCTCGCCGAGCGCGGCACGGATGACGTCCAGGTCGCGGGCGGTGTTCGGCGTGGTCATCTGGGGCAGCATGTCGCCGCTGCGCTCGTAGCAGCCGTCGGCGTACTCCCTGGCCAGCTTGCGCTGCGCGCGCTTGTCGGCCTCGTCGTCCGGCACCGGGTCGGCCTTGGGCGCCTTCACGAACTCCTGCGGATCGATGCAGGAGATGGGCGCGGAGTGGCCGACGCCGCGGGGGTCGAAGCCGACGAAGTCGTACGCCTTCGCGGTGTTCGCCCAGACGGGGTTCTTGCCGGTGACCCGGGTCGGGAAGCGGAGGCCGGAGCCGCCGGGACCGCCGGGGTTGTAGACGAGCGCGCCCTGGCGCTCCTGCGGGGTGCCGGTGTTGCCGATGCGGTCGACGGCGAGCTTGATCTGCTTGCCGTTCGGCTTGGCGTAGTCGAGCGGCACGCTGACCCAGCCGCACTGGATCGGCTTGACCAGTCCCCAGTCCGCGGGGCAGTCCTGCCAGTTGATGCCGGCCTTCGACGCCCGGTCGGCGGCGATCGCCGCGCCGCGGGCCTCGCGGTCCTGGCCCTGGCGGCTGTCCGCGCTGGCCGTGGGCGCCGTGACGGCGCCGGCTATCAGGGTCGCCGTGACGAGTGCTCCGGCGGTACCGAGCGCCAGCACACGGCTCTTGGGTCTGTTGTCCCTCAAGTGGGGCCCCTCCCCGTACAGAGTTGCGAATGTACGGGGGATCCTCGCGGCTGTGAGTGGCCTGAGAACAGGGTTTGTTGACCTTCTTTGCCAATCCGATAACCGGATCGAGTCGTCCCGCTGAGCGGGTGCTAGCCGAGCAGGGACAGCGCCTCGTCGAGCGTCCGCCGCAGTCGCAGCCCGTCGGTGGCGAGGGCGCTCACCAGGGCGGCGGGGCCGGCGAGCGGTACGAGCATCGCGGTCTCGCCCAGTGTCCGCGCGGCCGGCGGGCACTGTCCGAACTCCGGTCGTACGACGATGAGTTGGCCGACGGCGCGATGTCCCCCGAGGACGGCGGGCCCGTCCCAGCCGCCCGGCGCTCCGGGTCCGCAGGCGAGTTCCTGGTCGAGCACGGTCCGCCCGCCGACGCGTACCGTGAGTCTGCTGCCGAGGCGTCCCGGTTCCTCCCCCGCCCTGCCGAGCACCTGTTCCTCGCGCAGCACGAGGCGGGCGCGGGGCGCGAGGTCCACGCGGGTCGTGACGCGCAGGTCGCTGCCGCGTGCGGAGATCAACGGCTCCGGCAGCCAGGTCAGTTCGCCCCGGTCGTGCACCCGCAGCCGGATGTCGTAGCGGGCCTCCGCCTTGTCCTGGCCCGGCAGGGCGATGGTGGCCGCGGCCGAGCGCACCTCCAGCCGGGCGTCCTCGGCGACCTCCGCCTCCAGGGCGAGGTGGTCCCCGCCGAGCGGGCCGCTCATGGCGCCCACCACGATCACGCGCGCCTCGCTCCCCGCGGCGCGGGTGCGGCGGGGAGCGAGGGGGCCCTCGCCCTCCAGGACGGGCAGCGCGGTGCCGCCGCGGCCGTCGGGGCGGGCGACGATCCGGGCGGTGGCGCGGACGCCGGTCATGCGCGGCGGGTCCAGTCGGCGAGCCGGGCGCGGACCCAGGCGGCGACGTCCGTGACGCCTGCCTCGCTCCGCAACGACTGGAAGACCACGGGGAGTTCGGCGCGCTGTGCCTTGGCGTCCGCCGCCATGCGGGCGAGGTCGGAGCCGACGTGGGGGGCGAGGTCGGTCTTGTTGACCACGAGCAGGTCGGCGGTGGTGACGCCGGGGCCGCCCTTGCGGGGGATGTCGTCGCCGCCGGCCACGTCGATGACGAAGATCTGCGCGTCGACGAGTCCCTTGGAGAAGGTGGCGGTGAGGTTGTCCCCGCCGGACTCGACCAGCACGAGGTCGAGGGGGCCGACCGTGTCCTCCAGGTCCTCGATCGCCTCCAGGTTGGCGGAGATGTCGTCCCGGATGGCGGTGTGCGGGCAGGCGCCGGTCTCCACCGCCACGATGCGCTCCGCGGGCAGGACCCCTTCCCGCAACAGGAACTCGGCGTCCTCACGCGTGTAGATGTCGTTGGTGACGACCCCCATCACCACATCGTCCCGGAGCACCCGGCACAGGGCGGCGACGGTGGCCGTCTTCCCCGACCCCACGGGCCCCCCGAGCCCCACCCGCAGAGCCCGCCGCACCCCATCGGGACGCCGAGCATCAGCACTCACGCCGGAGACGGAGGAATCAAAACGCCCGTGATCGAGATGCATACGGCGCCCCTTTCGGCCGACAGGAAGAACGGAAGAACATCAACAACACGGCCCCAGAACCCGACCGGGGTTCGGGGCGGAGCCCCGTGGTGGCGACTGTTCGAGTTGCCGAGTCGGGTGGGTGGGTGGGCCAGGAAGGTCAGGAGGCGAACAGGCGGGTGGTACTCGTCGCATGGGTCTCCCCTCCGATCTCCAGCAACGGTCCCGACACCGCCGGCAGCGCGTCGACGCCGCCCCTCGCCGTCTCCACCGCCCGGTCCACGACCCGGTCCACCTCCGGACCCAGCCTCGCCAGCACCCCGCTCGCCTCGAACGGGTCCAGGCTCAGCAGCCGTACGACAGCCGTCGCCGGCCCGCTCACACACTCGTACGCCGCGCAGTACGCCGCGTCCCGCGCCCCCAGCCCCGCCGCCCGTGCCACCACCCCCAGCACCACGGGCTGATGCGCCCCCTTGGGGAACTCCCGCCCCAGGGCGTCCAGTTCGGCCGAGGGCCACGTCGCCCGCCCGGCCCGCAGCAACTGCCGCCCCAGCCGCCGCGCGACCCCCCGCAGCGCGGGCGAGGGCGTCCGCGCGTCCGCCGCAGCGTCCACTTCCCGCGGCGCCGCCCCAAGGGCCGAGGCCGCCGCCAGCGAAGCCGCGACGAGTCCCGCCGTGTGCAACCGCCCCCGGCAGAACTCCTCCAGCCCCGCGCCCCCGTCGATCCGCCCGGCCCGCACGGCAGCCTCCGCCCCGCCGGAGTGCGCGTGGCCCCCGGCGGGGAACCGTCCGTCGGCGAGCAGGAGCAGTGCCGCCCGTGTCATCGCCAGGCCCCTCAGAACAGGAAGTACCGCTGGGCCATGGGCAGTTCGGCCGCGGGCACCGCCTCGACCAGTTCCCCGTCGATGTGCACGGCGAAGCTGTCGGGGTCGACCCGTACCCGCGGCCTGGCGTCGTTCTCCCGCATGTCGGCCTTGGTCACCGCCCGTGTCGACTCGATGGCGACGAACCGCTTCCCGAGGTCCAGCCGCTCCGGCAGCCCGTCCTCGACGGCGAGCGGCGCGACGAAGTTGACGGAGTTCGTGGCCGGCGCCCGCCCGATCGCCCCGTACATCGGCCGCGGCAGGACCGGCTGCGGCGTGGGGATGGACGCGTTGGCGTCGCCCATCTGCGCGTACACGATCTGCCCGCCCTTGATGACGAGTTGGGGCTTGACCCCGAAGAACGCCGGTTCCCACAGCACGAGGTCGGCGAGCTTGCCGGTCTCCACGGAGCCCACCTCCCGCGCGAGCCCCTGTGCGAGCGCCGGGTTGATCGTGTACTTGGCGACGTACCGCCGTACCCGCAGGTTGTCCGCGCGTCCGTCCCCCGGCAGCGCGCCCCGCCGCCGCTTCATCACGTGCGCCGTCTGCCAGGTGCGCATGATCACCTCGCCGACCCGTCCCATGGCCTGCGAGTCGGAGGAGATGATCGAGATGGCGCCGAGGTCGTGCAGCACGTCCTCCGCGCCGATGGTGGACGGTCTGATCCGGGACTCGGCGAACGCCAGGTCCTCGGGCACCGCCGGGTTGAGGTGGTGGCAGACCATCAGCATGTCGAGGTGTTCCTCGGCGGTGTTCACCGTGAACGGCCGCGTCGGGTTCGTCGAACTGGGCAGCACGTGCGGCTCGGAGACCACGGTCATGATGTCCGGCGCGTGCCCGCCGCCCGCACCCTCCGTGTGGTAGGCGTGGATCCCGCGCCCGCCGATGGCGGCGAGCGTGTCGCCCACGAACCCTGCCTCGTTGAGGGTGTCCGTGTGAATGGCGATCTGCACACCGGTGCGGTCGGCGACGGTGAGGGACGCGTCGATGACGGCCGGGGTGGAGCCCCAGTCCTCGTGCAGCTTCAGCCCCAGCGCTCCCCCGCGGATCTGCGAGAGCATCGCCTCGTGCGAGACGGTGTTGCCCTTGCCGAGGAACCCGATGTTGAGCGGGTACGTCTCCATCGCCTCCAGCATCCGCGCCAGATGCCACGGGCCGGGCGTCACGGTGGTCGCCTTGGAGCCCTCGGCGGGCCCGGTGCCGCCGCCGACGAGCGTGGTGATGCCGGCGGCGAGCGCCTCGTCGGCGATCTGCGGGCAGATGAAGTGGACGTGGGCGTCGATCGCGCCCGCCGTGAGGATGCGGCCGTTGCCCGCGACGACCTCGGTCTCCGGGCCGATGACCAGGTCGGGGTGGACACCGTCCATGGTGTCGGGGTTGCCCGCCTTGCCGATGCCGGTGATCCGGCCGTCGCGGATGCCGATGTCGGCCTTGACGACGCCCCAGTGGTCGACGACGACGGCACCGGTGATCACGGTGTCGGGGGTGCCCTCCGCGCGGGTGGCGCGGGACTGCCCCATGGACTCGCGGATGACCTTGCCGCCGCCGAAGACGGCCTCGTCGCCGGCGAGTCCGGGTCCGCCGCAGCGGTCCTCCTCGATCTCGACGAGCAGATCGGTGTCGGCGAGCCGGATGCGGTCCCCGGTGGTCGGCCCGAACAGGTCGGCGTAGGCGGCGCGGGAGATCTCAGGCATCGAGCGCGCCTCCGGTCTCGCCGCGCAGCCCCGGCACGACCCGGTGGCCGGCGAGCGGGACGAGTTCCACCTCGACGGGAATGCCGGGTTCGAAGCGCACGGCGGTGCCGGCGGCGACGTTCAGCCGCTTGCCGCGGGCCGCGGCGCGATCGAACTCCAGGCCGGGGTTGGCCTCGGCGAAGTGGTAGTGGGAGCCGACCTGGACGGGCCGGTCGGCCGCGTTGAGGACGGTCAGCCGGGTCACGTCACGGCCCGCGTTGTAGACGATCGGGCCGTCGGCGAACAGGACCTCTCCGGGAATCATCGACGGCCCCTCAGACGATCGGGTCGTGGACGGTGACGAGCTTGGTGCCGTCCGGGAAGGTGGCCTCCACCTGGACGTCGTGGATCATCTCGGGGATGCCCTCCATGACGTCGTCCCTGGTGAGCAACTTCCTCCCGGACGCCATGAGTTCGGCGACGGTACGGCCGTCGCGGGCGCCTTCGAGGATGTGCGAGGTGATGAGGGCGACCGCCTCGGGGTGGTTGAGTCTCAGCCCGCGGGCCCGGCGCTTCCCGGCGACGTCGGCGGCCACGTGGATCAGCAGCCGTTCCTGTTCGTGCGGGGTCAGTTGCACGTCCCACCTCACCGTCTCACCCGGGCCGTGCGGGGCCCGGTCGCCGCAGCCACGGGGCAAAGTCCCGGCTGGTGTGAGTGGGCAGGCTAGTTGGAGCGGGTTTCGCCCACGTTAACCGGACACCGTCAGGCGCCGCCCGCCCTGCGGTGCTCGGCCGCGATGCCGAAGCGCTGCCGCTCCCGTGCGGCGGGCGCCGCCTCGCGGGCGGTGGAGACCGTGCTGATCACCTGGTCCTCGGCGGCCTCCAGCTCCTCCAGCCGTTCGAGGTCGGCGGCCGAGACCAGGGCGACGAGGGGCTTGCCGTGGCGCGTCACGACGACGCGCTCACCGCCGTAGACCACGCGGTTGATCAGGTCGGCGAGCTCAGCCCTGGCTTGCGTCACCGGAATCTCGTAGGCCATGCCTCCAGCTTACGGGGCTCACTCTCACCCTTCACTCCGTACGTCCTGTACATTTTCTACAGAAGGAGCCGTTCACTCGGACGGGCTCCGCCACGAGGAGGGGTACGCCATGGCCCGACCGTCCGCCCGCCATGTCCTGCCGGAGTTCACCGAGCGCACGAGCGCCGGCCACCGCACGCTCGATCCGTACGGGAAGCTGCTGGAGGCGCGGATCGTGCTCCTCGGCACGCCGATCGACGACACCTCGGCCGGCGACGTCACGGCCCAGTTCATGCACCTCGAACACGCCGCCCCCGACCAGGACATCTCGCTCTACGTGAACTCCCCGGGCGGCTCGTTCGCCGCGATGACGGCGATCTACGACACGATGCGCTACGTCTCCTGCGACGTGGAGACGGTCTGCGTCGGCCGGGCCGGGCCCTCGGCGGCCGTGCTGGTCGCGGCGGGCACCCCGGGCAAGCGGCTCGCCCTGCCGGGCGCCCGGCTGACCGTCGGCCAGCCGTCGCTGCCCGAGCCGGTCGAGGGGCAGCCGAGCGACCTCGTGATCCAGGCCCGGGAGCTGGCCCGGGTCCGCGCCGCGCTGGAGGAGATGCTCGTCCGCCACACCGGACGCGATGCCGAACAGGTGCACGAGGATCTGGAGCGCGATCTCGTCCTGGACGCGCCGGCCGCGCTGGCCTACGGCCTCGTGGACGCCGTCGTCACCGACCGCCGGGCGCCCCGCCGCACCCCGGACGCGGGGTGAGCGCCCGATGCCGTCTCCGGAGCTGCCGCCGCTGCCCGCCCTCACCCGCGCCGAGGGCGAACTGATCGACCGTTACCTCGACGTGGTCGACCTGCTCGGCCGGATCAATCCGGCCGTGGACGGCGACACCTACCGCGGGCTGCGGGCCGCCCAGGCCCTCGTCCGCAAGGCCGTGGAGCTGCGGGACGCGCTGGCGCTGATGCACCAGCGCGGCGAGACGGAGCTGCACGCGGACACGCTCGCGCGGGCGCTGAGGGTCCTGGACGGCGAGCGCCGGACCGCCCGGGTGGGTCTGCCGCCGCCGGAGTGCGCGGGCTGACGCGGGCGCACGGTCCCGGGGTGTCGCACGCCCGACGCCCGCACGGCGCGACCCGAGTCGAAACGGACCAAAAGACGTACCCCTGTTCGGCGTAGAAACGAGTCCTTTTTCGGCACCGCACGGGTTGCGCCGGGCGCCCGCGCGGCGGCCGCGACGCCCCGTTCCCGCGCTGGTCCGAGGGCTCGTCAGATTCGCGGCCCAGCACCGGCGCACGACTTGTCCACCCGAACGGATGAGTGGTGAGTAACGCCACATATCCCCGGTTCCGTTGGGATTTTCGGACACTCGTAGGTGAAGATCCCTGTCTGACGACAAGCCCCCGCCACAGCGGCGGGGCGATCCGGGCGGACGCCGAGTCCTGCCGCCGCCCGGATGCCCGGTCGACAGGAGTGGATCGGCAGGAGTGGAGGACCCAGCTAGACGGGTCGCCGGAGCGGACGCGAGTCCGCCCCGGGCAGCCCTTGGGGTGAAGCCGCGGCAACGCGGCCGGGCAACTTCGCCAGCCCGAATCCGACAGGTCATCCTTCACAGGCGGCTGACGAAGGGTTGCGCATGACTGCGCTCAATCGTGTCCCGTCCCTGATGGCCCGGGCCGGTACGGCCTCGGCACTGACCATCGCCGCCGTGGGCGGCTCGATCGTGGTCCCGGGGATGGCGTCGGACGCCGCCGCCGCGACGACGGCGACCAAGGCACTCCAAATCGCGGCCTCCAAGAAGGGCTCCCCGTACCGCTGGGGGGCCACAGGACCGCGCCGGTTCGACTGCTCGGGGCTGACGCTGTACTCGTTCAAGAAGGCGGGCAAGAGCCTGCCGCGGACGGCCGCCCAGCAGTACAACAAGACCCGCCATGTCTCCGCCACGAGCCGCAAGGCCGGTGACCTGGTGTTCTTCCATTCGGGTTCCAGCGTGTACCACGTCGGGATCTACGCCGGAAAGGGGAAGATCTGGCACGCCCCGAAGACCGGGGACGTGGTCAGGCTGCAGAAGATCTGGACCAGGAGCGTCTGGTACGGGCGAGTCCGCTGAACCGTCCGAGGGGGTGCCGGCCGTGCTGCACCGGCGCCCCCTCGGCCCCGCCCGGCGACGGCCGCGCGGGGCTACGGCTCCTGCTGCCCCACCGTCGTGACCGGACGGGCCCGCACGGCCCACGGGAGTTCGATCGAGACGGTCTTGCCGCCCTCCCGCGTGGGGCGGACCCGCAGCCTGCCCCCGCACTCGGCGGCGAGCCAGCGGATGATGACCATGCCGCGGCCGTTGTCCTGCTGAACGGCCGCGGGCAGTCTCTTGGGGAAGCGGGGATGGCTGTCCGTGACGCCGATGCGCAGGTGCTCGTCGCGTTCGAGGACGAGGTCCACCGTGAAGGTGGGCGACTGCCCGAAGGTGTGCTGGACGGCGTTGGTGGCCAGTTCGGAGACGACGAGCCGGATGCTGTCGGCGAGGTCCGTGTCCGACGGGAGGCCCCACTCCGCGAGGATGCGCAGGACGTAGGAGCGGGCCGTGGCGACCGAGGCGGGATCGCTCGGCAGAGTGAGGGATGCTTCCAGGTGGTCTGCCATGACGACGTCGTCCCTTTCCCACGGGACCGCGAGTCCGACACGGAGCGGAGGGTTCGAGTACGGTCCCGGACTGGTGCTTCGTCGCCAGACTGCCATCACCGCGCCGGTCACGGGCGGCGATCCACCAAGATATGCATATATCTGTCGCTCGAAGCGGTGAACTCTGCGACGGCAGAGCGTATTTGGGCGGCTCGGAAGGAGTAAGGAGTAGCCCATGCAGCACGGTCCCGCGGTACGCCGCCGGAAGCTGGGCGCCGAACTGCGCTCGTTGCGCACAGGCGCGGGTCTGACGAGCGGCGAGGCGGCCCGGATGGTGGGCTGGCACCAGTCGAAGGTGAGCCGCATCGAGACGGGCGCGAGCGGCGTGAAGGCGCCCGACGTCCGGTTACTCCTGGACGCCTACGGCGTGTTCGACCAGCACCTGCGGGATCTGCTGCTGGCGCTCGCGGGCTCCGAGGACGCCTCCGGCCGCCACCACTGGTGGCACGCCTACCGCGGGGTGCTGCCGCCCGCCTACCGGGACTTCATCTCGCTGGAGTCGCAGGCCAGCGGGATGCGCACGCTGGAGACCCTGGTGGTGCCGGGACTGCTCCAGACGCCGGAGTACGCGCGGGCCGTGACCCGGGCCGCGGTCGGCGAGCCGGACGACCGGCTGGACACGCTGGTGGAGGTGCGGCTCGCCCGGCAGGACGTGCTGCGGTCGGATCCGCCGCTGGAGCTCAGCGCCGTGCTGGACGAGGCGGTCCTGCGGCGCGAGGTCGGCGGCCCCGATGTGATGGCACGTCAGCTGGCGCGGCTGGTGGAGGCGGCGAAACTGCCCCAAGTGCGGCTCCAGGTCCTGCCGTTCGCCGCCGGCGCACACATCGGCGTCACAGGACCTTTCGTTATCTTCACATTTCCGAGCACTTCTGATCTGGATGTGGTTGTTCTCGACAACTTGACGAGTAGCCTCTACCTCGAGCGGAAAGAAGACCTCCAGGCATACTCAGATGCCTTCAACACCCTTCAGATCTACGCCCTTTCACCCGAGGAATCGTTGGATTACATCGCCGGGATAGGTCACGGCGCCTAAGGAGGCACCATGTCCGCACTGCCTCGGAACGTACCCAGCCCCGATCTGCACGACGTGCGATGGCTGCGCAGCAGCTACAGCACGGGAGCCAACAACTGCGTGGAAACGGCACGGCCGCGCACCGGTCCCCTGACCGGACTGCTCGCCGTGCGCGACTCGAAGGACCCGGCAGGACCCGCGCTGCTCTTCTCCCCCGAGAGCTGGGCGGGATTCGTCACCGGTCTGCGTTGATCCCCCACCCCGTCCGTCCCTACTGATCAGTTGCCGCCCCGGCGACCCACGGCCGTGTCACGCCGACTCACGGTCGCGTCTCGCCGATCACCCGTACAGCGCGCTCCACCTCGGCCCCGGAGAGGTCCGCGCGGGCGGTCAGCCTGAGCCGCGACACGCCGTCCGGCACGGACGGCGGGCGGAAACAGCCCACGGCCAGGCCGGCCGCCCGGCAGTCGGCCGCCCAGCGCACGGCCCCCTCCGGGGACGGCGCCCGCACCGAGACCACCGCGGCGTCCGGACGCACCGCGTCCAGGCCCGCGGCGGTCAGGCGGGTGTGCAGTTCCGCGGCCACCTCGCGCGCGCGTGCCGCCCGCGCGGGCTCACGCCGCAGCACGGCGAGGGCCGCCCGCGCCGCGCCCGTCGCGGCGGGGGCCAGACCCGTGTCGAAGATGAACGTGCGCGCCGCGTTGACCAGGTGGTCGATCACCCGGGCCGGGCCCAGCACCGCGCCGCCCTGGCTGCCCAGCGACTTGGACAGCGTGACCGTCGCGACCACGTCGTCCGCGCCCGCGAGCCCCGCCGCCCACGGCGCTCCCCTGCCGCCCTCGCCCAGCACGCCGAGGCCGTGCGCGTCGTCGACGACGAGCCCGGCCCCGTGCTCCCGGCAGACCGCCGCCAGCGCGGCGAGCGGAGCGGCGTCCCCGTCGACCGAGAACACCGTGTCGGACACCACGACCGCCGCGCCCGCACGGGTGACGAGCGCCTTGCGGACCGCCGCCGGGTCGGCGTGGCCGACGACCTGGGTCGTGCCGCGGGCCAGCCGGCAGCCGTCGATCAGGGAGGCGTGGTTGAGGGCGTCCGAGACGATCAGCGAGCCGTGCGGGGCGAGCGCGGTGACGGCGGCGAGATTGGCGGCGTACCCCGAGGAGAAGACCAGGGCCGCCTCGAAGCCGCAGAAGGCGGCCAGTTCGCGCTCCAGCTCGGTGTGCAGGTCGGTGGTGCCCGTGACAAGCCGGGAGCCGGTGGCGCCGCCGCCCCAGGTCCGGGCCGCCGCCGCGGCGCCCTCGGCGACCTCGGGATGGCGGGTGAGACCGAGGTAGTCGTTGCTCGCGAGGTCCAGCAGCGGGGAGTCGGCGGGGCGGGGGCGCAGGGTGCGTACGAGTCCGGCGCGGCGGCGGTGCTCCGCCTGGTCGTCGATCCAGCCGAACGCCATGGCTCCTCCGGGATTTTGTAGGCAGCGGACAGACATTAGCCGTACGACCGACCCCCGAGGGTGTGGTCATGGCCACATGAGGAACACCCTCTGTTGTGCGAAGCCTCCTTGGCCGGGAGCGGTCCCGTAGGACAGGATCGGACCTCATGGACCTGCTGAACACGCTGGTGGACAAGGGGCTTCGGCGCGAGCTGCCGACCCGCGGGGAAGCGCTGGCCGTACTGGCCACTTCCGACGACGACGTGCTCGACGTGGTGGCGGCGGCCGGCCGGGTGCGCCGGCACTGGTTCGGCCGGCGCGTGAAACTGAACTACCTGGTGAACCTCAAGTCCGGTCTGTGCCCGGAGGACTGCTCCTACTGCTCGCAGCGGCTCGGCTCCACGGCCAGCATCCTGAAGTACAGCTGGCTGGGGCCCGACGAGGCGTCACGGGCCGCCGCCGCGGGCCTGGCCGGCGGTGCCAAGCGGGTCTGCCTGGTGGCGAGCGGGCGCGGACCGACGGACCGGGACGTGGAGCGAGTCTCCGAGACCATCCGGACGATCAAGGACGAGAACGAGGGCGTCGAGGTCTGCGCCTGTCTGGGGCTGCTCTCCGACGGTCAGGCCGAACGCCTGCGCGAGGCGGGCGCCGACGCGTACAACCACAACCTCAACACGTCCGAGGGAACGTACGCGGACATCACGACGACGCACACGTACGCCGATCGGGTGGACACGGTGCGGCGGGCCCACGCGGCCGGTCTCTCGGCGTGTTCCGGTCTGATCGCCGGCATGGGCGAGAGCGACGAGGACCTGGTGGACGTGGTCTTCTCGCTGCGTGAACTCGACCCGGACTCGGTGCCGGTGAACTTCCTGATCCCCTTCGAGGGCACCCCGCTCGCCAAGGAGTGGAACCTCACCCCGCAGCGCTGTCTGCGCATCCTGGCGATGGTCCGGTTCGTCTGCCCGGACGTCGAGGTGCGCATCGCCGGCGGCCGCGAGGTGCATCTGCGCACGCTCCAGCCCCTCGCGCTGCACCTCGCCAACTCGATCTTCCTCGGCGACTACCTCACCAGTGAGGGCCAGGCGGGCAGGGCGGACCTGGAGATGATCGCCGACGCCGGTTTCGAGGTGGAGGGCGCCGACGAGGTGACGCTGCCCGGGCACCGGACGGCGTCCGGGGAGGGCTGCGGAGCGCACGCCGGGGCCGGGTGCGGATCGCACGAGGGCGCCGGTTGCGGTGCGCACGGGGAGGCGGGGTGCGGTGCGCACGAGGGCGGCGGCGTGTGCGCCCCGGCCGACGCTCCGCCCGTCGCCGCGGCGACCGTGGGTGAGCCCCGTACCGACCTGGTGGCCGTGCGCCGCCGGGGTGCCGGCACCGATGTCGCGCCCAATGCCTGACCCGCACCTCACCGAGCTGCTGGAGCTGGACCGACGGCACGTCTGGCATCCGTACGGCCCGATGCCCGGCCGTGTCGAACCGCTCGTCGTGGAGTCGGCGAGCGGGGTCCGGCTGCGGCTCGCGGACGGCGGGGGCGAGCTGGTCGACGGGATGTCGTCCTGGTGGTCGGCGATCCACGGCTACAACCACCCCGTGCTGAACGAGGCCGCGCGCGGGCAGCTGGAACGGATGAGCCACGTGATGTTCGGGGGGCTCACGCACGAGCCCGCCGTCCGCCTGGCGAAGCTCCTCGTCGACATCACACCCGTCGGCCTCGAACACGTGTTCCTGACCGACTCGGGATCGGTGTCGGTCGAGGTCGCGGTCAAGATGTGCCTCCAGTACTGGCGCTCGCTCGGCCGGCCCGAGAAGCGGCGCCTGATGACCTGGCGGGGCGGCTACCACGGCGACACCTGGCAGCCGATGTCCGTGTGCGACCCCGAGGGCGGGATGCACGAGCTGTGGACCGGGGTGCTGCCGCGCCAGGTGTTCGCGGACGCGCCACCGGCCGAGTACGAGGAGGCGTACGCCGATCACCTGCGCGCGACGGTCGAGCGGCACGCGCACGAACTGGCGGCCGTGATCGTGGAGCCGGTGGTGCAGGGCGCGGGCGGGATGCGCTTCCACTCGCCCGACTATCTGCGGGTGCTGCGCGAGGCGTGCGACGCGCACGGTGTGCTCCTGGTGTTCGACGAGATCGCGACCGGGTTCGGACGGACCGGCGCGCTGTTCGCGGCGGACCACGCGGCGGTGACGCCGGACGTGATGTGCGTGGGCAAGGCGCTGACCGGCGGCTGCCTCACCATGGCGGCGACGCTGTGCACGCCCCGGGTGGCCGAGGGGATCTCGCGGGGCGAGGTGCCGGTGCTGGCCCACGGCCCGACGTTCATGGGCAACCCGCTGGCGGCCGCCGTGGCCCGGGCGTCGGTGGAACTGCTGCTCGGGCAGGACTGGCTCGCGGAGGTCGGGCGGATCGAGAAGGGCCTGCGCGAGGGCCTCGCCCCGGCGGCCGGGCTGCCCGGGGTGCGGGAGGTGCGCGTCCTGGGCGCGATCGGTGTGGTCCAGCTCGACCACGAGGTGGACATGGCGGCGGCGACCCGGGCCGCGGTGCGCGAGGGCGTGTGGCTCAGGCCGTTCCGGGACCTCGTCTACACGATGCCGCCCTACGTCACCGGGGACGACGACGTGGCACGGATCGCGCGCGCGGTGTGCGCGGCGGCGCGGGAGGGCTGAGATGCCGGTACTGGTGATCACGGGCACGGGCACGGAGGTCGGCAAGACGGTCACGACGGCGGCGGTGGCCGCCGCCGCGGTCGCGTCCGGCCGGTCGGTGGCCGTGCTGAAGGCCGCCCAGACCGGGGTCGGTCCGGGCGAGCACGGGGACGCGGACGAGGTCGCACGGCTCGCGGGCGCGGTGACGACGGCCGAACTGGCCCGCTATCCCGAGCCGTTGGCGCCGGGCACGGCGGCCCGGCGGGCAGGGCTCGCGCCGGTGCGTCCCGAGGAGGTCGCGGAGGCGGCCGCCAAGCTGGCCACCGACCACGATCTGGTGCTCGTGGAGGGCGCGGGCGGCCTGCTCGTACGGTTCGACGCGGCGGGCGGCACGCTGGCCGACGCGGCGCGGCTGCTGGGCGCCCCCGTGCTGGTCGTCGCCGCGGCCGGGCTGGGCACGCTGAACACCACGGAGCTGACGGCGCGGGAACTGCGGTCGCGGAACCTGGAGTTGCTCGGCGTGGTGATCGGCAGCTGGCCGCGCTCCCCCGACCTCGCCTCGCGCTGCAACGTCGCCGACCTCCCGGAGGTGGCCGCCGCTCCCCTCCTCGGCGCCCTGCCGGCGTCCGCCGGCGCGCTCCCCGCGGCCGGCTTCCGCGCGGCCGCACCGGGCTGGCTGGCGCCCCGGCTGTTCGGGACGTGGGAGGCGGAGGCGTTCCGGGAGCGGGAGGGCGTCTGATCCGCCGGGCACGGGAGGGCGTCCGACCGCCGGGCACGGGAGGGCTCCGATGCCGGACACGGACGGACGCGGGGGTGGGCGTGCCGGGACGGCACGGGGGACACTCTTCCCAGGGCCGTAGGGCCGTCGCGTTCGGGAGGTGCGTCATGCGGTTGCTGTCCGCGGGCTCCGACAAGGCGGAGCGGGACGCCGTCCACCACCCGGTCTTCGCCCGCGCGTACGCGCGCATCAGCGCGGGTGCCGAGACCCGGCACGGGATGGCGGGCATCAGGGAGCGGCTGCTCGCGGGACTGTCCGGGCGGGTCGTCGAGATCGGCGCGGGCAACGGCCTCAACTTCGCCCACTACCCGAGCACGGTCGACGAGGTCGTGGCGGTCGAGCCGGAGCCGTTGCTGCGCCGGCTGGCCGAGGAGGCGGCGCAGCGCGCCCGGGTGCCGGTGCACGTGGTGCCGGGCACGGCGAAGGCCCTGCCCGCCGAGGCCGGGGAGTTCGACGCGGCCGTGCTGTCGCTGGTGCTGTGCAGCGTCGGGGACGTGCCGCGGGCCCTCGGTGAGGTACGGCGGGTGCTGCGGCCGGGCGGTCAGGTGCGGTTCTTCGAGCACGGCCGGGGCGGCGGTCCGGTCATGCTGCTCACCCAGCGCGCCCTGGACCGCACGGTGTGGCCCCGGCTCGCCGGAGGCTGCCGGCTGTCGGGAGAACCGGTCGCCTCGCTGCGGGACGCCGGTTTCGAACTCGGCCCCTACCGGCGGGTGCTGATGCCGGAGAAGGGCCCGGCCCTGCCCACGTCGTACTGCGCGCTGGGCACGGCCTGGCGGCCCTGAGCGGCGGGCCCGGTCACAGGGCCCACTGGCGCAGTTCCCGGGCGATGTCCTGCACCGACGCCTCACCGTCCTTGACGAGCCGGGCGAGGTCGCGGACCTGTTCCGGCGAGGTGATGACGACCTTGGCGCCGCTGGCGACGAGATAGGCGTAGGCGACCGCGGAGGCGAAGAGGGCGTTGGAGCGCTCCAGCGCGGGCACGTGGATCAGGAGTTGGAGCAGCGAGGCCGCGCGGGCGTACGGGGAGTCGTAGACGGGGACGTCGAATATCTCGGCCCGGTGGCGGGCGACGGCGGCGACCAGGGCGCCCCAGTCGGTGATCTGCGGATCGCCGGGGGTCTTGTCCTCGGCGAGCATCAGGAGCCAGGCGAGATCGATGGTGAGGTCGTTCAAGGGATCAGTGCCGGCCTTCGCCCCGGGACGCGGTGCCGCCCTCGCCGAACTCCTCCGCGAACAGGGACTCGTACTGCTTCATGAAGTCGGCGGCGGACTCGACGAACGTCCGGCCGGCCTCACCGGCGTCCTGCTTCACCAGTTCCTCGATGTACCGGTTGACGCTCATGCCGCGCGCCAGGGCCTGTTCGCGGGCGGCACGGGCGGTGCCCTCGTCCACGCGCACGTTCAGTTGGGTCTTCGCCATACCCCGAAGCTAGCGCTGTACCGCTAGCCAGGGCAAGCGCGGGCGGGCACTCTTCCCGGGCACGGGCAGACGCTCCTCCTACGGGTGGAGGATGCCCCTTACATGCGTATCGGGGGCCCGACCTGTGGTGGAGAACCGGTTCTACCCGTGGGGGGATACCGGCTGTGCGGCGCATCACACTAGGCTCGGGCGGAACGGGGGACATCGGACGCGCGGCTGACCGGGGAGGCGGCTTTGTCCACACCTGCTGAGGAGCACACGCCGGGGGTGGCACGGGAGGACGGCGTCGCGGCCCGGGCCCGCGGCCTGACGAAGGCGTACGGCGCGGGCGAGACCGCGGTGCTGGCGCTGGACGCGGTCGACGTGGACATCGCGCGCGGCCGTTTCACCGCGGTGATGGGGCCGTCCGGCTCGGGGAAGTCCACGCTGATGCACTGTCTGGCCGGCCTCGACACCGTCTCGGCCGGCCAGGTGTGGCTCGGCGACACGGAGATCACGGGGCTGCGGGAGCGCGAGCTGACCCGGCTGCGGCGGGACCGGATCGGGTTCATGTTCCAGTCGTTCAACCTGATCCCGACGCTGAACGCGGCCGAGAACATCACCCTGCCCATGGACATCGCGGGCAAGAAGCCCGACGAGAAGTGGCTCGACCAGGTCATCGACACGCTCGGTCTGCGCGACCGGCTCAGGCACCGGCCGGCCCAGCTCTCCGGCGGCCAGCAGCAGCGGGTCGCCTGCGCGCGGGCGCTGGCCTCCCGGCCGGAGCTGATCTTCGCCGACGAGCCGACCGGCAACCTCGACTCGCGGGCCGGCCTGGAAGTGCTCGGGTTCCTGCGCGGCGCGGTGGACGACCTGGGGCAGACCGTCGTCATGGTCACGCACGACCCGGGCGCCGCCGCCCACTCCGACCTGGTGCTCTTCCTGGCCGACGGGCGGATCGTGGACCGGATGGAGCGGCCCACGGCTGAGGCGGTCCTCGAACGCATGCGCCTCTTCTCCGGGGCGGGTCCCGAGGCGCCCGGGGCCGCGGGCGCCGGCGTGACGGGCGGGGACCGCGAGGGCGGCGAGGAGGAGGGGTGATCCGGTGCTGAAGGCGACCCTGAGGAGCTTCCTGGCCCACAAGGGGCGGCTGATGCTGTCCGCGCTGGCCGTCCTGCTGTCGGTGGCGTTCGTCGCGGGCAGCCTGATCTTCTCCGACACCGTGACCCGCACCTTCGACCGCCTCTTCGCCTCCACCGCCGCCGATGTGACCGTGCAGCCGAAGCAGGACCTCACGTCGTCGGTGCCGACGGGCCAGGTCCAGACGCTTCCCGCGTCGCTCCGGGAGCGGGTCGCCCGGGTGGACGGGGTGGCGCGCACCCACGCGGACGTCGGCGTGGAGAACGTCGTGGTCGTCGACCGCCACAACAAGTCCGTCGGCCCGACCACGGGCGCCCCGACCATCGCCACCGACTGGTACCTCAGCGACCGCAGCCCCGTGAAGCTGACCTCGGGTCACGCCCCGCGCGGTCCGGGCGAGGCGCTGCTCGACGCGGACACCGCCGACAAGAAGCACGTCCGGATCGGCGACACGCTGACCGTGCAGGCCCAGCCCGGCACGTTCCCGGTGCGGGTCGTCGGCATCGCCACCTTCACCACCACCAACCCGGGCGCGGCCCTCGTCTTCCTGGACCCCGCGGTCGCCGCGGAGAAGCTGCTGGGCTCCGCCGACCGCGCCACCGGCATCTCGGTGGACGCGGCCCCCGGGGTCGACGACGCGGTGCTCAAGGCCCGCATCGGCCGGGCGATCGGAACGGGGTCGTACGACCTCAGGACCGCGAGCGAGCAGGCCAAATCAGACGCGGCGGACCTCGGCGGCTTCCTCGACGTGATCAAGTACGTGATGCTGGGCTTCGCCGGGATCGCGGTCCTGGTCGGGGTGTTCCTGATCGTCAACACCTTCTCCATGCTGATCGCGCAGCGCACTCGTGAGCTGGGGCTGCTGCGCGCGCTGGGCGCCGACCGGCGCCAGGTGCGGCGCTCGGTGCTGACGGAGGCGGTGCTGCTCGGCGTGGTCGGCTCGACGCTGGGCCTGGCCGCCGGGATCGGGCTGGCGTTCGGGCTGATCCGGCTGATGAGCGCGTTCGGTCTGAACCTCAAGGCCACCGAGCTGGTCATCGGCTGGGGCACACCCGTCGCGGCCTACGTCGTCGGGGTGGGCGTCACGTTCGTCGCGGCGTACCTCCCGGCGCGGCGGGCCTCGGCCGTGTCGCCGATGGCTGCGCTCGCGGACGCCGAGGTCGCCGGTGTGGGACGGCCGCTGCGGACGCGGGCGATCGTCGGTTCGGCCGTGGGCGCGCTCGGCGTGGCGGCGCTGGCCGGATGCGCGGCGGCGACGAAGACGGCGTCGGCTGCCTCGCTGCTCGGCCTGGGTGTGGTCCTCACGCTGATCGCCACCGTGATCGCCGGACCGCTGCTGGTCCGGCCGGTGATCCGGGTCCTGGGCGGCGCCTTCCCGGCGCTGTTCGGCTCGATCGGCCGGATGAGCCAGCGCAACGCCCTGCGCAATCCGCGTCGTACGGGCGCCACGGCGGCCGCGCTGATGGTGGGTCTTGCGCTGGTCGGCGGGATGTCGGTGGCGAGCGCGTCCATGTCCAAGTCGTTCGACCAGCAGATCGACAAGACGCTGGGCGCCGACTTCGTGATCCAGAACAGCAACTTCCTGCCGTTCACCCGGGAGGTCACCGACACCGTCCGCGCCACCGACGGGGTGGGCCTGGTCGTACGGCAGCGGTTCGCGCCCGTGGCCGTGCGACTGCCCGACGGCAGACGCGTCGAGACCACCGCCGCCGGGTACGACCCGCGGGTCGACGACGTCGCCCATGTGACGTACACGGCCGGGAACACGGCGGCGGCCCTCGCCGACGGCGCCCTGGGCATGGACGCGGGCTTCGCGAAGGACCACGGTGTACGGCTGGGCAGCACGCTGCCGGTCGAGTTCCCCGGGGGCCGGCGGGCCGAGATGCGGGTGGGCGCCCTCACCGACCAGGACGGCGGCGACGGCTTCGGCATGCGCGGCGGGCTGTTCTTCGGGCTGGCCACGGTCGAGAAGTACGTCCCCGGCGGGCAGGACTCCTCGCTGTACGTCAACCGGGCTCCGGGCACCGGCGCGGACCGGCTGAAGCCGCGCCTGGAGAAGGCGCTCGCCGCGTATCCGCAGGTGCAGGTGCGCGACCAGGCCGACTACAAGAAGCTGGTGCACGACCAGATCGCGGTGCTGCTCTACCTGGTGTACGCGCTGCTCGGGCTGGCCATCGTCATCGCGGTCCTCGGTGTGGTCAACACGCTCGCCCTGTCGGTCGTGGAGCGCACCCGGGAGATCGGACTGCTGCGCGCCATCGGGCTGGCCCGGCGGCAGCTGCGGCGGATGATCCGCCTGGAGTCGGTCGTGATCGCGGTGTTCGGCGCGGTCCTCGGTCTGGTGCTGGGCCTGGTCTGGGGCGTGTGCACCCAGCAGGTGCTCGCGCTGCAGGGCATGAAGGCGCTGGCGATCCCGTGGGGCACCATCGTCGCCGTCGTGATCGGCTCGGCGGTCGTGGGCATCGTGGCAGCCCTCCTCCCGGCCCTCCGCGCGTCCCGCATGAACGTCCTGGCAGCCATCGCCCACGAATGACTCCGTCGGGGGGACGGGGGAGCGACGGCGGTCGGCCTGGATTCGGTGGCCGCGGCGGCCCGGCGCGTAGTGTGCCGGGATGATCGCGATGCCGGAAGAGTTCGCACGGAGCACCGTCGACCGCGAGGGGGAGGCCGGGGCGGCGTGGCTCGCCGAGCTGCCCGGGATCGTGGAGGTGTTGCTGGGGCGCTGGAGGTGCGTGCCGGACGGCGAGGTCATGCACGGAGGTGTCGGGGTCGTCGTCCCGGTACAACGGCCGGCCGGGGAGGGCGCCGTGCTGAAGGTGTCGTTCCCGCACCCCGGCAACGTGCATGAGCCGGATGCGTTCGTCGCGTGGGGCGGGTGCGGCGCCGTCCTGCTGCACGAGCGCGACGACGAGCGGTTCGCGATGCTGCTGGAGCGGGTCCGGCCGTCGACCCTGGCAGAGGTCGAGGACGGCGACGAGGTGGTGACCGTCGCCGGACGGCTCAATCGGCGCCTGGCCGTCCCCGCACCGCCCGGCCTGCCCCGGCTGCGCGAGCAGGCCGACGCCTGGGAGGAGCGGCTGTGCGAGGACGCGGAGGAGCTGACGCACACGTTGCCACGTCGGGTGCTGGACACCGCCGTGGCGACCGTGCGGGAGCTGGGCCGGGCCCAGCCGGACACTCTCGTCCACGGTGACCTCCACGCCCGGAACATCCTGCGCGCCGACCGGGAGCCGTGGCTGGCGGTCGACCCCAAGGGGTACGTGGGAGATCCCGCCTACGACGGCGGCACCCTGCTGAAGTCCCGCGCGCCGGCGCTCCTCGCGGCGGACGACCTGCGCAAGGCCGTCCAGCGCGTCCTGGACGTCTTCGCGGAGGCCGCGGAACTCGACCGTGAACGCGTGCGGCGGTGGGCCCAGTTCCACGCCGTACAGGCTGCGTTCTGGGGTCGCCGCCACGGTTTTCGTGCGGCCCGCGGGGGATCGCGGCTGGACTGGCTCACCCAATTCGCCGATCGCCTGGCGGAGTTGCTCACCGAAGGCTCGTAGCGGCGGAGGGCCGTTCGCGGAAAACGTTCGCCCCACGGGTCGGCGCTCTGCTTGGCTCGGTGTATGAGCGATCTTCGTATCCGGCACGCCACCCCGGCGGACATCAACACCGTGCTGCGGTTCTGGCGCGACGCCGCGGAAGGCACGAGCATCAGCGACGACCACGACGGAGTCGCCCGGCTCATCGCGCGGGATCCCGAAGCCCTGCTCCTCGCGGAGCGGGACGGCCACCTCGCCGGAACCGTCATAGCCGGCTTCGACGGATGGCGGTGCTCCGCCTACCGACTGGCCGTACACCCCGACCACCGTCGGCGGGGCATCGCCACCGCCCTGCTGGAAGCCGCGGAACAGCGCTTCACCGCCCTGGGCGGACGGCGCGTCGACGCCATGGTCCTGGAAGCCAACGAACGGGCCCACCACACCTGGGCCGCGGGTGGCTACCACCGCGAGGACCACTGGCGACGCTGGGTGAAGCCCCTCACCGACTGATCTTTTGCCCCTCCTTTACTATTGGAGCATTCGATCCCCTTCGGTCCCCGGTGAAAGGTGTGAGCGTCCGCCCATGGGCGAGCCTCCTGGTCCGCGACATCGCGCGTCCCTCCCTGCCCTGTCCGATCATGGGACGGAGGTGACCCGATGACCGAAGTGCTGCTCCTTCTGGTGGCCGTCCTGCTCTCCGTCATGTGCGGCGCCTTCGTCGCAGCCGAGTTCTCGCTGACGACCGTGGAACGCGGCGAACTGGAGCGCGCGGCGGCCCGCGGCGAGCGCGGCGCCTCCGGTGCCCTCAAGGCCGTACGGAACCTGACGTTCCAGCTGTCCGGCGCGCAGCTCGGCATCACCGTCACCAACCTGGTGGTCGGCATGCTGTCCGAGCCGTCCATCGCCGAGCTGATCGCGGGCCCGCTGCGGGCGGTGGGCGTCTCGGAGTCCGTGGCGAGTTCCCTCGCGCTGGTCATCGGCACGGCCCTGTCCACGGTGTTCCTGATGGTCGTGGGCGAGCTGGTGCCCAAGAACTGGGCGATCTCCTCCCCGCTGGCCGTCGCCAAGCGGGTGGGCAGTCCGCAGCGCTGGTTCAGCGCGGCCTTCCGGCCCTTCATCACGCACCTCAACAACGCGGCCAACCGCGTGGTGCGCCGACTGGGCGTGGAGCCCGCCGAGGAGCTGGCCTCCGCGCGCGGCCCGCAGGAGCTCGCGGCACTCGCCCGGCACTCCGCCAAGGAGGGCGCCCTGGAGCCCGACACGGCCGAGCTGTTCGTGCGGACGCTGAACCTCGCGGACCTCACGGCGGAGAACGTGATGACCCCACGCGTCCAGGTCGTCGCCCTCGACGTGCTCGCGACCTGCGAGGACGTCGCCAACGCGACCCGGGCGACCGGCCTGTCCCGGTTCCCCGTCTACCGCGGCAGCCTCGACTCGGTCGTGGGCATCGCCCACGTCAAGGACGTCCTGGCCGTGCGCGCCGAGGACCGGCCGCGCAGCGGGGTCGCCCAGGTGATGCGCGAACCGCTGCTGGTCCCCGAGTCACTGACCGTCGACCGGCTCCTGGACCGGCTGTCCGGCAAGCGCACGATGGCCGTCGTCATCGACGAGTACGGCGGTACGGCGGGCGTGGCGACGCTGGAGGACATCGTCGAGGAGGTCGTCGGCGAGGTGCGCGACGAGCACGATCCGCACGAGACGCCCGACCTCGCCCCGGCCGGCGCCGACGAGGAGGGCCGGGCGCTGTTCTCGGCCGACGGCGCGGCCCGCACCGACCAGCTCGCCCGCGTGGGCCTGAGGGTGCCCGAGGGGCCGTACGAGACGCTGGCCGGTCTGGTGGCGACCCGGCTGGGGCGCATACCGGCGGGCGGTGACAGCGTCGAGGTCGCCGGCTGGCGGCTGGACGTGGTCGACGCGTCGGGGCGGCGGGCGGCGCGGGTACTGCTGCACGCGCCCCTCGCCGACGAGCGGGCCGTGCACGGGGAGGAGGCGAAGTGACCGCCGTACAGCTGCTGATCGGTCTGGCGACGCTGGTCGTCAACGCCTTCTTCGTGGGCGCGGAGTTCGCGCTCATCTCGGTGCGCCGCTCGCAGATCGAGCCGTACGCCGAGGAGGGCGACCGGCGCGCGCGGATCGTGCTGTGGGGTCTCGAGCACGTGTCGGCGCTGATGGCCGCCGCCCAGCTCGGCATCACGCTGTGCACGCTGGTGCTCGGTGTGGTCGCGGAACCGGCGATCGCGCATCTGCTGGAGCCGGTGTTCCACGCGATGGGCGTGCCCACGGGCGCGGGCCACGCCGTGTCGTTCGTGATCGCGCTGGCCCTGGCCACGTATCTGCACATGCTGCTCGGCGAGATGGTGCCGAAGAACATCGCGCTCGCCGAACCGGCGCGCAGCGCGCTGCTGCTCGGCCCGCCGCTGGTCGCCCTGTCGCGGGCGCTGCGGCCGGTGATCTTCGCGATCAACGCCTTCGCGAACGCGCTGCTCAAGCTGTTGCGGGTGGACACGAGGGACGAGGTCGCGGCGACGTTCTCGGACGCCGAGCTGGCGGAGATCGTCAAGGACGCCGGTGAGGCCGGTCTGATCGACGCGCGGGCGCGGGAGCGGCTGCACGACGCCCTGGAGCTGGGCCGCCGTCCTGTGATGGACGTGGTGGTCCCGCTGGAGCGGGTGGTCTACGCGCGCATGGGCGTGACCCCCGAGCAGTTGGAGCGGCTGTCGGCGGAGTCGGGCTTCTCCCGGTTCCCGGTGGTCGACGAGGGCCGGCGGATCGTGGGCTACCTGCACGTCAAGGACGCGCTGGACGCCTCGCCCCGGGACCTGGCCTTCCGGCTGCGGGACATGCGCTCCATCGCGCGCGTCCGCGAGAGCACCCCGCTGGACGACGTCCTCACGGCGATGCGCCGCAGCCGCACCCACCTCGCCGCGGTGCTCGGCGCGGACGGCCGGCTTTCGGGCCTCGTGACCATGGAGGACGTCCTGCGGGAGCTGTTCGGGCAACACGCGTGACCGGCGGGGCCTCCGGCCCGGAGGCCCGGAGGCCCGGAGGCCCGGAGGCCCGGAGGCCCGGAGGCCCGGAGGCCCGGAGGCCCGGAGGCCCGGAGGCCCGGAGGCCCGGAGGCCCGGG
>NZ_JBEZXS010000022.1:134770-148022 GCF_040638185.1 Streptomyces sp. NPDC026672
AGGCCCCGTCGCCTTCGGCTCCTGGGCCCCACCGACCGCCCGGTACGGAGGCGGGATACCATCGCTGCCGCGATGCACACGACTCCCACACACACCAGCCTGGTCGCGGTCGGCGACTCCTTCACCGAGGGCATGTCCGATCTGCTGCCCGACGGCTCCTACCGGGGCTGGGCCGATCTGCTCGCGGCGCGCATGGCCGCGGTCACGCCCGGGTTCCGCTACGCCAACCTCGCCGTGCGCGGCAAGCTCATCCGGCAGATCGTCGACGAGCAGATCGACGTGGCCGCCGCCATGAAACCCGACGTGATCACCCTGGTGGGCGGCCTGAACGACACCCTGCGGCCCAAGTGCGACATGGGGCGGGTGCGGGGGCTGCTGACGGAGGCCGTGGAGCGGCTGGCGCCGTCCTGCGAGCGCCTGGTGCTGATGCGCAGCCCCGGCCGCCAGGGCCCGGTCCTGGAGCGGTTCCGGCCGCGTATGGAGGAACTGTTCGCCTGCGTCGACGAGTTGGCCGAGCGACACGGCGCCCTGGTCGTGGACCTGTACGGGGCGCCGTCGCTGGCGGACCCCCGGCTGTGGGACGTGGACCGGCTGCATCTGACGGCCGAGGGGCACCGCCGGGTCGCGGAGGCCGTCTGGCAGACGCTGGGCTACGCCCCCGAGGACGCCGACTGGCACACCCCGATGCCTGCCACCCTGCCGCCGGGCTGGGGAGCACGCCGGGTGGCGGACGTACGGTTCGCGCGACAGCACCTGCTCCCGTGGATAGGCCGCCGCCTGACCGGCCGCTCGTCCGGCGACGGCCGCCCGCCGAAGCGCCCGGAGCTGCTGCCGTACGAGGGTCCGGCGGCGTAGCGCCCATGACCACGCGGGTGATCAACCTCAGGGGCCGGATCCACGAGTTCGGCCCCCGGCTGGAGGACGCCCCGCCGGACGTGGTGTACGTCGGCCGCCGCTGGACCCTGGGCGGCTGGGACCTGCCCCGGCACCGGCTCGCCAACCCCTTCGCCTACGACACCCCGAAGAAGAGGCGCGACGGCACCCGTGCCGAGGTGATGGCGATGTACCGGGCCTACCTCCTGGAGCACCCGGAGCTGCTGGAGCTGGTGGAGGAGCTGCGCGGCAGGACCCTGGCCTGCTGGTGCGCCCCGCAGGAGTGCCACGCGGACGTGCTGGCAGAGCTGGCGGACAGTGCGGACAGTGCGGACAGCCCAGGCTCCGTCGCAGTCCCCACGGACCGCACCGACCCCACGGGCCACACGGACGCCACAGGCCACACGGACGCCACAGGAACGGCGGCCCCGCACCCGCCCCGGCGGACGTGACCCACGTCTCGTGGGTTCCACCGAATCCGCCCATGGCGATGGCCTGCGCGAACCGCCAGTAGAATCCGTACACGTGACTTCAGCGCCCGCCAAGCCCCGCATCCCGAACGTCCTCGCCGGACGCTACGCCTCCGTCGAGCTCGCCACGCTCTGGTCGCCTGAGCAGAAGGTGAAACTGGAGCGGCAGCTCTGGCTCGCCGTGCTGCGGGCCCAGAAGGACCTCGGGATCGAGGTCCCGGACGCGGCGATCGCCGACTACGAGCGTGTCCTCGACCAGGTCGACCTGGGCTCGATCGCCGAGCGCGAGAAGGTCACGCGGCACGACGTGAAGGCGCGGATCGAGGAGTTCAACGCCCTCGCCGGGCACGAGCACGTGCACAAGGGCATGACCTCCCGGGACCTGACGGAGAACGTCGAGCAGCTGCAGATCCGGCTGTCGCTGGAGCTGGTGCGGGACCGCACGGTGGCGGTCCTGGCCCGGCTGGGCAAGCTGGCCGGCGAGTACGCCGAGCTGGTCATGGCGGGCCGCTCCCACAACGTCGCCGCGCAGGCCACCACGCTCGGCAAGCGCTTCGCGACCGCCGCCGACGAACTGCTCGTGGCCCACGGGCGGGTCGAGGAACTGCTCGGCCGCTATCCGCTGCGCGGCATCAAGGGCCCGGTCGGCACGGCCCAGGACATGCTGGACCTGCTGGGCGGCGACGCCGCGAAGCTCGCCGAGCTGGAGGACCGGATCGCCGGGCACCTGGGCTTCTCGCAGGCGTTCACCTCGGTCGGTCAGGTCTACCCGCGCTCGCTGGACTACGAGGTGGTGACCGCGCTGGTGCAGCTGGCGGCGGCGCCGTCGTCGCTGGCGAAGACGATCCGGCTGATGGCGGGGCACGAGCTGGTCACCGAGGGCTTCAAGCCCGGCCAGGTCGGCTCCTCCGCGATGCCGCACAAGATGAACACCCGCTCCTGCGAGCGCGTCAACGGCCTCATGGTCATCCTGCGCGGCTACGCGTCGATGACCGGCGAGCTGGCGGGCGACCAGTGGAACGAGGGCGACGTGTCCTGCTCGGTGGTGCGCCGGGTCGCGCTGCCGGACGCGTTCTTCGCGCTCGACGGTCTGCTGGAGACGTTCCTGACCGTCCTCGACGAGTTCGGTGCCTTCCCGGCCGTGATCGCGCGTGAGCTGGACCGCTATCTGCCGTTCCTCGCCACGACCAAGGTGCTGATGGGCGCCGTGCGCGCCGGTGTCGGCCGCGAGGTCGCGCACGAGGCCATCAAGGAGAACGCCGTGGCCACCGCGCTCGCGATGCGCGAGCAGGGCGCCGAGCGCAACGACCTGCTCGACAAGCTGGCCGCCGACGAGCGCCTGCCGCTCGACCGGGCGCGGCTGGACGAGCTGATGGCCGACAGGCTGTCCTTCACCGGTGCCGCGGCCGCCCAGGTCGGCGTGGTCGTCGCCCGGATCGAGGACCTGGTCAAGCGGCACCCGGAGGCCGCCGGGTACACCCCGGGGGCGATCCTCTGACCCGCTTCACCCAGGCGGAACTGGAGGCCGCCCGCGACCGCCTCGTCCCGGACGTGGTCGCGGACGGTCTCCGTGTGCTGTTCTGCGGCATCAACCCGGGACTGATGACCGCCGCGACCGGCCACCACTTCGCCCGCCCGGGCAACCGCTTCTGGCCGGTGCTGCACCTGTCCGGGTTCACGCCGAGGCTGTTCGAGCCGGCCGAGCAGGGCGAGCTGCCGTCGTACGGGCTCGGCATCACCAATGTGGTGGCGCGGGCGACGGCACGGGCCGACGAGCTGTCCGCGCGGGAGTACGTCGAGGGCGGGCGGCTGCTGACGGAGAAGGTGGCACGGCTGCGGCCGAGGTGGCTCGCGGTGGTCGGGGTGACCGCCTACCGGGCCGCCTTCGGGGACCGCGCGGCCCGGGTGGGGCCGCAGGAGCGGGTGTTCGGGGACACGCGGGTGTGGGTGCTGCCCAATCCCAGCGGGCTGAACGCGCACTGGACGGCGGCGACGATGGCCGAGGAGTTCGCCCGGCTGCGGGAGGCGGCCGAGGGCTGACCGGTCACGGCGGGGGTATCTCCGTGACCACCGCGAGGAGTTGGAAGGGCAGTTCCTTGTCCCACTGGGACACGCCGAGGGCGATCCAGCGGCCGGACTCCGGCTCCTGCCACAGATGCAGGTCCGGCACGTGTCCGCTCAGACCGGCCCAGGGCTCCTCGACGTCCTCGCCGCGCAGGGTGCGGTCGAGGACGCTGTAGAGGCTGAAGCGCTCGGGCGGCCCCCAGCGTTCGGCGAGCCGTTCGCCGAGTCCGTCGCGGTCCGCGTCGTACTGCGCCTCCGTCTCCTCCCGTGCCGTGCCGTCGCCCTCCCAGAAGTCGTCGCTCGTGCGTAATTCGGCCGTGTGGTAGCCGGGGCCGCTCGTGCCCCGCTCCGTCCTGCCGTGCGCCGCCGGGAAGTCCTGGGCGCACAGCAGGTCGATCACGGTGAGGGCCTTCGCGATGTCCATGCGATCCAGTAAAGCGCGCCCCACTGACAACTGGCGGGGCGTCAGGCGTCCCGCCGGCGCAGGCTCCACGCCCCCGCCGTCAGCGCCGCCGCCGTCCACAGCGCGGTCACCGCGGTCCCGGACCACGGGCCGAGGGTGCCGTCCCAGTCGCTGTGCAGCACGATCTGGCCGGCCCGGTCGGGCAGGAGGTCGGCGACCCCTCCGGACAGGTCGCCGATCACGAAGGACACGATCAGCAGGAACGGGATCAGGATGCTCAGCGTCGCCACGCCGCTGCGCAGGACGGTCGCGCAGCCCGCCGCGAACAGGGCCATCAGCGTCAGGTAGACGCCGCAGCCGAGCGCGCCGCGCAGTGCCTCGCCCCCGCCTGGCGCGTCGGCCCCGAGGGTGGCGGTGCCCACGAGGGCGGTGACCGCCCCGGTGAGCAGCCCGACGGCCAGGGCGGGCAGGGCGATCGCGGTGGCCTTGGCCGCGAACCACCGTCCGCGGTCGGGAACGGCCGCGAAGGCGAGCCGCAGCGCGCCGCCCCGGAACTCGGAGGAGACGGCGGTCGCGCCGAACGCGAGGGCCGCGATCTGCCCGAAGTTGACGCCGAAGAACGCCGAGAACAGCGGATCGGAGTCGTCCGCGTCGAACGCGGCCAGTGCCGAGAACACGGTGGTGACGAGCAGCATCGCGATCAGCCCGGCGACAAGCCCGCGCAGCGTACGGATCTTGATCCACTCGGCGTGGAGCACGGCTCTGAACTCCATGGTCATGCCTCCTGCGGCTGTGCGGTGAACTCGGCCTCGGCCGAGGTGAGGTCGAGGTACGCCTGCTCCAGGGTGGCCTCCTGCGCGGCGAGTTCGAGTACGGGGACGCCCTCCTCGGCGAGGAGCCTGCCGATGTCCTCCACCCGCGCGTGCCGCACCGTCCACGCACCCTCAGCGTCGCCGCCGTCAGGAGCGGGGGCGGGGGCGGCGTCGTGGCCGTGGCGGGCGAGCAGGGCGCCGAGGTCGGTGCCCCCTGCGATGCGGACGCGGACGCCGGGGCGCACCCGCGCGTGGATGAAGTCCCGCACCGGGGTGTCGGCGAGGAGCCGGCCGCGGCCGAGGACGACGAGGTGGTCGGCGAAGGCGGCCGTCTCGTTCATCAGGTGGCTGGCGACCAGGACCGTACGGCCCTCGGCGGCCAGCCGGCGCAGCAACCGCCGGATCCAGACGATGCCTTCGGGGTCGAGTCCGTTGGCCGGTTCGTCGAGCAGGACCACGGCCGGGTCGCCGAGGAGGGCGGCGGCGATGCCGAGGCGCTGGCGCATGCCGAGGGAGTACGTCTTCACGCGGCGGTGCGCGGCGGACGCGATCCCGGTCTCCTCCAGGACCTCGTCGACCCGGGCGGCCGGGATGCGGTTGCTCGCGGCGAGGGCGCGCAGGTGGTCGCGTCCGGTGCGGGAGCCGTGCGCCGCCTCGGCGTCGAGCAGCGCGCCGACGTGGCGCAGGGGTTCGCGCAGCGCGGTGTAGGGGCGTCCGCCGAGCGTGGCGGTGCCCGAGGTCGGCCGGTCGAGGCCCAGGACGAGCCGCATGGTGGTGGACTTCCCGGCGCCGTTGGGACCGAGGAAGCCGGTGACACGGCCCGGATCGACCGTGAAGGTCAGCCGGTCCACGGCCCGCCGGGAACCGTGGTCCTTGGTGAGGTCTCGGACGTCGATGCTGGTCATGGCGACAGCGTGGGCCACGCGGGGGTGCCGGGGCTTCCCCCGCGCGTGGTGTCCTCCTCCCCCGCCCGGGGGAGGCCCGTTGTCGGTGCCGGCTGCGACGATGGCTCGATGGTCCGGTTCCTGCGCCCGCTGCTGCGGGGGAAGACGTACTCGCGGCTGCTGCACCTGTGGGTGCCGATGCTGATCGTCAGTGTCTGGCTCTTCATCGACATGTCGACCCCCTGGATACCCGCGGTCCTGCTCCTCCCGCTGGGTCTCGTGCCGGCCGTGCGCGTGGGCGAGGGTCTGCAGGCGCGGATGCTGCTCACACCCGGCGAGGAGAACTCGGGCATCGCCCTGACGCCGTCGGCCACGTGGCGGGACCGGTTGCGGACGGTGCTGTGGCTGGAGACGCGGATGCTCCTCGCGGTGCCGGCGTCGTTCGCCACGGTGTGGGGACCGTTCCTCGCCTACGACCTCGCGCGCTCCGCGGCCGGTCACCGGACCCTGGACGACGCGGTCCTGCGCGGCCTGACGCCGCACTGGTCCCACGCCCTCCTGGTCCCGCTCCCCCTCCTCGCGCTCTACGGCACGGTCGTCGGACTCGGCGAGCTGGTGACCGCCGCGGCGCGCGGGCTGCTCGGGCCGTCCGCCGCCGAGCGGTTCGCCGCCCTGGAGGAACGCACCGATCGGCTGCTGGAACGCACGCGCATCGCGCGGGAGTTGCACGACTCGATCGGGCACGCGCTGACCGTGGCGGTGGTGCAGGCCGGTGCGGCGCGGGCGGCGGGCGACCCGGAGTTCACCGACCGGGCCCTGGGCGCCATCGAGGAGACCGGGCGGGCCGCCCTTGAGGACCTGGAGCGGGTGCTGGGTGTGCTGCGCGAGTCGGGGCGGCCGGTGAGCGGCAGACCCGTGCTCGCCGACGCCGACCGGCTCCTGGAGTCGGCGCGCGCCTCGGGCGCCAAGGTCGAGGCGGAGGTGACGGGCCCGGTGGAGACGGTGCCCGGGCCGGTGTCGCGGGAGGGTTACCGGATCCTCCAGGAGGCGCTGACCAATGTACTGCGGCACGCGGGGGCGGTGCCGGTGCGGGTGCGGGTGGCGGTCGCGGACGGCACGCTCGTCCTGGAGGTCCGCAATCCGCTGACGGCACCGGTGCCCGGACCCGGCCGGGGCAGCGGTCTGCGCGGGATACGCGAGCGGGCGGCCCTGCTCGGGGGCCGCGCGCACACCGGGCCGGACGAGCGCGATTGGCAGGTTCGCGTCGAGCTTCCGGTGCACTGATCTAGGCTGGCCGGATGCCGGTCACCGTACTTCTCGTCGACGACGAACCCCTGGTCCGCGCCGGTCTGCGGGCGGTGCTCGAAGCACAGCCGGACATCGAGGTCGTCGGGGAGGCGGCCGACGGGGCCGCCGTGATCCCGCTGGTGCGCCGGCTGCGGCCCGACGTCGTCGCGATGGACGTACGGATGCCGCTCCTGGACGGGATCGAGGCCACGCGCGCGGTGCTGCGGACCGTGGCCGATCCGCCGAAGATCCTCGTGGTGACGACGTTCGAGAACGACGAGTACGTGTACGAGGCGCTGCGGGCGGGGGCCGACGGGTTCCTGCTGAAGCGGGCCCGGCCCGCCGAGATCGTGCACGCCGTACGGCTCGTCGCGGAGGGCGAGTCGCTGCTGTTCCCGGCGTCGGTGCGCACGCTCGCCGCGCGGTACGGCACGGGGGCCGACGGCAACACGGCGGCGCGGGCCGCGCTGGAGCGGGCGCGGCTGACGGAGCGTGAGGCCGAGGTGCTGCGGCTGATGACGCGCGGGCTGTCGAACGCGGAGATCGCGAGGTCGCTGGTGGTCGGCACGGAGACCGTGAAGTCGCATGTGAGCGCGGTCCTCGCGAAGCTCGGGGCGCGGGACCGGACGCAGGCGGTGATCGCGGCCTACGAGTCCGGATTCGTCGCGCCGGGCTGATCCCGGCAGGTACGTCGGGGCCGGCCCCGTCTGCCCGATCGGGCTTTCGGGACACGGCAGTTGAGCCCGCTCCCGGGTGCAGGAGCGGGCCGGTCGGGCACCGGGGTCCGGGCCGATCCGGACTATCTCGGGCGTAGCGGCGTCCGGCACTCGCCGGGGTCCGCCGTGCCGAGTACGATCCCCCAACACGCGCACGAGCTGGGAGGACGGACGGTGGGGCGGCTGACCGGCGGCGATCCCTCGCTGCTGCGAAGGATCAATTCCGCGGTGGTGCTGCACGCGCTGCGTGCCACGGACTGCGCGACGCTCACGGAGATCACCCGGGTGACGGGGCTGTCCCGGCCGACCGTCGAGGGGGTCGTCGAGGGGCTCATCGAGGCCGGTCTCGTCGTGGAACAGGCGGCCGAGGAGGGCGCCGCACGGCGTCAGGGGCGGCCCGCGCGACGGTTCCGGTTCCGGGCCGAGGCCGGGCATCTGCTGGGCCTGGAGATCGGCCCGCACCGGGTCGCGGCGCTGCTGTCCGACCTGGACGGGCGGATCCTGGGCGCGCAGGCCAAGGAGGTCGACGAGAAGGCCGAGGCCGACGAGCGCCTCGACCGGCTGCGGGGCGCTGTCGCCGAGCTGCTGCGGCGGGCGGGGGTGGCGCGCAACTCGCTGCGGGCCGTGGGAGTCGGCACGCCGGGGATCGTCGAGGCGGACGGCACGGTACGGCTGGGCACGGCGCTGCCCCAGTGGACGGGGCTGCGGCTGGGCGAGCGCCTGAGCCGTTCCTTCAAGTGTCCGGTGCTGGTGGAGAACGACGCCAACGCGGCGGCCGTGGCCGAGCACTGGAAGGGTTCGGCGAAGGACTCGGACGACATCGTGTTCGTGCTGGCGGGGCTGAGCCCGGGGGCCGGTTCGCTGATCGGCGGGCGGCTGCACCGGGGGTTCGGCGGGGCGGCCGGGGAGATCGGGGCGCTGCATCTGCTGGGCCGGGAGGTCACGCCGGAGACTCTGTTGTCGACGACGGACGAGCCGCTGCATCCGCTGGACGAGCAGGCGGTGGCGCAGGTGTTCGCGCTGGCCCGGGAGGGCGACCAGCGGGCGCGCGCGGCGGAGGAGCGGTTCGTGCAGCGGCTGGTGCACGATGTCGCGGCGTTGTCGCTGGCGCTGGACCCCGAGCTGGTGGTGATCGGCGGCTGGGCGGCGGGGCTCGACGGCCTCCTGGAGCCACTGCGCCGCGAACTCGCCCGCTACTGTCTGCGCCCCCCGAGGGTGACCCTGTCCCTGCTCGGCGAGGCGGTCGTCGCCACGGGGGCGCTGCGGCTCGCGCTCGACCACGTGGAGGAGGAACTCTTCGCGGTGGAAAGCACGGTGACGGCCCGCCACTGACCGTGCGGGGCGGGTACGCGGGGGCCACGGGACCGGTCGGTGACCGCCGGGGGGGGCTGGTTCGGCACGGTCGGCGACGCGGTCCGGCGGGTGCACCGACCGGGCCGGGAGGTCTCCAGCCGGTCAGGTTTCGTGGCGGGGGCGAATCCCGGGACAGCGCAGATCCCGGGCCGGTCGGACTCTCAGACCGTTCGGATTCCCTGACCGGTGCGCGTCTCCCGGGCAGATGCACGTCTCACGCCCGGTGCAGGTCCCGGGCCGGTCGGCGTCACCAGGCGCGGTGAGGGCCCCAGGGCACTCCCGGCCCGCCCGTGGTCGGCGGGGCCGACGCGCGGCTCTGTGCGCCGCCCGCGTCTGCGTCGCCGCGCGCCGCCCGGCACCTCTGTTCCCCGTCCGGGTCGGGTGCCGGCCGGTGGTGTTACGACGCGTGGCGTTCCGGGCCGTGGTGGATCTCCACCCGGCCGGAGTCGCCGAAGGTCAGCCGGCAGGTGTCCGCGCGGTACGTGGCGACGGAGAGCGCGGCGGTGCGGCCCTCGGCGAAGAACCGGGTGGTGACGACGAGGACGGGTGCCCCGGGCAGCCGATCGAGTTCCTTGGCGTCGTCCGCGCGGGCCGAGCCCAGCTCGACGGCGCTGTCCTGGCCCTCCAGCTCCAGGTGCTGCAGCTCGCGCAGCACCGCACGCGCGCGTGCGGGACCGGACGGCGCGTCGATGCCCGACAGCTCCGGCACGGAGGACGCCGGGATGTACAGCAGCTCGGCCGCGACGGGCTGTCCGTGGGACACCCGGGAGCGACGCACGACGTGCACGGCCTCGTCGGCACCGGTCTCCAGGGCACCGGTCACGGACGTCGGCGGCACTTCCTGGACGCAGTCGAGGGGCTGCCAGGCGTCCTGGGGCGCACCGGGCCAGACGTGCTGCTCGGCGCCGACGGCCACCCCCACGCGCGGCGGGGCCACACTCGTACCGACACCGCGCCGGCGCTGGAGCCTGCCCTCCAGTTCGAGCTGTTCGAGGGCCTGGCGGAGCGTGGCGCGGGCCACGCCGAAGCGGGCGGCGAGGTCGCGCTCGTTGGGCAGGATCTCGCCGACCGAGAACTCGGAGTCCAGTGCCTCACTGAGCACGGTCCTGAGATGCCAGTACTTCGGTTCCGGCACCGATTCCAGCTGCGTGGTCCCCACCCTGTCCTCCGCAATCGCCGTGATCCGGCGGCGTTTTAGCGCCCTTGTTTATTAAAGGTTGTTGCACTTATCTGCGACCATAGGACGACCCGGACCCTTGGTCAAGACCAATCCTCGATCCCCTGTGGACCACACGGACCCAGGGCGGTGGAGCGTTCACGAGGCGTTCGCGCACGACGGTCTTCGTGACATCACGGCAAAGCCCCCGTCGCGAAACGGGGGCTCCGGCACAGGTGGGGTCAGCGGGACGCCAGTGAACTCAGCTTGTCCGGGTTGCGCACGATGTAGACCGTTCGGACCACACCGTCCACGACGTCGAGCTGGACCACGCTGTCGGGCTCGTCGCCGGACAGGACCAGCACCGCGAAGCCGCCGTTGACCTCCAGGAACCGGAAGGACAGCACCGCCCCCTCCCGCTCGGCGACACCGACGAGGAAGCGGGCCACCTTGTCCGCGCTCTCCAGGACGCGCAGCGGCGCCTTCGCCTTGCCTCCGCTGTCGCCCACCAGGCGGACGTCGGGCGCGAGCAGCGCCAGCAACCCGTCGAGGTCGCCTTCCGCCGCGGCGGCGAGGAACCGCTCGGTCAGGTCCCGGCGCTGGGCCGGATCGACCTCGTAGCGCGGCCGTCGTTCCTCGACGTGCCTGCGGGCCCGCCCGGCGAGCTGGCGCACGGCGGCCTCGCCGCGGTCGAGCACGGCCCCGATCTCGGCGTACGGATAGCCGAACGCCTCCCGCAGCACGAAGACGGCCCGCTCCAGCGGTGAGAGCGATTCCAGGACGACGAGGACGGCGAGGGAGACGGAGTCGGCGAGCACGGCCCGCTCGGCGGTGTCGGCGACGGCCGTACCGAAGTCGGTGACATAGGGCTCGGGCAGCCAGGGGCCGACGTACGCCTCGTCCCGCGCGCGGACCTGGCGCAGCCGGTCGACGGCCAGCCGGGTGGTGACGCGCACCAGGTAGGCGCGGGGCTCGCGGACCCCGGCGCGGTCGGCGGCGGACCAGCGCAGCCACGCGTCCTGGACCACGTCCTCCGCGTCGGCGACGCGCCCGAGCATGCGGTAGGCGACGCCCATGAGGACGGGCCGGTGTTCTTCGAAGACGTCGGTCGCGGTGTCGGCGGTCACGGGGACCATCCCAGCCGACCCGCACGGGACTGTCCAGGCGGTGGTGCCGCCTCCGGGGTGCATCGCCGGCCGCCATGACACCCGCACGGGGGCTACCCGCCGGTAGCAGTTACTGACAAGCTGTCTACGACCGCGCGCGGATCACGGAACCCGCACCGCGCGTGAGAGCGCCACCGAGACCCGCACCGAGTCACTGCACCGAGTCCCCGCACCGAGACCACAGACGAGGAGCACCCCATGTCCCCCACCGTCTCCTTCACGGTCCCCACCCCGGCCGGCCCCCAGGGCGTGCGCGTCGCGTACACGCGCGCGGGCCGGGGCGACCCGCTGGTCCTGCTGCACGGCATCGGGCACCACCGGCAGGCGTGGGACCCGGTGGTGCACATCCTCGCGGCGGAACGCGACGTGATCGCCGTGGACCTGCCCGGCTTCGGCGCGTCCCCGGGCCTGCCGGACGCGCTGGCCTACGACCTGCCGACCACGAACACCGTGCTGGGCGCCCTGTTCGAGGCGCTGGAGCTGGACCGTCCGCACGTGGCGGGGAACTCGCTGGGCGGTCTGCTCGCCCTGGAGCTGGGGCGCGAACGGCTCGTACGGTCCGTCACCGCCCTCTCCCCCGCCGGCTTCTGGTCGCAGGCCGAGCGGCGGTACGCGTTCGGTGTGCTGCTCGCGATGCGGCAGATCTCGCGGCGGCTGCCGGAGCCCCTGGTCGAACGTCTCGCCTCGACGGCGGCCGGGCGCACCGCCCTGACCAGCACCATCTACGCCCGCCCGGCCCGGCGCCCGCCCGAGGCCGTGGTCGCCGAGACGCTGGCGCTGGCCCGGGCGACCGGCTTCGAGGCGACCCTGCGGACCGGCACCACCGTCCGGTTCACGGACGACGTCCCCGGCATCCCGGTCACCGTCGGCTGGGGCACCCGCGACATGCTGCTGGTGCGCCGGCAGGGCATCCGCGCGAAGCACATCATCCCCAAGGCCCGTCTGGTGCGGCTGCCGGGCTGCGGCCACTGCCCGATGAACGACGATCCCGCGCTGGTCGCACGCGTGCTGCTCGACGGAAGCCGCTGAGTCCCGGCGCCCCGGTCCGGCCCGATCCCCTTGCGCGGCGGGCCAGTTGTTCACTTCCGGTTTCCGTGCGCGCTGCGGCGCACCAGTAGTTGTGACACTGCACACTGGCCGGTCCCCGACCCCGGAGGCGCACCCATGTCACCCAGCCCGTTCCCCGGACGCCGCAGTGTCCTGCGCGGCTCGCTCGCCGCGTCGGCGGCCCTCACCCTGCCGGCCGCGCTCGGCTCGGCGCCCGCCCTCGGGCTGTCCGGGCGCCCCCGCGCGGGCTGGGGCGTGCAGGCGGGCGACGTGACCACCGACTCCGGTCTGATCTGGGTGCGCTCGGACCGGCCGGCCCGGATGATCGTGGAGACGTCGGCCACCGAGTCGTTCCGCCACGCGCACCGCCGGCACGGTCCGCTGCTCGGCGCGGGCACCGACTACACGGGCACCACCCGGCTGCACGGGCTGCCGGCCGGCGAGCAGATCCACTACCGCGTGCTCCTCGCCGACCCCGACGACCCACGCCGCACCGGCGAGCCGGTGGCCGGCACCTTCCGCACCGTGTCCACGCGCCGGCGCGGCGGCGTGCGGTTCGTGTGGTCGGGCGACCTGGCGGGCCAGGGCTGGGGCATCAACCCCGACATCGGCGGCTACCGCATCTACGACGCGATGGCCGGGCTCGACCCGGACTTCTTCCTGTGCAGCGGCGACAACATCTACGCCGACGGTCCGATCGCCGCCACGCAGGCGCTGCCCGACGGCAGCCTGTACCGCAACATCACGACCGAGGAGAAGTCGAAGGTCGCCGAGACCCTGGCCGAGTTCCGCGGGAACTTCCGCTACAACCTGCTCGACGCAAGTCTGTTCAACTACGGTTGAGCGCTAGATCGGTACTTTCGCAGCTCAGACCGTACAAGAAGCCCCGCCCACCTCCACGGGGGAGGAAGTGAACGGGGCTCCTGCCCGCCCGAACCCCGATGTGGGTCGGGATCGGCACCGGGCGGGGGTTCTGCCTCCCGGCCGACGGCAGGAGACAGGGGTTCAGGACGCGTGCAGG
>NZ_JBEZXS010000023.1:0-143815 GCF_040638185.1 Streptomyces sp. NPDC026672
GGGGGGGGGGGGGGGGGTGGGGGGGGGGGGGGGGGGGGGGGGGCGGGCCGGGCCCGGCCGGGCGCGGCCGGTGTCTTTCGCCCCCCCCGGCCCCCCCCCCCCCCGCGGCCCCCCCCCGCGACTCGCGGCCGTCGCCGGACGTGGGCATCATGAGGGTGGGCCCTTGGACACCGGGCCGCCGGGCAGGTGACCGGACCGGGAGGAGCGGCATGGGACAGCGCGGCACGCTCATCGTGACGGCGGGTCTGTGCGCGGCCGCGGTGCTCGGTCCGGCGGCGCCGCACCCCGCGTCGGCCGCCCCGGCCCGCTGTTCCTACACCCCGTCGGAGTACCGGCCCACGCTCACGTACGGCGACTCCGGTGCGGCGGTCAAACAGGCGCAGTGCCTGAGCAACGTGTGGGGAGGCGAGCCGCCCGAGCTGGCCCTGGACGGCCGGTTCGACGCCACCATGCAGAAGAAGATCGAGTGGATCCAGGGCTGCCACGGCCTGCCACAGAGCGGTGTCGTCGAGGGCCGCACCTGGCAGGTGCTCCACCATCCGGCCCTGGACTGCTACGACCCGTATCCCACCTGAGCCGGGCATCACGCCGTGGGTGTGTGGCGGTCACGACGACAACGCCCAAGTGCCGCGAGTCGGCCGCTGCTTCAGTCGGGTCGGCCGGTGCCGTCGCCAAGGGTTCGCCGTACGGCCGGAGTTGCTGCGAGGCGGGCTCCGAGGACGCCGCGGGTGCGCAGTTCGTCGAGGTCGGGGAGGCGGACTCCGGGCAGGGAGTCGAGGAGGTCGGCCGGCACCGCGTCGAGAGCGGAAGCCTGGGGGCCATAACCAAGGGTGCGGCGCACTGTCACGCGATCATCGTACGAGCAACTGGCGCCCCGTGGGCGACAACCCCGGCCGACGAAATGCCGGCCGGGGTCCGTGAACGGCCCCGGTCTCGCCCCGAACTCCCCCGCCGGGGCGCGGAGTTGCCGCCGAACACCTAGGAAAGGTCGCCGCCACGGCGGCCGTTGCCCGGCGACGCGGAACCGGCGGACGGACGGCGACCGCTCCGGCGACCCGAGCTGCGACCGCCGGTCCCGGCGGCGCCGCCCGTGGCCGAGCCGCCCGCCGTTCGCCGACCGGACCCGCGGGCGGCCGTGCCGGAGGCACCACCGGTCGCCGCACCGGCCGCGGGCTGACGGCCCGCGCCACGACCGCCCGCCGCGCCGCCGCCTGTGGCGGCGGCACCACCGGAGCCCGCTCGCCGGGCGCTCCCGCGCCCGCCGGTCGTGGAGGTGCCGCCGGACGCCTTCGCCCCGGTCTCGGACCGGCGGTCCGAGCCGCGGCCCCCGGTCCGGGTGGCGGTGTCCGTCGCCGCTTTGGCCCCGCCGCCGTTCCGGCGTCGGCGGCCTGATCGCCTGCCGGGCTCGGTGCCGGACTTCCGGTCGGCACCGGACGCGGCCGGTGCCGCCGGCTGGGGAACCTCGATGGTGACGGCCACCCCTGAGGGTTCACGGGCACCGGTGATGGTGGCCAGTTCCTCGTCGCCGGAGGTGACGCGGGCCGTCCGGGGGCGGATGCCCGCGTCCGACATGAGCCGGGTGACGTCCTGCTTCTGGGTGGGCAGCACCAGCGTGACCACACTGCCGGACCCGCCGGCGCGGGCCGTACGGCCACCCCGGTGGAGGTAGTCCTTGTGGTCGGTGGGCGGATCGACGTTCACCACGAGGTCGAGGTCGTCGATGTGTATGCCGCGGGCCGCGACGTTCGTCGCCACCAGGGCGGTGACCTGACCGTTCTTGAACTGTTCCAGGGTGCGATTGCGCTGCGGCTGCGAGCGGCCCCCGTGCAGCGCGGCCGCGCGGACACCGACGGCCAGGAGCCGCTTGCTGAGCCGGTCGGCGGACCTCTTGGTGTCGAGGAAGAGGATGACCCGGCCGTCACGGGCCGCGATGCGCGTGGTGACGGCCTTCTTGTCGGTCTCGTCCTGGACGTGGAACACATGGTGCTCCATGGTGGTGACCGCTCCCGCGGACGGGTCCACGGAGTGCACCACGGGGTCGGTCAGGAACCGCTGCACCAGGCGGTCGATGTTGCGGTCCAGGGTGGCCGAGAAGAGCATGCGCTGGCCGTCGGGCCGTACGTGCTGGATCAGCTTGGTGATCTGCGGCAGGAAGCCCATGTCGGTCATCTGGTCGGCTTCGTCCAGGACCGTGATGCGTACGTCGTGGAGCAGGCAGTCCCCGCGTTCCACGAGGTCGTTCAGCCTGCCGGGGGTCGCCACGACCACCTCGGCGCCGCGCCGGAGCGTACCGGCCTGCCGGGTGATCGACAGCCCGCCGACCACGGTGGCGAGCCGGAGGTTCACCGCCGTCGCGTAGGGGGTCAGCGCGTCCGTCACCTGCTGGGCGAGTTCCCGGGTGGGCACCAGCACGAGGGCGAGGGGCGCCTTGGGCTCCGCGCGCAGTCCGGCCGTACGGGCCAGGAGCGCCAGCCCGAACGCGAGGGTCTTGCCGGAGCCGGTGCGTCCCCGTCCCAGCAGGTCACGCCCGGCGAGCGAGTTGGGCAGGGTGGCGGCCTGGATGGGGAAGGGCGTGGTCACGCCCTGCGCGGTGAGGGTCTTCAGCAGCGCCGCGGGCATGTCCAGACCGGCGAAGTCCTCGACGGCGGGCAGTGCGGGTGTCGTACTTTCCGGCAATCGGAATTCCCTGGGCGCCGACACGGACGGCGAGGGTGACGAGGCGCGTCGGTTGGTCTTCTGGGGTCTGCGGGACATGCAGTTGTCTGCCTTCCTGGAAACAGCACAAACCGGGGTCCGCACCGTCATGGTGTGGACCCCGGTGAGCGAATACGCGCCCGGCGATCAGGCGGGGACGATGTTCTCCGCCTGCGGGCCCTTCTGGCCCTGCGTGACGTCGAAGGAGACCCGCTGGCCCTCCTGGAGCTCACGGAAGCCCTGGGTCGCGATGTTCGAGTAGTGGGCGAAGACGTCGGGACCGCCGCCGTCCTGCTGGATGAAGCCGAAACCCTTTTCGGCGTTGAACCACTTGACGGTTCCCTGTGCCATGACTTTCTCCTTCTGTAGGCAGAGGCCCCATCCGGAGATGCCGGAAAAACAAATAATGCGCCTGAAGGAGAAGCATTCCCGTCAGGCGCACATAGGTTCATGGGTACCACAACTGCAACATCAAAACCGTAGCACAACTCGGTGGCCCCCGGTGGATCACCGGGGTGCGCGTCGGGATGCCGCGCGGTCCGCCGGTGACCGCGGGTTTCGCCCGTCCGGCCCGAGGGCGCCCAACAGGGCCAGCCGCTCGGCGGTCGGTGTGCCCGGGACCGGGGAGAAGAGCGCGAGGACCTGGGTGCGGTCCTCGTCGACGAGCGACTGGCACTCCAGTTCGAGGAGACCCGCGTCGGGATGTCTGACGCGCTTGCGCCGGCGGCGGAGCACACCGACGTCGTGCAGCGGCCAGAGCGCCGCGAACTCCGGGCTGTCGCGCAGCAGCCGGGCCACGAGGTCCCGGGCCGGCCCGTCGTCGCGGCGCACGACCGCGGCCCTCAGGTCGGCGACGAGTGCCCGGGACTCCGTCGCGTGGTCCTGAACGGGATAACCGGTCCGGGCCCCGGGGTCCGTGAACCAGCGGTGGATCATGCTGCGGCCGGGCCCGGTGAGGTGGGTGAGGTCGCCGAACACGGCGCGCGCCAGGTCGTTCTGGGCCAGGGTGACACCGAGGTCCGTCATGACTTGGGCCGGTACGTCCGTCAGCCGGTCCAGTACGCCGAGCAGGACGGGCGAGACATGGTCGTCGGCGCGCCTGCGGTCGGGCACGTTGTGTCCGGCGAGACGGAAGAGGTGGTCGCGCTCGTCCAGGGTGAGCCGCAGCGCGCGGGTGATCGCGCGCAGCACGGCCGGTGAGGGCTGCGGAGCGCGGCTCTGCTCCAGCCGGGAGTAGTAGTCGGTGGAGATGTCGGCCAGCCGCGCGACCTCCTCGCGGCGCAGTCCGGGGGTACGCCGTCGGCCCGTGCCGGGCAGCCCGACGTCCTGGGGGCCGAGCGCTTCCCGGCGGACCCGGAGGAAGTCGGCCAGCTGCTGGGTGTCCACCCGGCCAGTGTGCGTGTCCGGCCGGGCGGTAGCCAGGGACCGCCGGTCCCTGGGTAAGCCGACTCTGGTTACCCCGTCGGCGCGGAAGCACGCTGGTCGCACGGCCGGGAGACACCCGGCCGCGGACATGCGGAGATCTTTCATGAGCACTTCTCAAGCCCCCCGGACCTGGTTCCTCACGGGTGCGTCCCGCGGGCTGGGCGCGCACTGGGCCGAGGCGATCCTCGCCCGCGGCGACCGGCTGGCGGCCACCGCCAGGAACGTGGACGCGCTGCGCCCGCTGGTCGAGCGCCACGGCGACCGTGTGCTGCCCCTGGAGTTCGACGTCACGGACACCGCCGCGGTGGACGACGCCGTGCGCACGGCCGAGGAGCGGTTCGGCGGGATCGACGTCCTGGTCAACAACGCCGGGCACATGCTGGTCGGCGCCGTCGAGGAAGTCACGGCCGACCAGGCCAGGGCGCAGATGGACGTCAACTACTTCGGGGCGCTGTGGACCACGCGCGCCGTGCTGCCGGGCATGCGGGAACGCCGCGCCGGCCGGATCATGCAGGTCTCCTCGATCGGCGGCCTGGTCGCCTACCCGGCGCTGGGCATCTACCAGTCCTCGAAGTGGGCGCTGGAGGCGATGAGCCAGTCGCTGGCCGCCGAGGTCGCGGCGTACGGCATCCACGTCACGCTCATCGAGCCGATCATGTTCCCGACCGGTCTCGCCTCGGCCTCTCCCCAGGCCCGCCCGGACCCGGCCTACGCCCACGCGCGTGAGGCGCTGTTCGCGGGTTCCCTGACCGAGGGGTTCGTCCCGGGCGACCCCGCCGCGACGTCCGACGCCGTTCTGGCCCTCGCCGACACGCCGGCGCCGCCCCTGCGTGTCCTGTTCGGCGTCAACGGCGTGGAGGCGCTGCGCACCGAGTACGCCGGCCGCCTCGCCGCCCTGGAGGAGTGGGAGCACGTCTCGCGCCTCGCCCAGGGAGGAGGTGCGGCGGACCCGCAGGTCCGCTGAGGCCGGTCGCGGCGGGGCGATCCTCGCGGAACGGCGGCCACCCGGGGCCGGCCGGCACGGGATTCGGCCAGGTGGCCGGTCGTGACGCGCTGTGGAATCGTGGCGAGAGGAGGCGAGGAGTGCCCATTCTTCATTGCGCCGCACGCGAGCGGGGAATCCTGGCCCTGCTCCTGGCGTACGTGTGTGTCATCTCCTTGGTGCAGGCCCTCGGGAGCACCGGGCTCGTCCGGTGGTCGGGCTACTCGCTGCTGGTCCCGCTGGTGGCCAGCGCCCTGCTGCCGTTCAGGCTCACCCTCTTCGTCAACGCGGTGACGCTGGCCGCGAGCGTCGGCATCTACGGGTTCCTGGTGTCGGGCGTGTCCGCGGGCGGCCGTTTTGTCGTGACCCTGGTCGTCGCGCTCGCCTCGGTGATCAGTCTGGTGGTCTGCCGGGTCCGGCTGGAACGCGAGGAACAGCTGCGGCAGGCCACGATCTCGCGTGCGCGTCTGGCGCTGCTGAGCCAGGCGAGCGACCGGGTCGGCAGCACCCTGGACGTCGTACGGACCGCGGAGGAGCTGGCCGACGTGGCCGTTCCGCGGTTCGGCGACTTCGCGTCGGTCGACCTGCTCGACGCCACCTTCCAGGACGCCTCCCAGGACGGCTGTGGCGCTCCCCTCGCGGCGGACGCCGGCCCTGTCGTCATGCGCAGGGCGGCCCACAGGTCCGTGCTGGAGGGGACGCCCGAGGCCGTGGTCGCGGTCGGCGCCGAGCTCTCGTATCCGAAACACTCCGCGCCCGCCGTCGCCCTGGAGACCGGCACGCCGCGCATCGTCCAGGTGCGGCAGGACGCGGCCTTCGCGCGCTGGATGGCGCAGGACCCCGAGCGGGCGCGGCTCGTCGAGTTGTACGGAATCCATTCGATGATGATCGTCCCGCTGTGCGCGCGGGGCGTGACCCTGGGCATCGCGGTGTTCATCCGGCACCTGCGCGCGGAACCCTTCGACGAGGACGACCTCGTCCTGGCCGGGGAGATCGCAGCCCGCGCCGCCGTGTGCATCGACAACGCCCGCCGGTACACCCGGGAACGGGAGACGGCCCTGACCCTCCAGCGCAGTCTGCTGCCCCGGGCCCTGCCCCACAGCGCGGCGGTGGACGTCGCGTACCGCTATCTGCCCGCCGACTCGCGCGCCGGAGTGGGCGGCGACTGGTTCGACGTCATTCCCCTGTCGAGCGCGCGCGTCGCGCTGGTCGTGGGCGACGTGGTGGGACACGGGGTGCAGGCGTCGGCCACCATGGGGCGGCTGCGCTCGGCCGTGCACACGCTCGCCGACATCGATCTGAGCCCCGACGAGCTCCTCACCCACCTCGACGACCTGGTCATCCGGCTCCTCGACGAGACCGGGACGGACGGCGCGCTCGGCGCCACGTGCCTGTACGCGGTCTACGACCCCGCCTCACACGGGTTCTCGGTCTCCGGCTCGTCCCATCCGCCCCCGGCCGTGATCCGTCCGGACGGCACCACGACGTTGCTGGCCTCCGCCACCGGACCGCCTCTGGGGCTGGGCGGTCTGCCGTTCGAATGCTCCGAGGTGACGCTGCCGGAGGGCAGCGTCGTCGCGCTCTACACCGACGGCCTCGTCGAGTCGCGCGAGCGGGACATCGACGCCGGTCTGGACGACCTGCAGAAGGCCCTCGGCCGACCGGCCGCCTCACTGGAGGACATGTGCGACAACGTCCTGGAGGACCTGCTGCCGCACCGGACCAACGACGACGTCGCCCTGCTGCTGGCCCGCACCCGTGTGCTCGACGCGGACCACGTCGCCAGCTGGGACCTCCCCGTGGACCCCGCCGGCGTCGGGCCGGCCCGCCGGTGGGCCACCCGGCAGCTGGCCGCCTGGGGACTGGAGGCCGCGGCCTTCGTCGTGGAGCTGGTGGTGAGCGAGCTGATCACCAATGCCATCCGCTACGGCGCGCCGCCGATGCGGCTGCGGCTCATCCGTGACGACATGCTCATCTGCGAGGTGTCCGACGGCAACAGCACCTCCCCGCACATGCGCCGCGCCCGCGTCTACGACGAGGGCGGGCGCGGTCTCTTCCTGGTGGCGCAGCTCAGCAAGCGCTGGGGCTGCCGCCAGACGGACACCGGGAAGACGATCTGGGCCGAGTACGCGCTGAACTGATGTTCCTGGCCCCTTCTAGTCCTTCGGGACGACAAGCACGGGGCAGTGCGAGTGGTGGAGCAGCGCCCGGACGACCGGGCCGGGTTCGGGGACGGGACGGTGGCCGCGACGGGCACCGACCACCACGACGGCCGCCTCCCGGGTGGCTTCGGGCAAGGCGTGCGTCGGCGCGGTGCGGACGGTGCGGAGGTCCACGTCGACCAGCGGATGCAGGTGCCGGAGCGCGGCGACGGCGAAGCGCGGTACGGCCTCTTCGGAGCGGTCCTCCTCGGCGAGGCGCCGTTGCCCCGGGCTCGTCCCGGGGATCGGTGAGGCCATCTCGAAGGTGACGTGGCGGTGGGTGACCGAGTGCAGGATCCGCAGGCGTACGGCACGGCGCTCGGCCTCCTCGAAGGCGTGGGCGGCCACCTCCGTGTCGGCGTCGTCCTCCAGGCCGAGCAGGACGTCACCGCCTTCCCTGGCCGGGTGGTCACCGCGCACCACCAGCAGCGGGGCGGGCGGGCACGCGGCGAGCCGCAGACTCACCGAGCCCGCCAGCCGGCCGGTGAGCGGGCCGAGGTCCCGGTGGCCCACCACGACCAGGGCCGCGTCCGCACCGGCCCGGACGAGGGCCCGTACCGCACCGCCTTCCACGGCCTCCGTCTCCACCGGCAGGTCGGGACGGCGCGCGGCCACGCGTGCCAGTGCCGAGTCGAGGACCGGCGCGGCCCCGTCGAGGTCGGTCACCGCGTACACGATGCGCAGGGCGCACCCGCGCGAGGCCGCCTCGCCCGCCGCCCGGTCCAGCGCCCGGACGGAGACCGGCGAACCGTCGACCCCGACGACCACATGACCGTTCTTCATCGTTCCTCCCCAGCGGGTACGACCACGACCGGGCAGTCGGCGTGGTGCAGGAGTGTGTGGGCGACCCGGCCGAGGTGTCCGGGGCGGCGCCGGCCGACGACCAGGAGGTCGGCGTCGCGGGAGGCGGCGAGGAGTACCCGGCGAGCGGGGCCCTCTGCGGTGCGCGGGCGCAGTTCCACGTCCGCGGGGGCGCCGGCGAGGGCCGCCTCCAGCTGTTTGGCCGCCCGCTCCTCGTGCAGGCGCTCGGCCTCGCCCGTGACCAGCGGCAGGTCGGCGGTGTCGTGCGTGGGGCACCGCCAGGCCCGTACCGCGTCCAGTACGGCGCCGCGCCGTCGTGCCTCGTCGTGGGCGAGGCGCACCGCCGCCGTCGGTGTGTCGGACGCGCCGACGACAACGCGGCCGTGCCGTCCGTCGGCGGCCCTGCCGCCGTCGCCGCCGCGGACCACGACGACCGGGCAGTCGGCCGCGGTGGCCACGGTCAGGCTGACGGAGCCGAGCAGCAGTTCGGCGAGTCCGCCGCGTCCGCGGGTCCCCACCACCACGGCGGTGGCGCCGTGGCCCTCGCGGACCAGGACGTACTCGGGTTCCTCGGGCACCGACACCGTGGACACGGGCAGGTCCGCGTGGTGACGGCGCGCGCGGTGGGCGGCGAGAGCGAGGATGTCCTCCGCGCCCACGTGCTCGGACGGTGTGTTGATCTCCCGGGCGAGCGCGGCGCCCTCGTAACGCTCCCACAGGGAGGCGTACACGATCCGCAGGGGTGCTCCGAGCAGGGCGGCCTCGTCGGCCGCCCAGTCGACGGCGCGGAGGCTCGGCTCGGAGCCGTCGACCCCGACGACCAGGGGCGGGTTCATCGTTCCCCACCTCCCGCGGCGAGGTCGAAGACGATGCGGGCCTTGACCTGACCGTGCAGGACCTCGTTGATGGACTCGTTGACCGCGGCGAGCGGGCGAGTCTCCAGGACGACCTTCGTCCGGCCCTCGGCGTGGAGTTGGAAGACCTCGGCGAGGTCCTGCCGGGTGCCGACGATGGAGCCGATCACCGATGTGCCGTTGAGCACGGTGTCGAAGATGGGCAGTTGGACGGTGCCGTGTGCCGGAAGGGCGACCATGACGAGCTTCCCGCCGCGCCGCAGGCCGGAGTTGGCGGCTTCGAAGGCGGCGGGGTTCACGGCGAGGGCGAGGGCGGCGTGGGCGCCTCCGTGACGCCTCAACTCCGCGCCGACGTCCTGCTTCCGGGCATCGATGAGGATGTCGGCGCCGAGTTCCCGGGCGAGTTCGAGCTTGTCGTCCGTGACGTCGACGGCGGCGACCCGCGCCCCGGCGATCTTCGCGTACTGCACCGCGAGATGGCCCAGTCCGCCCACCCCGGAGACGGCGACGAGCTGGGCGGGCCGGACGCCCGCGACCTTGAGTGCCTTGTACGTCGTGACGCCCGCGCAGGTCAACGGGGCCGCGTCGTAAGGGCTGACGCCGTCGGGCACCGGCTGCGCGAAGTCCGCCCAGGCCAGCATCTTCTCGGCGTACCCGCCGTCGCAGCCGTAGCCCGTGTTGACCTGGCTCTCGCACAGGGTCTCCCAGCCGGACCGGCAGTGCTCGCACCGTCCGCAGGCCCTGCCGAGCCACGGCACGGCGACACGCTGTCCGACGGCGAGGTGGGTGACGCCTTCGCCTAGTTCCTCGACGAGTCCGACACCCTCGTGGCCGGGGACGAACGGCGGGGTGGGCTTGACGGGCCAGTCGCCGTGCGCGGCGTGGATGTCCGTGTGGCACAGCCCGGACGCCTCGACGCGTACGCGGACCTGGCCCGGACCGGGCACGGGGTCGGGGCGCTCCTCGATGACCAGGGGCTCGCCGAACTTCCGTACGACCGCTGCCTTCATGATGTCTGCTCCTTCCGTACTTCTGTGGCGACCGCGTCGGTGGTGCGCGACGGCGGTGACGGGGTGGTGACGGGGGTGGTGGTGATCGTCCGTGCGGCCGGCCCGGACGGGCGGGCGGGCCCGGTGCAGGGCCCGCCCCTGCGGTGGTGCTCAGCGCAGCCACGTGTGGTCGCGGACGAAGGGGAGTCCGGCCCAGAACCGGCCCAGGCCGAGACGGTTCCCGGCGGAGACGGCCGCGAGCACGATGAGCAGCACGGCGTAGAGGAGGTGGTAGTCGGCGAACGGGTTCGTCGACGCGCTCGGGGAGCCGTCCGACAGGTGCTGGGCGGGCGGCCACTCGGCGATCCACATCAGCGCCATCATCACGGTGCCCGCGACGGCCGCGAGCCGCAGTGCCACTCCGGCGATCAGGGCGACGCCGACACCGAGCAGGCCCAGCATGAACAGCCAGTCCGCCCAGGCGTCGCCGGCCCAGGAGTGGAACGTCGACTCCAGCGGTCCGACGGCGACGTGGCCGAGGAATCCCTCGGTGGGCGAGCCACCGTCGATCCAGCCCTTGCCGGACTGGGTGGAGTAGCCGAGGCCGAAGACCTTGTCGAGGAAGGCCCACAGGAAGACGAAGCCCAGCAGCAGGCGGGCGACGCCGAAGACGTAGGCCCGTGCGGTGTGCGGGTCGGCGTGTGTGCCGGTGTCGGTGTCGGTGTCGGTGTGGGTGTGGGTGTCGGTGTGTGCCGACACGGTGGACTCGGAGGAGGAGGCGGTCCGGTTCCCGCGCAGGGACAGCAGGTGGGAGCCCGCACTCCGGTGAGGGCGCTCATGGACAGCCATGACGGTGATCCCTTCGGAACGGTCCTGGTGGTTCCTGACACCACTTACTCTCGATGCAGGTACCGGTACCGCGCCGGACGCCGATGGTCCGCAGTCGGGGGTCCAACAGCCCCCTCCTGGAAGGCCGTTCGGCCACCCCTCCCGGTCAGCGGCGGGTTCGGAGGGCGTCGAGTGCCAGGTCGAGCAGGCGCCGGGCCTGTTCCCGGCCGTCCGCCCCGGGCGCGACACGCCAGGTGCAGCCCATCATCAGGAGTACGTCGTACGGGTCCAGGCCGGGGCGAATGGACCCGTCCGCCTCTCCGGCCCTGAGCAGCTCACCGATGGCCTCCGTCACCGGGCCGTACGTCTCCGAGGTCACGGCGTCGTGGCGGGCGGTCGTGAGCGCGTCGCCGAGTCCGCGTTTGATCATGATGTACGAGGCGAGGCGCTGGAACCACAGGCGCAGGGCCTCCACCGGCGGTTCGGTGGCCAGCAGTTCGGAGGCCAGGTCGCCCATCTTGTGCATCTCCGACCGGAAGACCTCCAGGACCAGGGCCTCCCGGTTGGGGAAATTGCGGTACAGGGTGCCCGGTCCGACTCCGGCCCGTTTGGCTATGGAGTTGAGCGAAGCGGCCCCGTCCTGCGTGAGCACCTCCCTGGCGGCGGCGAGGATCCGTTCCCGATTGTGCTGCGCGTCGCTCCGCTGATGCTGATGCCGAGACACGGGCCTCTCCCCTTCCGACCACTCACGGGCAAGCCCACGTCTCGCACAATGATACGGAGACATCTCCGCTTGAGGGGGAACGGTAACGGGCCACCGAACCGCACGTCAACGCGGGGTACTCGGCAGTACACCGAGTGGAGCCCGGCACCTCGACGCGCGTGCGCGGCACCTGGACGCGCGCTTCCGGCGCCCCGAAAAGCCTTCGCCGTCCGGCGGCCGCCGGCGTTAGCCTCGCCGATCATGGGAGCACGAGCGCAGTACGTAGTGATCGAGAACGGCACCTGGCAGCGGTACCACTCGCACTGGGCCGCCAACCGGGTCGTCCTGGACCTGCTGCCCGGTCCGGTCGCGGCGACACGCTGCTTCCGCGCCAACCGGGAGATCGACGAATGGCTCGACGACGTGTGGTGCGAGGGCGCCGCACTCGTCGACCACGACCGAAAGGTCCTGCTCTGGTACGCGTTCGCCGACAGCTGGGCCAGCCATGTCGCCGCCCGCGCCGCACTGGCCAGGACATGGCCCGGCTGGGACGTCCGCTTCGCGCACGACGGCATGGGCGACCTGACCCAGCACGTGGGCCTCGGCAGGGACCTGACCCGGGCTCCGGGCTGGTTCGAGACCTTCGAGCCCAGCTGGTTCTCGGACACCGAAGACACCGAGCCCTGGTCCGTCGTCTCCCTGCGCCTGCCCGACGGGGACGTTCACGCGTGGGGCAGCGGCCGGGAGCCCATCGAGAACATCGCCGACGGCCCCGGCGTGATCGACCTGATCGCCGCGTCGCCGGCCACTCCCACGCTCACCGACATGCCGTACGGCGGCGTCCACGTCGACCCGCGGGCCCGCACCGTCTCGCTCTGGGCGGTGCAGACCGCGGCCGGCGTCCACGACTGGCCGCTGCCGGGCTGGGAGGGCTGGGAGCTGGACTTCCGCGGCGACGACCACACCCACCAGGCCGGGCTGCTCCCGGCGGACTTTCCCTTCCCCCGGCCCCCGCTCGCGCCCCCGCTGCGGCGCCTCGTCGACAGCGTGGGCACCCCGCCGCCCGACACCGGCGCCGTCATCGCCCGCGCCATGAGCGCGCCCGGCCCGGAGGGCACCACCCCCGTGGTCAACCCCGCCGCGCCGACCCCGCCCGACCCGACCGACCCCACCCCGGCCGAACTGGCCGAGCTGCACACGGTGCTCGACACGCTGATCACGAAGGCCGAGGCCGTCTGACCGCCGCCCGGCGCACTCCCCGTACCCGGCCAACTCCGCGCACCCGATGGACTCCCCCCGCCACGACCTCCAAGGCGTCTTCGACGCCCGCGAGATCGAACGCATCAAGGCCGCCATCCCCGGCTACGCCAACGTCTGACACCGCGTCGGCGGCTTCCGACGGGTGCCGCCCCGGCGGCCGGAGGAACTACCGCTCTTCGCCCGGAAGATCAACGAGGTACGCGACGAAGCTCTTGCAGGCAGCGGCGTTGCGGTAGCCCGACGTCAGCTCCCCTTCCTCGCTCCTGCACCTGGTGACCCAGCGCAGCACCGAGCGCTTCGATGTCCTCGTAGACCGTCCTTGCTTACGTGCCGCTCGACCTCCGTCCACCTCGGATCGGCCCCCTGGAACACGCAGCCCGCCGCGTGCGCATGCTGTTCCGGTGCCCGCGCCCGCGGAACCTCCGCCGACTGCCCCTGTTCCTGCCCCCGTTGCAGGGCCCGCGCCTGCTCCTGGGCGGAGTGTCCTCAGGGCCCGGCGACATCCGCGAGCCGGGCGCCGGGGCCGGGGGCGTGGACGACCTCGTGTACGGAAGGAACGTCGTGTCCGCCCGCGCAGTGCAGTCGGGCCGACACCTCGGCTCCGCAGTCGCGGTGGAGCATGACGAGCGGGGCGCCCGCGGCGTCGGCCTCGTAGTGGTCGCCCCACTGCCGCAGGGCCACGAGGATGGGATAGACGTCCTGCCCCTTGGGGGTCAGGACGTACTCGGCACGGGGGCGCACCCCGGGTTCCCGGTAGCTCTGCTTGCTGAGGATTCCCCGCGAGGTGAGGGTGGACAGCCTGTTCGACAGGACCTGGCGGGGTATCCCGGTCCGGGCGATGAAGTCCTCGAACCGGCGTACCCCGCGGAACGCGTCCCTGAGGACCAGGAACGTCCACTTCTCGCCGAGGATCTCCAGGGTGCGGGCGATGCTGCAGTTCTCCATCGAGTAGATCGGTGCCTCAACCATGCACCCCAGGCTAAGTCTCCTTGACAGACCCAGCAAGAGCGGTGAGGCTGAGTCCGTCGAAGAGACTCATGCCGAGTCGAGCCGGATCCACTCCTGGCCACCGGTACACCCGACACACCCGACACCGCATCGAGAGGCACGTCCGACCATGACCGACCTGCTCGACTTCGTGCTGGAGGCCCACGGAGGTCTGAAGCGCTGGAGCGATACGACGACGATCCGCGCGAAGCTCGACATGGGCGGTCCCAGCTGGGCGTCCCGGGGCCAGGACGGCATCCTGTCCGGGGTCGGCGTCACCGTCGACCTGCACCGGCAGCACCTGGTCTTCACCGGCTTCACCGGCCCCGGACTGCGCGGGGTCTTCACCCCCGACCGCGTCGCCGTCGAGGACGAGGACGGGGCCGTCCTGATGGAGCGCCACACGCCCCGTGACGCCTACGCGGGCCACGACCGCACCACCGCCTGGGACCCGCTGCACGCGCTCTACTTCGGCGGGTACGGCATGTGGAACTACCTCACCGCCCCTTATCTGCTGACCCTGCCGGGGGTCCGGACCGAGGAGCTGGACCCCTGGCAGGAGGCGGACGAGCGGTGGCGGCGGCTCCACGTGACCTTCCCGTCGTACATCGCCACCCACAGCACGGAACAGACCTTCTACTACGACGCGTCGGGGCTGCTGCGCCGCCAGGACTACCGGCCGTTCGTCATGGGGGGCCGCCCGGCCGTCCACCGGGTCGAGGCGCACCGCACCGTCTCCGGCCTCGTCTTTCCGACGCACCGGTACGTGCTGCCCGTCGTCGACGGCAACGTCCTGCCCAGCCCGATCATCACCGTCGACCTCGCCGACATCGGCATCGAATGAGAGCCGGACATGACGAACCGTCCTTACGCGGAGAAGAAATTCGCCGAGATCAACGGTGTCCGGATGGCCTACATCGACGAGGGGGAGGGTGACGCGATCGTGTTCCAGCACGGCAATCCGACGTCCTCCTACCTGTGGCGCAACGTCATGCCCTATCTGGAGGGGCTGGGCCGGCTGATCGCCTGCGACCTGGTCGGCATGGGCGACTCCGGCCGGCTTCACCCCTCCGGCCCGGACCGCTACACCTACCAGGAACAGCGGGACCACCTGTTCGCGCTCTGGGAGCACCTGGACCTCGGGGACAACGCCGTGCTCGTCCTGCACGACTGGGGTTCCGCACTCGGCTTCGACTGGGCGTTCCACCACCAGCACCGGGTGGCGGGGCTCGCCTACATGGAAGCCATCGTCGCCCCCATGAGCTGGGAGGACTGGCGGCAACCCGCGCGGGACACGTTCCAGCGCTTCCGCTCGTCCGCCGGTGAGGCCATGGTGCTGACCGACAACATGTTCGTCGAGGGAGTGCTGCCGAGGGCGATCCTGCGCCGACTGGACGAGGAGGAGATGGCCGTCTACCGCGAGCCGTACCGCGTCCCCGGGGAGAGCCGCCGGCCCACGCTGAGCTGGCCGCGCCAGTTGCCGATCGACGGCGAACCCCAGGACGTGGTGCGGATCGTCGAGGACTACGGCCGGTGGCTGGCCGGGGCGGACGTGCCCAAGCTGTTCGTCAACGCGGAACCCGGCGCGATCCTGATCGGCGCGCAGCGCGAGTTCTGCCGGACCTGGCCGAACCAGACCGAAGTGACGGTCCCCGGCCTGCACTTCGTGCAGGAGGACAGCCCCCACAGCATCGGCGCGGCGGTGGCGGACTTCGTCCGGGACATCCGCGGCATCGACCACGACTGAGCCCGGCCCCGTGCTGCCCGTGCCTCGGGCGCCCTGCCCGCGCCTCGGAGCCGGTCCGTCGGCCCCGGGGCGCGTCAGGGCCGCCCGGAGGCTCCGGGTTCCGGGCGCCGCAGCACGGTGAGGGGCAGCTCCCGCCGTACCTCGAACCCGAGGGTCCCGTACAGCCGCACCGCGCCCGTGTTGGTGGCCACCACGTGCAGGAAGGCCCGCTCCCCCCGGTCCGTGATCCGAGCCGTCAACGTCCTGACGAGACCGGTGGCGAGGCCCTTGCCCCGGTGCTCGGGCGCCGTGCACACCGCGCTGATCTCCACCCAGCCCGCGGCGCGCATCCGTTCGCCGGCCATGGCGACCAGCACACCGTCCTGGCGGACGCCGAGGTACGTGCCCAGTTCGATGGTCCGGGTGCCGAAGGGGCCGGGGGCCGTACGGCGTGCGAGGTCCACCATCTCCGGCACATCCGCGGGGCCAAGAAGCACCGCCCGTGTATCGGAAGCGCCCCGGGTGGTCTCGGACGCGATCATCTGTGTCACGTCGAACCGGTCGAGAACCGTCCACGCCTGCGGGATCGCCCCCAAGTGGTGGACGAACGCCGCCGTCCCGTCGCCCACCACGTCGGCCGCGTCGGCCCAGTCCTGCTCCGTCGGCCGGTCCGGGAGGCCCAGGAACGGCGCGACGTCGTCGAGGTACCGCAGGGCGCGTCCTCGCCCGCGGGCCAGATGAGCCTGCTGCGGACCGGAGAGCGAGGCGTGCACCGGGTTGTCCAGGACGTGCCCGGTGCCGGCCCGTCCGGCCTTCGCGAAGGGGTGGTCCATCCCAGACCTTCCTGTCGATCGGTGGGGTCATCCTGCATTCGCCTCCTGAGTCCGTCAAGTAGACTCAGGAGGTCCGTGGGCAGACGCGCCCGGACCGTCGCCGGCGGACCGCGCCCCGAGAAGGAGATGACGATGCCTGTGCCCCGTTCCGGCGGTTCACCGCAGAGCGTCCCGGCGCGGCCGGCCACCGCGGCGGACCGGCCGCGGAAGGGCCATCGCCCCGTGCGCACGGGGTTCCACTGGCAGCCCGGATGGAGTCCGTCGCCGTACGGCGTCACCGCCCCCGCCGCGTACCGCGGGGATCCGGCCGAGGCGGAAGCGAGGTTCACCGGTCCCGCCGACCCGGAGTTCGAAGAGACCGTCGGGCGGCTGGGCCGTGACGGCCGCACTCCCGTGACGTGCCTGGACGTCCTCCTCGACCCGGACCTGCTGCACCGGCCGTCCGCCCTGGCGCTCGGCCTGCCCACGGGGGAACTCCTGGCGAGCGCCCAGCCGGACTGGCGGGCGCCCCAACTGCACGGCTGCACCCTGCACAGCGGCGAACTCTCCCTCGCGGGTGCTCCCGGCAGCCGCCGGATCACCTGGACGCCGGACACCCTCCTCCTCGTCGAGGACGTCCCCCGTACGTCACTCGACGCACTGCCCGCGGATGCCTGCACCGTCGTCCGCACCAGCGACGACGACCCCGCCGACGCCTTGCGCCGGCAGGCGTTCGCCCTGCTCGGCACCCGGTACCACAGTGACGTTCCCCCTGCGCCCGACGATGCCGTTCCGCCCGAACCGGGAGGGGAGGACTCCCCCGGCCCCAGGCAGGTGCCGACCGACTACCCGGGGCTCTCCGGCGCCTCCGAGGTCTTCGTGGACGACCGGCGCTCGACCGTGACCGTTCGCCGCTTCGGGCACGACGGCCGGGGCACCGAGTACACCCTTCCCCTGACACGGGAGCGCGCCGGTCTGATCGACCGGATGGTCGAGGAGTACGAGCACTCCGTCACCGCCTATGCCAGCGTCGGCGCCGACCAGGACGCCGCGAGGGCGCTCAGGTCCACCTCGTGGACTCCGGCTGCCCTGCGGCTGCTGCTCCCGGTCATGCGGGTCGAGGACGCCGCCGACGCCGCCCGTCTGACCGCGCGTTCACCGCAGGAGTGGAGCCGGGACGGCTGGGACCTGCACGCGCCGAACAGTGTGCACGTGCTGCTCCAGAACGCCGATCCGCAGCGGAGCTGGCGGGCCTCGGAGGCCGCGGCGCTCGCCGCGGCGGGAATCTCGGCCGACCGTGCCCGGGAACTGCGGACCGCGGGCCTGCGCTCGGTCGAGACGGCCGTCGCCGCCCATGCGCGGCGCCCGACCGCCGCGGCCAGGCTGGCACGGGAGTTGGTGCGGTCGTCGCAGACCCCCGTGCCGGACGAGATCGGCGCCCGGCTCGCCCGGGCCCGGGAACACACGGCCCAGGAGATCGACTCCTGGCGGCACGACCACCGCAAGAGCTGCGGCCCCGAGGGCTGGGGCGTGTGGGTGAGCCTGACGCGCCACTCCTTCGGCCTGCGCGACGGCAGCGTGTGCGTGCTCTGGGACGTCACGAACGGCTGGTGGGCCATCAGCGACGAGGGCGAGGAGGGGCAGAGCTGCTGCCTGTTCACCGACGAGGCCCAGGCGCGGGACTCCTGGCGGTCGACGCTCGCGGCGCTCCAGGAGTACGAGCGGCAACTGCTCCAGGAGGACACCGAGGTGTGGAGCATCGAGCCGTCCGGCGCGAGCGGGGAGGCCGACGCGGAGACCGGCTGACCGGCGTCGGTGCCGACGACCCGGGCGGGGTGCGACGATCGAGCGGTCAGGCGCCGGCCAGCCTGCGGCGGTCGGAGAGCGTCGGCAGGTGACCGGTCGTCCCACCGTCGACGTAGATCAGTTGGCCGGTGATGAACTTCGACTCGTCCGACGCGAGGAAGACGACCGCGTGGGCGACGTCGACCGGCTCCCCGGGCGTGCTGAGCATCTGGGAGTCCAGGACCAGCTTCGCCGGGGTCACGCTCTCCAGGCGGTGCGCGGGGGCGCCCGGACGGGCGGGCGGCGGGATCAGTCCCGGGGCCAACGCGTTGCTGCGGATACCGAGATGGCCGAACGAGGTGGCCATGTGCTGCGTCAGGTAGTTGATCGCCGCCTTGCTCGTGCCGTAGGCGACCATGGTGAGTTCTCCGCCCGCGGCCTGGATCGACGAGGTGTTGATGATCGATCCGCCGCCGGACCGGGCCATCACGGGAACGGCGTGCTTGGCGCCGAGGAACACGCCGCCCGCGTTCACCTCGATGGTCCGCATCAGGTAGTCGCGGCTGACGCCCAGCACGTCCGTGTCCTGGAGGACCCAGTCGGCGCTCATCAGCCCGGCGTTGTTCCAGAGCACGTCGAGCCGTCCGTACGTCCCGGTGGCGAGCGCCACGACACCCGCGACGTCGTCCTCCACGCCGACGTCACCGACGTACGGCGTGACGTCGAAACCGTCCTCCGTGAGCTCCTTCGCCCGCTCGGCGACGGTCGGGGACAGGTCCATCATCACGACGCGGGCACCCTCGGCCGCCATCGCCCGCACTCCGGCGAACCCCAGGCCACCGGCCGCACCGGTGGCGATCACGACCTTGCCCTTCAAACGGTCCATACGGAACCCTCCTCGGGATAGTTGAAATTTCAGCACCGGATGCGACGATAGCATTGGGTGCTGAAATCTCAACCAACTCCGAAGAGGTCACGATGGCTGAGCCCCGCTGGCTGGACGACGAGGAACAACGGACGTGGCGCAGCTTCCTCATGGCCAGCCGGCTGCTGTTCGACCGGCTGGAGCGAGACCTGAAACAGGACTCGGACCTCTCGTTCGCCTACTACGAGATCCTCTCCAGGCTCTCGGAGGCGCCCGGTCGCTCGATGCGGATGGCCGACCTCGCGGCGGCGTGCGTCTTCGACCGCAGCAGGCTGAGCCACGCCGTCGACCGCCTGACGCGTGACGGCTGGGTCCGCCGCGTACCGTGCCCCTCGGACACCCGTGGCCAACTGGCGCAACTCACCGACGAGGGCATGGAGAAGGTCCGACGGACCGCCCGCGACCACGTCGAGCGCGTCCGGACCCTGCTGTTCGACCGCCTCACCCGAGAACAGCAGGCCGACCTGCGCGAAGCGAGCGAAGCGCTCGCCACGGGCATCGTCGACATGCCGAAACTCCTGTCCATGGGCTGGCCGTCAACACCCTGACCAGCAGCTCCCCCGCCCCGGGATACACTGCTCGGCCCCACCCCGACCGGAGGTCGTCCCAGTGTTCCCGTTACGGGTACTTGCCGGTGCCCCGTTGGCCCTGGTGGTTCTCACCCTGTCCGGCTGCTCCTCCTGGGGCTGCACCGACACGACGGCGAAGCGCGGTGAGGCCGGTGTGAGGGTGCAGGTCGTGAACACGTACGGGCAGCGCTCCGGCGTCACCGCCGAGGTCGTCGACTGGCGCCTGGAGCCCCACCCGCAGGAGCCCTCCGAAGGCGACCGGGTCCACTTCGACTACCGCTTCGATGGCGCCGACGAATATTCCGGCCCCGCGGTGGACGCCTGCGCGGTCGACAAGAAGCGGGTGGCATTGGGGTGCCTGACGATCCATTCGTCCGCGGCGCGGCCCCGGCCGGACGGTGCCCGCCGCACGGGCGACGACTGGCTCTTCGTCGAACACCCCGAGCGGGTCGCCGGAGTGCTGGTGATCCCCAACGACCAGTCCTACAACCGACGAACCTGCGACGAGGACGTCAAGGACGGCGGCGGACCACATCCCCCGGAACCAGCGACCGAGGGCGACCAGTTGTAGGAGACCAGGGCGGTCGAACTCACGACACGGGCCTGCCGACACCCCGGTGCCTGCGCCGAGGTACGTCGACGTCCAGAACGCCCATCCGGTCGGTCTCCCGTGTCATCCGCGCGCCGTCGGGCCCTCCCGGCTCGGTCCGGCCGGTCGGCCGGTCGGCCGGTCAGAGTACGGCGAGTCGGCTCACCAGTAGTTCCGTTCTGCGTTCGGTGTCCTCCGGTGGTAGCCGTCCCGCTCGGGTCAGGGTCGCCAGGCCGTGCAGGGCCGCCCAGAACACCTCGGTGAACAGTGCCGGGTGGACGCCGTCGCCGGTGGCCTCCGTGAGGGTCTCCAGCAGGGCGGCGAAGGCGTCCTTCAGAGGTTCCGGGGTGGCCTCGTCCGCGAACGCCAGGCCGCCGTCGAGCTGGAACATCGCGTCGTAGACCGCCGGGTTGCGTGCGGCGAAGTCGAGGTAGGCGCGGGCGAGGGCGGTGACCCGGGCACGCGGGCCGTCCGCGGCTGCGGTCGAGGCCCGCAGCGCCGCGGCCATCTCTGCGGCGCCCTGGAGAGCGACGGCGCCGATGATCTCCCGCTTGCCGCGGAAGTGGCTGTAGAGGACGGGCTGGCTGTATTCGATGCGCTCCGCGAGGCGGCGGGTGGTGACCGCGTCCCAGCCCTGCCGCTCGGCGAGTTCACGGGCCGTAGCCAAGATGAGGCGCTCGCGGTCCGCCCGTTCGCGCTCCTTGCGTTCCTGTACCGACATGATTCGATCCTAGCACCGCTAGACAATCGAGCGGCATTAGAACTAGCGTTGACTCATCAGCTAGCGGCGCTAGATCCCAGGAGGGGTCGTCATGCTCGACGCACTCGAGATCGTCACCACCGTGGTCGTCGGAGTGATGGTGGGGGTGGAGTTCTCCGTCGCCTTCTTCGTCAACCCGATCCTCAACGCGCTCCCCGGCGACAACGCCCTGCGCGGCCGCACCCACGGGGCCCGGCTGCTCGGTGCCGTGATGCCGTTCTGGTACGTCGCCTCGCTCGTCCTCGCCGCCGTCTGGGCCGTCGCCGGACGGCACCACCCCGGCACCGGCCTCGTCGTCACCGCCGCCGCGCTGCTGATCCTCAGCGTGATCATGTCGATCCTGCTGCTCGTCCCGATCAACAACCGGGGCAGGACGTGGACCACCGAGAACCTGCCCGCCGACTGGAAGGAGCAGATGAACCGCTGGGACCGCTACCACTACGTCCGCGTCGCCGTCGTCATCGCCGCCTTCGCCCTGCTGGTCACCGCCCTCACCTGAGCCGATACGCGCGCTGGTTGCCGGCAAGGGTCCTCCTCCGCACGGGCCTCGATCAGGTCGGCCGGCCGGTGCAGCACCCGGGCGCGGTCGCGGGGCCGGAACTCGCACCACGGACCCTCGAAGGCGCGTCGGGCCGCGGCGACGGCCAGGCCGACGTCGGCGGCGGCGCCGCGTGCGAGCGGAGGAAGTGCGCGGCCGATGGTCGGATCGACCGACTCCACGGTCTCGCCGGACGGCGCATCGACCCACGCGCCGTCGATCGGCAACTGCCTGGCACGCCCGGTCGTGAACTCCGGGATCGGGCACTCGCCCCCGCAACTCCTCCTCGTCATCGCCCGCTCATCCAGGCGTCGGCCGCCGGTCACGACATGACGGGAATCTCCGATCCTCGTCAGGCACTTGGCCCTCGTTCGTCATCCGGCGTCCGCCCGGCCCCGGCCGCCCCTGGCTAGCGTCGTCGCTGTTCGCATCACCGACCAGGGAAGACCCCCATGTGCAAGCACGGTGACACCCCGTCCCAGGAGACGACCGGACAGAGTCGACGAGGTTTTCTGCGCAACGCGGCGCTGGCCGGCGCGGGAGCGGCCACGGTGGGCGTCGGCGCGTCCGCACTCGGCGAAGCGCCCGCGTCCGCCGCCGAGAACACCGAAAGCTCCAAGACCGGTAGGACCGGCTCGTGGAGACCGGATCCGACCGCCCTCCGGTTCACTCTCGCGGTCATGCCCGACACCCAGTTCCTGTACTGGGGCAGCCAGGACAGCGTCGATCGGACGCCGCAGGAGGAGTCGTTCCGCTACATCGTCGACAACAGCGCGGACCCCGACAACAACATCGTGTTCATGGCGCACCTCGGTGATCTGACCCAGGACGCCGACCCGTTGTCGTTCCAGCAGGTCGACAAGGCGTTCGGCGTGCTCGACGCGCACGGTGCCGCGTACAGCGTGCTGGCCGGCAACCACGACGTGAGCGGCGACGACAGCCGCGGCGACACGGCGTACCTGCGGACCATGGGCCCGCAGCGGTTCAAGCGCTCGAAGACGTTCGCCGGATCGGACCCGACCGGCTACAACACCGCGCACATCTTCCAGGCCGCCGGCCGCTCCTGGCTGGTACTGGCCCTGGACTGGCGGACCAGCGACCAGGGTTTCGCGTGGGCCGACGGCGTCATCAAGGCCCACCCGAAGATGCCGGTGATCCTCACGACGCACGACCTCGTCTACTCCAACTACGATGACAACGTTTTCCCGTACGAGTCCGGCGACCCGGAGAACAACGCCGTGCTCTCCGACTACGGCCGGACGGTCTGGGACAAGCTGATCGACGACAACGACCAGATCTTCCTGACCCTCAACGGCCATTACTGGCCGCCCGCCCGTACGACCGGGAAGAACGCCGCGGGCAACGACGTGCACCTGCACATCACGAACTACCAGAACCGCTACTTCGGTGGCGGCGCCATGATCCGGCTGTACCACTTCGACCTCGCCCGGAACACGATCGACGTCGAGACCATCAACCCGTGGATCCTGGCGCAGGACCCCGAGTCCCGCAGCGAGTTGGCCGCCGAGCACGCCCGGATCACCGGCCCGGTCGACAACTTCTCCCTGTCGATCGACTTCGAGGAGCGGTTCTCCGGCTTCGCCCCGGTTCCGGTGCGGCCCGCGCGTCCGGCCAACAGGGAGTTGGTGAAGGGCACGTTGGCGTACTGGCGGTTCGACGGGCAGGGCGCGCCCGGCACCGCGCTCACCGCGGGCCAGACGGTCCACGACCTGTCCGGCAAGGGCAACGACCTGACGGTGGTGACCCTGCCGGGCACGGCGGCCGACGCGCTGACCTGGTCCGCCGACCACCACCCCGACCAACCGGCGCACGCCAGCCTGAAGTTCGTCGGTGGCAGGAACCCGCTCCACGGCTCGTACCTGACCACCGGGGCGAAGGCTCCGCTGAACACCGAGACGTTCACGTCCGGGTACACGTTCGAGACGTTCGTGATGATGCCGCTCGACTGGGACGCCGGCAACAACGGCTGGGCGGCGATACTCAGCCGCCGGGGTTCGGCCGGGGCCGCGGGCAAGCACGGCAGGAACACCGACCCGGACGAGCCCCTGGTCCAGTTCGCCATCTCGAACAACGGCCGCGAGCCTCAGTTCAACCACTACCCGCTCAACGACACCTACCCGACGACCAACTGGGGTCACGGGCTGGTCGAGCTCAAGTGGTGGCACCTCGCGGTGGTCAACGACGGGCGCTACACGAGGCTGTACGTCGAGGGCGCTCCCGTCGTCGACAACCCGCGCCGCGAGTCGGTCGGCCTCACCTCGCTCGGACTGCCCTGGCTGGTGGGCGGCCACGAGAACGCGGGCGCCGTCGACATCGTCTTCCACGGCAACGTCGGCGACATCCGCATCGTCGACCGCGCCCTGTCCCCGCGCGAGTTCCTGACCGCCGGATGAGCCGGCGTCTCCCGGCCCCGGCCCACCCGCCGGGGCCGGGAGACCCCCGCCGGGCATCACCCTGGGCAGCCGCAGCATGCTCTTCGTTCCTGTCCTGCTTCGTCCACGCCGAACCGGCCGGCGTGGTCCGGGATGCCATCCTTCCCGCGGGCCGATGACGCCCGGGGCGGGGTAGGTTCGGTCCATGTCCGAGTTGCAGCGGCTGCGCGCCGAGCACGCGTCGGCCGTCCTGGCCTTCGAGTTGGCCAACCGCGGGTACTTCGCGGCCACGGTCTCCGACCGCGGTGACGCCTACTTCGACCGGTTCGCCGAGCGGCACGAGGCCCTGCTGGCCGAGCAGGAGGCGGGTGTCTGCGCCTTCCACGTGCTCGTGGACGGGGACGGCTCGGTGCTCGGCAGGTTCAACCTCGTCGACATCGAGGACGGCGCGGCGTCACTCGGCTACCGGGTCGCGGAACACGTGGCCGGCCACGGCGTAGCGACCGCGACCGTCCGGGAGTTGTGCGAAGTGGCGGCGGCCCGGTACGGGATACGCACCCTCAGGGCGGCCGTCGCCCACGGGAATGTCGCGTCCCGGAAGGTTCTGGTCAAAGCCGGGTTCGTCCCGGTCGGCCCGGCCGATCCGGCCGATCTCGGCGGACGGCAGGGCACCTGGTACGAACGTGGGAGCGGGCCGTCAGACGGAGCGGTCGGTGGGCAGCGGGTTCCTGGGCAGCGGGGACGCCGCGGCGAGGCCGGGTCCGATCAGGAGGGGTCCGGGGGCGAAGGCCCAGGCGTCCGGGGTGCCGGCGACCGGGGCCAGCAGGACGCCTACGCCGACCGCGGCGAGGGTGAAGCCCGCCATGACGAGGGTGCGTTGGGCGCGCCACCTCGCCCACCCCGCAGGCGGCCATGAACCGGGTGGCCGACACCGCGATGTCCGAGAGGTACAACCGCCGGCCCGTGGCCTCAGCTTCGGCTTCGGCTTCGGCCGGAAGATCCGCGGCGCGCCGGAACGGCCCGCTCGAAGCGGACCGTCCTGACTTTCGGCACACGTGCGTGTGCACCGCCGCGCGCATCCCAGGCACCGGCAACCGTCTCCGCGTGTCGCCGACGGCCTCCCCGCGTCGGTGATCGAGAACAAGACAGCTGGTGAGAGCTAGTGCGCGGGGCCGGGATCACATGTTGATCAAGGACCTTCCCCGGGTCGCGCAAGTACCGTGCCGGGTCTGTCACGGAACGGGCGCGACCGGTCGGCACGCCGTGTCGGCCCACCCGCGGCGCACGCCCCCGCGATCCGATTGTGACTGTCCGCATTGGATCTAGTGCGGTGAGTAACTATCCCTTTATGGTCAAAGCGACGCCAACACCGCATCCATGGAGGATTCATGGCAAGCATCCGTACTCGCCTGGCCATGCTGGGTTCGACCGCGGCTCTCGCCGCAGGCGCCCTCGCGCCGGTGCAGCTCGCCGGGGCGCAGCACGCCGCCGCGGCGGCGACCTACCAGTGGGTCGCCCTGGGCGACTCCTACACCGCCGGGGTCATCCCGGCCGCGGGCGACACCTTCGAGGTCCCCCGTGACGGCTGCGAGCGCACCGACCAGTCCTACCCGCAGGTCGTCGACCGCGACCTCGGCTCGCTCTTCGACCTGACCAACGTCAGCTGCGGCGCCGCGACCGTCGAGCACGTCACCTTCCGGGCCCAGGAGCCGATCGGCCGCCACCTGCCGCCGTTCTCCGAGGACCCGGACTACCCCTTCCCTGCCGTACCTCCCCAGTCCGCCGCGGTGGGACCCGGCACCGACGTGATCACCGTCGGGGCGGGCGGCAACAGCCTCGGTTTCGCCGACATCCTCTTCCAGTGCCTGCAACTCGGCGCGGGCAGCGGCGGCGTGGGCACACCGTGCCGGGACGAGCTGGCCGCGGACGTCCCCGGCCGGCTGAACAAGGTGAGCAGAGACTACGACGAGATGCTCACCGTGCTCCACGAGCGCGCCCCGCACGCGAAGATCCTCACCGTCGGCTACCCCACGGTCATCCCCCAGGACACCTCCAAGTGCCGGTACAACGACCTGGAGCAGTTCGCGTCCATCACCCGGGGCGACCTGGACTGGCTGCGCGAGTCGGTCCTCGGCCCCCTCAACACGGCCATCGAGAAGTCGGCCGCCGCCCATGACTCCGCGAGCTTCGTCGACCTCCACGACTCCTCCCGGAACCACAGCGTCTGCGACACCGGCAAGTGGGTGGACGGCGTCTTCACCCGCGTCCCCGATCAGCCGGCCCTCGTGCACCCCAACGCCAGGGGCCACCGCAACGCCGCCGATCACGTGGCGGCGGCGATGCTGAACACCATCGGCGTGGACTGATCCCCACCCGGCGTCCCGCGCGCGACACCGTGGCCAACCGCCTCCGGAATCAGGGCCGGAGGCGGTTCCGCACGTCCGTGTGCCGTCCGGCCTTCGCTCACGGACGCCGCGCCAGGAAGACGAACTCCCGTCCTGGCCGGTCGGGTGCGTCGCGCACGTCCTCCAGCACATAGCCGTGGTCGAGCAGGTCCCTCTCGACCTCCTGCCGCTCCCGGAAGCGCAACGTCGAATCCGAGGTGAGCACCCGACCGTCCGCGGCGAACACATAGGTCTGGCGGAACGTGACCAACGGCAGGCAGACGTCGACGAGTTCGACCCAGTACTCGACGGCGCCGACGCCCGGCACCTCCGTCACACGGTAGGAGTCCGCGCGGTTCCACTCCTCCCAGCCACACCTGGCCGGGTCGCGGGTCTCGAAGACGAGACGGCCGCCGGGCCGCAGCGCTTCGTGGGCTCCCCGCAGCGTGTGGTGCCAGACCGACGGTTCGACGACGGCCTGGGCGACGTTTCCCGTCATGGTCGCGAGGTCGACCCGCAGCGGCGGCAGGTCCCTCGCGTCGCCGTGGATCCAACGGACCCGCTCACCGCCCGGTTTGGCACGGGCGACATCGAGGGACGCCCGGGCGGGATCGACGCCGACGACCTCGTACCCGCGGTCGGCCAGGAGCAGCGCGAACACTCCTGTGCCGCAGCCGATGTCGAGCACTCGGCGGGCCTCGAACTCCTGCGCCGTCCGGAGGTACGCGTCGAGATCGCCGCGGTCGGGGTCGAGCGGGTCGTAGACCGCGGCGAGCCGCGGATGCGCGAAGCAGTCGTCGGCCATGCGGCCGAAGGTACGCGGAACGAGGCGCGAAAAGCCACGCCGCAGCGATGACTTCGCGCTGCGCGGAGAGTCTGACCACCGTTGTCGAGAGAGTGAGGGATCACGGGTGACCACTGGCGAAGACAAGAACGAAACGGCTCCGGACGGCGAGATCAAGGCGCTCCTCAGGGCCTTGCGCGGGCAGCGGCGCCATGTCCTGGGCATCCTCGACGGGCTCGACGAGGACGCCCTGCGACGGCCCGTGCTGCCCTCCGGATGGAATTGTCTGGGACTGGTCCAGCACCTCGCGCTGGACGTCGAGCGCTTCTGGTTCCGGGCGGTCGTCGCCGGGGACGAGGAGGTCATCAGCGGACTGCCGAGCGGCGACGAGGCATGGATCGTGGCTCCGGGAGTCCCGGCCGCCGACGTGCTCGACCACTACCGGCGGGAGACGGAACTCGCCGACGCCGTCGCCGAGGCCGGCTCGGCCGATACGGAGCTCGCCTGGTGGCCCCATGACCTGTTCGGCGAGCCGCACCTGCACACGCTGCGAGACGTCCTGCTGCACGTCATCACCGAGACCGCGTGCCACGCCGGTCACCTCGACGCGGCCCGGGAACTCATCGACGGCCGCCGCTGGCTGGTCCTCACCTAGGGCCCGTCTTCAAAGAAGGTCTGGGTGGTGGATCAGGGAGGACCGGCAGGTCATCAACGGGATGGTCGGCAAGATCCGCACGGGGATCTCCTGGCGTGACCTGCCGGAACGCTACGGACCGTGGAAGACGGTGTACACCCGGTTCCGCCGGCACGCGCTGGACGGCGTGTCCACCCGGGCCCTCCAGCAGGTCCAGGCTCATGCGGACGGGGTCGGAGACATCGACTGACTCATCCGGATCGACTCCACCATCGTGCGTGCCCACCAGCACGCCGCTGCCACCGGCCGAAAAAGGGGGGATCCACACGCACGACGCGGGGCCGTCCGGCAGAACCTGGCTCGTCAGCGTGGCGTGGCGGCTTCGGAGTTCCCTGGTACCCGGCCACACTCTGATCGCGCCCACTCTGCGGAATCAACGGACTCCCCGTGACCGCGCGTATCGCCCAAGACCCCGTCCGCAGTGGACGCCGCCCTTCCCCCACCCGTTCCGAACTCGGAGGAGCCCCCTGGTGCCCAGCGACAAAAGGGCCATCGAGTGCCCGTTCGATTTCAGTGAGGTACTTGAGTTCGATCCCGCGCTTGCCGACCTGATGCGACGGGATACCCCTGCCCGCATCAGACTTCCCTACGGCGACGCCGACGCCTGGATCTTCACCGGCTTCGACGCCGTTAAAAGGGTGACCACGGACCCCCGGCTGAGCCGGGCAGGCATCACCGCCCACGACTACCCCCGGCTGACGCCGGAGCCCATCGTCTCGCCCGAGTCGATCAACGTCATGGACCCGCCGCACAGCAGCCGTGTCCGCCAACTGGTCTCGCAGGCGTTCACCCAGCAGCGGGCCGATGAGATGCGACCCCGGATCGTCCGACTCGCGGACAGCCTTCTGGACGAGATGGAGGAGCACGGTCCGCCGGCCGACGTGGTGGAGATTCTGGCCGACACGCTTCCCCAGCACACCGTCATGGACCTTCTCGGCGTCCCGCGCAAGGACTGGGCGCGCATGCAGGATTCCGTGCGCCGGCTGCTGGTCGTCGACGCCGGCACCAAGGAGACCGCCATGACGGCCAAGGCCGACCTCACGTCCTACTTCGGTGAACTCGTCCAACAGCGCCGGAAGTCACCGGGCGAAGACCTCATCAGCCTGATGGCCGAAGCCCGGGACGGCGAGGACTGCCTCAGCGACCGGGAACTGGCGATCATCGCCCTGACCCTGGCGCTCAGCGGGCAGGACACGGCGACCTGCCAGATCAGCAACATCGTCTACTTGCTCCTCACCTGCCCCGAGCCGGCCGAACACCTCCGGCGCCGACCCGAGGATCTGACCGGAGTGCTGAACGAGATGCTCCGCTACATCCCGTTCCGCAAGGGCGTCGGAATCCCCCGGCTGGCTCTCGAGGACCTGGAACTGGGCGGCGCGCAGATCCGGGCGGGAGACTTCGTCCACGTGTCGTACCTCGCGGCCAACCGCGATCCGGAGCGCTATCCGAACCCGGACGTCATCGACATCCACCGGCCCAGTCGTCCGCACATGACGTTCGGCTGGGGTGGACACCGCTGCATCGCCGTGCCCCTGGCCATGGCAGAACTCGAAGTGGCCATCGGGCGGCTCCTGGAGCGCTTCCCCGGACTGCGGCTGGCCGTGCCGCCGGAGGAAGTGCGCTGGGACACCGAGACGATCCGGCGGTTTCCCCTGAAGCTGCCCGTGGTCTGGTGAACCGGCGCTCGCCGCTGGCACCCGGCAGCCCCGCCGCGCCCGTGCCGCCGTGTCGGCCGCGGCTCGCTCACATGGTGCGCAGGCGCGGTCGGCGAAGGTGATCAGCCACTCGAAGCTCTCGTCGATGTCGGTGCCCCACTGGAAGCCGCCCGCCGCCTGCAACGTGGCGAAGCCGTGGCAGAGGCTGCGGAGCAGGCGCAGGGCGTGGTTCACGTCGGACTCCGCGATCTCGTAGCCGCGCAGGACCGCGAGGAACGCGCCGAGCAGCCGCTCGCCCGCGGTGGCCACCGGATCGTCCGGACCGGACGGCTCCACTCCGATGGTCGCGGCGTACCGGCCGGGGTGCTCCAGGACGAAGGCCCGGAAGGCACGCGCCGCCGCGGCCAGCGCGTCGCGGCCCGCGTATCCCTGGACCGCGCCCCCGACGGCGTCGGCGGCCTCGTTCAGCGCGAGGGCCGCGATTCGGCGGTTGAGGTCCTCCTGGCCGTCGACGTGCTTGTACAGGGACGGGGTGCGCACCCCCACCCGCTCGGCCAGCAGCCCCATCGTCAGGTGCGCCAGGCCCACTTCGTCGGCGAGGGCGGCGCCGGCCGCGACCACGGCCGACGGGTCGAGGCCGGCCCTGGGCACGGGCGGCGTCCGAGCGGAGGAAGGAGAGCATGAGCGACACCACCTGGTCGGGGAACTGGTCGTGCGGATAGTGACCGGCGCCCCCGATCATCTCAAGGCGGCCCAGGCCGGAGGGCAGCGCGTCCACGATCGCCGAACCCTCGGCGCGCGGGTCGGCCCAGTCGGGGTCGAGCGTGCCCATCACGACGAGGACCGGGCGGCGGACGTTGCCGAGCTGTGCGCCGGCGTCGGTCGGGGCGCTGCGGCCCATGCCCTGCATGGCCTTCATCCGGCCCGGCTCGCGCATCAGGGAGTCGACACGGCCGATCCGCGCGTCCCAGTCGGCCGGCCTCACCCCGGGACAGGCCACGTCGAGGTACGAGCGCCACAGCGGCACGCTGCCGAGCACCCCCGTGCCCAGCAGCCGCAGCATCCCCTGCCGCATGCGCTTCACCCGCAGGTCACCGAGGTGGATCGACTGCTTGCGGGTGAACGGCGCCAGCTCGACGACGGCGGTGACCAGCGAGGGCTCGCGCGCCGCGGCAATGGTGGCGGCGCCGCCGGAGATCGAGTGGCCGACGAGCACGGCCGGGCCGCCCAGGTGACGGACGACGGCGAGCAGGTCACCGGCGATGTCGGTACGGCTCCAGGCCGGCCAGTCGACGCTGGACTCGCCGCAGCCGCGGTTACCCCCACGGCCCGCTTGGCTAACTTTGTTGGCCAAAAGCCAATGTGGTTGTCCGAGCTTGTCAACGACGGGACGGGGCACCCGAAGGTTCGCCCGGTGTTGATCAATGGCGGGCGACGGCCGTGGGCGGCCGCTCACGCAGGGAGAGGGATGACCATGACGCTGTCGGCCGAGAAGGAGTTGCGTGCCGCGCTGGCCCGGTTCGCCGAGGTGCGCATCGAGCACGACGTGCGCCCGACCGGCCGTACGAGCCGCGCCCTGGAGGACGCCACCCGCACGTTGTGCGTGATCACCGGGGCCGGCACCGCCGAACAGGCACTGCTCGCGGCGGACGGACTGATGGACCAGTACCGCGCGGGCCGTACGGGCGCCGCGCGGGAGGACGAGACGCTGGCGGCGTAGCGGTGCACTAGTCTCCGGGGCGGCCCGCGTCGCGGTACTCGCTCGGTGTCATGCCGGTGGCGGCGCGGAAGGCGCGGGTGAAGTCGGACGGTCTCGGATACCCCCAGCGCAGGGCGACGGCGGCGATGGAGAGGTGCCGGTCGGGGTCGACCAGGTCCCGTCGGCAGCGGTCGAGGCGCTGCTGCCGGATGACGCCGCCGACCGTGGTGCCGTGCTGCTGGAAGATGCGGTGCAGATAGCGCGTGGAGATGAAGTGCGCCTCGGCCACGGCGCCCGGCGTGAGCCCCGGGTCGTTCAGGTGCGTGGTGATGTAGGCGCTGATCTGCTCGACCAGCGCACGTCTCCGTGGACCGGCCGGCATCACGCTCGTGCGGTCGGCGTGGTGGGCGAGCACGGCGGCGGTGAGGTCGACCGCGGTGCCGCCCAGCCGGACGCGGTCGCCCGGGGCGAGGTCGGCGTGTGTGTCGACGAGCCCGGTCAGCAGCCGGCTCAGCACCTGCCCGACGCCCGTCTGCCCCGGGATCACCGTTCCGCACAGCGGCGCCACCGCCTTCTCCGACAGCGGCAGCAGACGCCGGGGGAACTGGAGCAGCATGGCGCGCGCTCCGGGCAGACCCGGGCCCGCGACGGCGGTGAACGGTCTGGAACTGTCGTAGAGGAGCAGGTCCCCGGGGCCGAGCGGAGCGTACGTCCGCGCCTGTTCGATGCTCTGGCGGCCGGCGACGGTCAGCGCCAGTTGGTACATCTCGGGATCGGACTGCCGGATGAGCCGCGCCGTGCGCTGGGACGACAGCGGTGTGTAGGACATCAGCGAGAGCTGGACCGGGCCGAGCGCCATGGTCTCGATCCGGGCCTGGACCCGGTCGGGGTCGAGGAAGTTGATGCGGGTGGGGAGCAGGGACTGCCGTGTGGCCTCGGACCACGCGGCGGTCCGGTCCACGGGTGGCAGATGAGCCGTGTCCAGCACGGTGGTCAGCATGACGTCCTCCGGGTGGTGCCGCCGGGCGGGGCGGATGTGACGGAGATCGGGTCTTCGCCCGCCCACGCACACGACCCTCGCGGGTGCACAGTCATCCCGATAAGTGCGTTGTGCGCCAAGTTGAGTGCACTGAGCGCTCGTTACACGGACGGGGTCCGACGGCAGGCTGATCCCCGGGCGGCCCGAGTGGGAGCCACCCCCCACCACTGCGGAAAGGACACCATGCGACCGAGTACTTTGATGAGGACACTCGTCAGCGCCACCGCCGTCGTCGGAATCGCCGCCGGAACCCTGGCCGCGGGCGCGGGCCTCGCCGCCGCCCAGCCGGCCGCGAAGCCCGCCGCGGTGAGCGCCCAGGACTTCTCGATCCTCGCGGTGAACAACCTCGGCCTGAACACCACCCAGGCCAAGAACTGGCAGTGCTGGCTGCGCGACACGGGCTACAGCCCCGGCGCGATCGACGGGCAGTTGGGCACCAACAGCTGGAAGGCGGCGCAGAGAAAGTTCAACGACCTCGGCCTCGGTGCCGGCACCGTGGACGGCGTCGTGGGCCCCAACACCGTCAGGGCGCTGCAGCGCTACCTGAACATCTTCGGCTACAACCTCGCCGTCGACGGGGACGCGGGCCCCGCGACCAGGGCCGCGTTCGCGGACTTCAACTCCACCGGCTGCTGAGCCGGTTCGGACCGTCACGCGCGTCCGGCCGGGCCGGTTGCCTTCAACCGCCCGGCCGGACCGGCGAGAACGGGCCGCCTACTCGCACTCGGCGGCGGACAGGGAGTCCAGGGTCGTCGCCGCCTCCAGCGAGACCAGGCGCGCGTTCTGCAGCGCCGCGACCTCCCAGCGGCCGTTCTGCCGGACCACGGCGAGGAGTTGCATGGAGCGGCGACTCGGAAGCGGTTCCTCCTCACCCGGCATCAGCAGGCTGACACGGTGGTGCACCACGCCCCAGCCCGGCTGGACGATCCGGGCGAACGGCACCTCGCCCCCGACGAGCCGGGACCCCTTCAACACCGTGTCGAAGACCGGCTGGTGGAACGCGATCATCTCCGCGCGCCCCTTGTGGAGGGTGCCCTCGAAGTCCACGAACTCGGCGTCGTGCGCGAAGTCGGAGAAGAACGCGGCGGCGTCACCCCGGTTCCACGCCTCGTTCATCCGGGCCGGGACGGCGCTCATCGCCTCGACGGACTGTTCCATGCGATCACCTCTCTGCGCTGTTCAGCCGCCATCCTCTCCGGGCCGGTCGGCGACCGCATTGACCGTCCGCGCACGGCTGTTGGACCTGAGCGCCGCGGCGCCGCAGCCGTACGCGGCCTTGAACAACCGGCTGAAGTGTGCCGGGTCGGCGAACCCCCAACGGGCGGCGACGGCCGCGACGGTGTCGTCAGTCCGGATCAGGTCCGCGTGGCACCGCGCCAGACGCCGCTGCCGGATGAGGGCCGCCACGGTCAGCGGCTCGTCCTCGAAGAGCCTGTGCAGGCGCCGTACGGACATGTGGTGCGCCGCGGCCACCGTCGCCGGGGTGAGAGCACGGTCGGACAGTCGCGCCTCGACGAAACCGACGATCCGCGCGCGCAGCGCCTCGTCGGGAGCCGGGCGCTCGTCGCCCAGCTGAGCCGACAGCGCCACCGCGATCAGCTCGATCACCGCGGCGGCCGACCTGGCCGCCTCGTCGGCGCGGAACCCGGTCAACGACCGCGCCATGTCCCGCGCGAGCGAGGACACCAGGGCCCCCGGGCCGTGGTCGCCGCGCACGCGTACCCCGGCCAGCCGGTCGGCGTCCCGCGGCCGGAGCCGCAGCGAGCGCCGCGGCACCAGCAGGGTCACGCTGGTGGTCTCGGTGCTGGCGAAGCGGACCAGCCGTACCGGGTCGATCAGGACCAGGTCGCCGGGTCCGAGCGTGGCGGTGCCGCGCCCCTGCTCGGCGTGCACCCACCCGTGCGTCAGCAGGTCGATCTGCCACAACTCGGCGTCGGCGGCGCGGGCGGAGCGGCCGTCCCGGAAGCACTCGCCCTCCGGGGTCTCCAACTCGACCAGCCGTATGGGCCCCAGGTCGCGGGCGACGACACCGGCGCGGAAGCCGTCGGTGGCGTGCCGTCGGCTGAGCAGCGGCGGCACACCGCTCGCCGCGAGCCTCTGCGCGAAGGCGTTGATGCCGGTCATGCGGCACCGGGGCGCGGAACCCCGCGTAACGCCGCTGGCGGGACGACCGGGCGGGTCGGTTCGCACCGGGCGCGGCCGTGGGGCCTGTACCGGTGACATCGCGGGCCTCGCATGGGCCCATCCTCCCAAGGTCCTGGCCGCGTGTGTCACACGGCCGGAAGGGAATGGCCACGGCTCGCGGCCCGAGCGGGTGGGAGAGCCCGGCGACCGTCGAGAGGGCCACGGCCTCCCCCGGCGGCCACACCGCCCACGCCCACCGGGCCCGCCGCAGTCGCGGTCCCGAGGAGTCCGGGTCCCCGGTACGGCGGTCCTACGCCGTGGGCGGGAAGTCGGCGGATCGGCTCGTCCCGGCCCACTTCTCCGTCTCCGCCTCGCGGACCCGGCCGGCTTCGAGGGCCGCGGTGACGGCCTGGGCGCCGAGCAGGAGGCGGCGCGGCGGGTCGTCGTGGTGGACGACGTCGAGGATGGCCTTCGCGGCGCGCGCAGGGTCACCGGGCTGCGTGCCGTCGTTCTCCCGCCGGTACGTGTTCATCGCGCCGACCGTCTCCTCGTAGTCGGCCCCGACCGCGGACAGCCGCATGGACGATCCCTGCCAGTCCGTACGGAACGCGCCCGGCTCGACGATGATCACCTTGACGCCGAAGGGGGCCACCTCGGCGGCCAGGACCTCGGAGAAGCCCTCCACGGCGAACTTCGCGCTCTGGTAGGCACCCATGCCCGGGGTGCCGCCCACCCGGCCGCCGACCGAGGAGAACTGGACGTAGACGCCGGAGCGTTGCTCGCGCAGCACGGGCAGGGCGGCCCGGGTGACGTTGACGACTCCGAAGAAGTTGGCCTCGAACTGGGCGCGGAAGTCGTCCTCGGCCATCTCCTCGATGGGGGCGCTGTTGGCGTAGCCGGCGTTGTTCACCACGACGTCCAGCCCGCCGAAGGTGTCGACGGCCGCCTGAACCGCGGCGCGCGCGGCGGCGGCGTCGGTGACGTCCAGCGGAACGGCGCGGATCCGCTCGCCGTACCGGGCGACCAGGTCGTCGAGTTGCCGCGGGCGCCGGGCCGTCGCCACCAATCGGTCACCGGACTCGAGAACCGCCTCCGCCAGCCGGCGCCCGAACCCCCTGGACGCACCGGTGATCAGCCAGATACCAGCCATGATCGACCCCTTTCCTCCTACTTCGACACATGGGGAACGTCAGTCGTGCGCGGGACCGCGCCCGAGGTGGCGCGCTCGGCCCCGATGCCGTGGAGCACGGCGTCGACGGCCACGTCCGCCGCGCGGGCGGTGCCGAGGTGCGGCAGGTTCTGCGACACCTCGCGCACCAGCAGCGGGACGAGGGAAGCCGCCCATCCCGGCGGGAGGCCGGGACGGAGCAGTCCCTCGTCGGCGGCGCGCCGGAAGAACGCCTCGACGTCGCGCAGGATGCGGTCGCGCCGCGCGCGGGACGGGGCGTCGGCCAGCATGCGGGTGAGGTCGACGGGCCAGGTGCGGTTGACCTCGACGACGCCCTCGACGAAGCGGCGCAGGGCCACCTCGACGGGCGCCTCGCGCAGCCGGGCCCGTGCGATCACCTCCTCGATCGCACCGAGCCGGGCTTCGTAGACCGAGAGCAGGAGCGCCTCGCGGCAGGCGAAGCGGCGGTGGACGGTACGGCGGTCGACGCCGGCCGCCGCGGCGATGCTCGCGATGCTCGCGCCCGGGTCGACGGCGAGGAGGCGCGCGCCGGCCGTCAGGACGGCCTCCATATTGCGTGCCGCGTCAGCTCTCACCACGGAAGAGTATCCCCGGGGTGCCCGTTTTAGAACTTAGCTCCACCATGAAGTGGCTCGATCCAATAGAAGTGCTACATTGAAGTGACAGTTAAGCTGAGTGCTGGATGAGTACCGAAAGGAAGACGTCATGCCGACCTACGACCGGCTTTTCATCGGTGGTGTCTGGACCGAGCCGAGCAGTGCGGAGTTGCTGGACATCGTGTCGCCGCACGACCGGTCCGTGATCGGGCGTGCCGCGCAGGCGCGGCCGGCCGACGTGGACCGGGCGGTGGCCGCGGCGCGTGCCGCCTTCGACGAGGGCACCTGGCCGCGGACCGCGCCCGCGGAGCGTCTCGCGCTGGTGCGGCGGTTCAACACGTTGCGCGAGGAGAGCGCGGCGGAGATCGCGGCGTTGATCTCGGCGGAGAACGGTTCGGCGGGCTGGTTCACGCTGGCCGGCCAGCCGGGGCTGACCCGGCAGGCCAACGCCTACTTCGCGGCGGCCGAGGAGTTCGGGTGGGAGGAGACGCTCAGGGCCTCCGACCCCGCCGCTCCGTTCCGCAGTGTGGTGCGCCGTGAGGCGATCGGGGTCGTGGCGGCCGTCATCCCGTGGAACTCGCCGTTCTCCGCCGCCACCGCCAAGATCATCCCGGCGTTGCTCGCGGGCAACACCGTGGTGCTGAAGGTGTCCCCGGAGAACTCGCTGAGCATGGGCTTCCTCGCGGGACTTCTGGAGCGGTCGGGGCTGCCCGAGGGAGTGATCAGTGTGCTGCCCGCGGACCGTGAGACCAGTCAGTACCTGGTGTCGCACCCGGATGTCGACAAGATCGCCTTCACCGGTTCGACCCGGGCCGGCCGCATCATCGCCTCCCTCGCGGGGCAGCAGCTCAAGCGCGTGAGCCTGGAGCTCGGGGGCAAGTCGGCCGCGCTGATCCTGCCCGACGCCGACATCCCGGCGGCGGTGCAGGGCCTGAAGTTCGGCTCGCTGCTCAACAACGGCGAGGCGTGCATCGCCCAGACCCGTATCCTCGCTCCCCGCGCGCGGTACGAGGAGGTCGTCACCGCGCTCAAGGACCTCGTCGAGTCGCTGAAGGTCGGCAACCCTTCCGAGCCGGACACCTTCATCGGCCCGATGGTCCGCCCCGACCAGCAGCAGCGGGTGCGCGACTACATCACGCTCGGCATCGAGGAGGGCGCCCGACTCGTCACCGGCGGCCCCCAGGTCCCCGAAGGTCTGGAGGCGGGCAACTACGTCACCCCGACCGTCTTCGCCGACGTCGACAACTCCATGCGCATCGCCCAGGAGGAGATCTTCGGCCCGGTCCTGGTGGTCATCGCCTACGACGACGAGGACGACGCCGTGCGCATCGCCAACGACTCGGAGTACGGCCTCTCCGGCGGCGTCTGGTCCGCCGACCCCGAGCACGCCCTCGCGGTCGCCCGCCGGCTGCGTACCGGCACCGTCACCGTCAACGGCGCCCCCATCGGCTTCGACGGGCCCTTCGGCGGCTACAAGTCCAGCGGCGTCGGCCGTGAGTACGGCGCCGTCGGCCTCGGACAGTACGTCGAGTACAAGACCGTCACCCTCTGAACACCGGAACCGTCGCCCCCTGGGGCGAGTTCACGGTCACCCGCCGACCGGAGGCGGATGCCGTGGGGCCGGGCAGGTCCGCCGACGTGCCCGGCCCCGCCCGTGCCCGCCCCCCTGCCTCTCCCGTGTTCCACCGCCGGACCTCGGTCCGCCCGATCCGCCCGATCCACCCGATCCACCTGGTACCCCCGCTACACCCGCCCGTTCCCGAAGGCCCTCCCCATGTCACACGTCCGCCCGTCCGCACCGACCGCACCGGCCGCCCCCGGAGTGGCGGCGGCGATGACCGCCCTGGTCCTCGCCGTGCTGCTCGCCGCCCTCGACCAGACCATCGTCTCCACCGCCCTGCCCCGCATCGCCGAGGACCTGAACGGCTTCGACTCCATCGCCTGGGTCAGCGCGGCCTACCTCCTGGCCTCCACCGCGGCAACTCCCCTGTGGGGCAAGCTCGGTGACATGTTCGGGCGCAAGCGCCTCTACCTCGCCTCCACCGGCCTCTTCCTCGTCGCCTCCGCCGCCTGCGGCCTCGCCCGGACCCTCCCCGAACTCATCGGCGCCCGCGCCCTCCAGGGCATCGGCGGAGGCGGCATGATCGTCCTGACGTTCGCCCTGGTCGGCGATGTCGTCGCGCCCGGTGAACGCGGCCGGTACCAGGGCATGTTCGGGTCCGTCTACGGCGTCGCGAGCATCGTCGGCCCGCTCCTCGGCGGCGTCTTCACCGACCAGCTGTCCTGGCGGTGGGCCTTCCTGATCAACCTTCCCGTCGGGGCGGTGACGCTCGTGATCGCGGCCCGCGTCCTGCCGCCCGGGGTCAGGAGGGCGACCGCACGCGTCGACCACGCCGGTGCGCTGCTGCTGGCGGCCATGGCCACCGGGATCGTGCTCGTCACCTCCTTCGGACACCGCTGGGGCTGGGGCTCCCCCGGCATCATTGGCCTGATCGCCGCCACCGTGGTCCTGGGCGCCCTGCTGCCGGCCGTGGAGCGCCGCGCCGCCGCGCCCGTCCTGCCGGTGACGATGCTCGCCTCCCGCACCGTGGTCTTCGCGTCCCTGATCGGATTCGTGGCCAACGCCGCGATGTTCGGTGTGCTGGTCTATCTGCCCACGTACCTCCAGATCGTGGACGGTGTCTCGGCCACCCTGTCGGGGGTGCACCTGCTGCCCCTGGTCGTCGGCCTGGTCGTCAGCCAGTCCCTGGCCGGACGGTGGGCGGCGCACGTCGAACGGCTGCGCCCGATCCTGCTCACCGGGCTGCTCCTGAACGTCGTGGGGCTGCTGCTCCTGGGCACGGTGCACTCCGGTACGTCCGCGGTGGTCCTCAGCGGCTATTTCCTCGTCACGGGAATCGGCATCGGCATGGTGCCCATGGTCGTGCTCACCACGGTGCAGAACACGGTGGCCGCCGAGGACATCGGAGCGGCCAGCGCGGTCGTCACCTTCGCCCGTTCCATCGGAGCGGCGTTCGGTGTGGCGGTCTTCGGCACCCTGCTGACCGGCAGTTTCACCCACCGGCTGCGCCAACTGCCGTTGCCCGCCGCCTTCGACCCGTCCCGGCCGGAAACGATCGCGGCACTGCCCGCCGCCGTCCGGCCCGCGGTGCTCGACGCCTTCGCCCACGCCACCGGCACCGGCTTCCTCTGGCTGACCCCGCTCGTCGCCACCGGCACGGTCCTGGCCTTCTTCCTGCGCCCGGGCCGCGAGGACACGGCCGCTCCCGCGCGGCAGACGACCGTGTCCTCCTCGTCCCGGTAGTCACGTGGGGCCTGATGGCGGCAACCGGGGTCAGAGTGCCGGCGGGCCCGCCTCGATGCGGCGCAGCACCGCGGGCAGGCGGTCCAGGTCGGGGCCGGTCTGCAGCTGGCGTTCGTCCCACCAGGTGGCGCCGGCGTCGCGCAGCGGGGCGATCACGTCCCTGGCCCTGGCCGGGTCCGTGGGCGTGGCACCACCGAGGACGAGCTCAAAGGGCCGGTCGGTACCGGCCGTACGGTGCTCACGCACGTAGCCGATCAGGTCCCGGACCTCCGCCACGTCCGGCACCTGGCCGTGCCTGGCCGTCTCGAACAGCGGCACCGCGCCGTCCCAGCGCGCCGCCCGCCGCATGGGAGCGCGGCGTGGCCAGAAGCCGCCGATCCACACCGGCGGGCCGGGCCGCTGCGCGGTGGCGGGCAGCAGCGTCACGTCCGTGACCTCGTAGTGGCGGCCGTGGTGGTCCACGCGCTCGCCCGACCAGAAACGCCCCAGCAGTTCCAGTCCCTCGTCGAGCCGCTCGGCCAGGACAGGGGGCTCCGCGGTGTCGCCGAAGCTCTGGTACTCGTCCTCGATCGGGCCGCCGAGACCGGCGGCGAAGATCACCCTGCCGTCGCTGAGGTGGTCCAAGGTCGCCACCTGGCGGGCGAGTTGCTGCGGACGGTAGCGCGGGACCGGCGTCAGCAGCGGGCCCAGACGGATGCGCGAGGTCGCGAGCGCCGCCGCCGTGAGCAGCATCCAGGGGTCGCCGAAGGGACGCCCCTGGTGCCGCCGGTGCAGGATGTGGTCCCAGACGAAGAGTCCGTCCCAGCCGGCCTCCTCGGCGGCTGCCGCGACGGTCGCGACGTTACGGGGGTCGGCGAAGTCGCCGAAGTTGGGGATGTTGATGGAGAAGCGCATCCCAGCAGGATGGGCAGCCCGCCGCTCCGGGGCAATCCGATTCGGGACGGCACACTGCGAAGCGACGCGATCAGGCCGCCAACGACGCCATGTGCAGACGCAGTTGTTCCGCCACCTGATCGAAGGGCCGCATCGACCGTTCGGCGCGGGCGAAGACCAGGGCGCCCTCGCAGGCGGCGATGATCAAGGCCGCGCAGCCGTCGGCATGGCGGCCGTCGAGACCGCCCTCGCGCAGCAGCTCGGCCAGTCGGCCGCGCCAGCCCCGCAGGACGGCGGCGGCCCGGTCGATGATCTGGTCGCTGTCCGCCGTGACGGTCACGGTGAGGATGGCGCAACCACCGCGGAGTCGGAAGCCCTGGATGAAGGACCGCCAGAGCGCGACGTACCGCTCGGCGATCTCCTGTGCGTCCCGGCCGGCGTAGACCTCGATGGGCGCGAACGCCTTCTCGGCCAGCAGATCCAGGGCCTCTTCGACGAGTTGGGTCTTGCCGCCGGGGAAGTGGTACCCCTTTGTAGGCCACGGTGTCCGCCCGATGAAGGATCTAACGGGCAGAGTCCCGTGCCCCCGAGGTCTCGTCGTCCGCCGTGTCCCGCGTGGTCAGAAGGCGTCGGACCGTCCGGTTCCCGGCCGTGCGCTGCAAGAAGTCCAGGCGGGTGAGCACCGACTCCCCGGGAGCGGACCGCGCGACGCGGCTGCTCGGGCGCGGTGTCCCGGAGACGGCGGAAGCGTTCCCGGACGCCATGGTCTGATCCCCCTCGCTCCGGCCTCTTTCCGCTTCGAAGCCCTCGACCTACAGCTGTCCGACAACCGTCCTACGCCGTTCGGAGCCGGGGACCGTCCACGACGGATGGGGGGCCGGTGGGGCCCGGCCGGGTGTGTCCGGGGTCGCGGCCGGGGCCGTCGTACGCCGACGGGGTGGCCCCTGTGCGTCCGCGCACGGCGGGGCGCGTACCGTGCGACCAGGCAGGACACGCTCTCGCGGAGACGGCGGTACGAGACCGGCCGCCCCCGGCGACCGCGGGCCCCTCCCCTCCGGCGCACCCGGCGCCGGCCCGTACGCACCGCCCCGGAAGGACGAGCCCCGTGCTCAGCTCATACGCAGCCCGCTTCGACACGCCCGCCGGGTATCTCGACTTCGCGCGGTTCGGTCCGCCCTCCCGGGACACCGTCGCCGCCACCACGCGCGCCCTGGAGGCGTCCGCGCTCGCGGACCACACCACCGTGGACACCCTGATGATCGCGGAGGGGACCGCGCGGGACACGGCCGCCCGTCTGGCCGGCACGGACGGCTCACACACGGTGCTGCTCCCGAACGCGTCGACCGGCCTGTTCCACGCCGCGTTCGGTGTCCGGGAGGGTGTGGTCCTCGCGCCGCGCACCGACTTCCCGTCCAACCAGTACCCGTGGCACCGTGCCGCGGACCTCGGCCGGGCCACGCCCCGCTGGCTCGACCCGGCCCCCGGCGCCGGTGTCACCCCGGACCTGGTCCGCGCCGCGCTCACCGACGACGTCGTGGCCCTGTCCGTCAGTGCCGTCGACTTCCGGACCGGGTTCCGTGCCGACCTGGCCGCGCTGCGCGAGGCGATCGGACCCGACCGGCTGCTGATCGTGGACGCCATCCAGGCGTTCGGCGTGGCCCGGCTCCCCTGGGACGCCGCGGACGTGGTGATCGCGGGCGGTCAGAAGTGGCTGCGCGCCGGATGGTCCACCGGGTTCGCCACGCTGTCCGACCGCGCGCTCGACACCCTGGAACCCGTGCTCACCGGCTGGACGGGCGTGCGGGACGTCGGCCTCTTCGACGGCACGGAGCATCCGCCCGCCCCGGGCGCGCAGCGGTGGTCGATCACCAACCTCAGCCCGGTGGCCGCCGCAGGGTTCGCCGCCGCGCTGGATCTCGTCGAACAGCACGGTGTCGCCGCCGTCGAGGCCGCGATCAGCACGCGGATCGACGAACTCATCGGCGTCGTCGAGAAGTTCGGCGGCCTCGTCCTCTCCCCCACCGACCCGGCCCGGCGTGCGGGCATCCTCTCCTTCACGATGCCGGACCACGAACCGGCCCTCGTCGCGGAGGCGTTGCGGGCCGAGGGCGTCACCGCGACCGTACGCACCGACTCGCTCAGGCTCTCCCCGCACGCGTCGACTCCCCCGGAGGCGAGCGAGCGGGTCGCCGACGCCCTGGCGTCCCTGGGGAGTTGAACGACTCGGGTGGTGACCCGGGTCGGTGACCACGGCGATCGACGGGGTCAGCAGGACAGGCCCGCCGCGGTCAGGGTGAGGTGGCGGGACAGCAGTTCGGCCGCAGTGTCGGCGTCGCGGGCGAGCACCGCCTCCTCCAACCGCCGATGTTCGCCGACGTGGTCCCGCCGGGTGCGGTGCGCCGACCACCGGCGGGCCAGTTCGCTCGCGGTCCACATCCGGTCGAAGGTCTCCAGCAGGACGGGGTTCGCGCACCTTTCCAACAGCGTGCGGTGGAAGGCCCGGTGGGCCTCGGACCACGCAGCGCTGTAGTACTCGCCCTCGTCCGGGGCGTACGCCGGGGTGCGGTCCAGCCGGTGATGGGCGGCCCGCGCCGCTACTTCGTCGTGGTGCACGCCCTCGACGTGGGGTCCGTCGGCCTCCCGGCCGAGACCACCCCGGCCTACCTCGGCTTCGTCATCTCCGGGCACATACTCGGCCGCGCGGTCCTGACCGCCACGGCCGAGACCGCCGCCTGACCGTCACCGCTCCCGGCCCGGCCTTCGGCGTTCCCGTCCGGCGGCCGGTCACAGCTTCCGGACGAGGATGTGATCGGCCGCCCCGGGGACGATCTCGGCGGTCTCGCCGCCCGAGCCGATGAGCACACCGCCGTCGGTGGCACGCACCGACACGGTCTTGTCCGGGGTGGCTCCCACCCGGCGCAACGCGCTCATCAGGATCTCGTCCTTCTGCAGTTCCTCGGAGATACGGCGGACCAGCACCGTCTCGTCCCTGGCGCCGGCCGCGTCGGAGAGCGGTTCGAGACCGGTCGCCGGCTCCTCGTCGGGGACCCGCACGCCGAGTTCGCCGAGGCCGGGGATCGGGTTGCCGAACGGTGACTCGGTCGGGCGGCCGAGCACCTCGAGGAGCCGCCTCTCGACCTGCTCCGACATGACGTGCTCCCAGCGACACGCCTCCTCGTGGACGAGTTCCCAGTCGAGACCGACCACGTCGACGAGGAGGCGCTCCGCCAGACGGTGCTTGCGCATGACACGGGTGGCGAGGCGCAACCCCTCGTCGGTGAACCTGAGTCGGCGGTCGTCCTCCACCGTGAGCAGTCCGTTGCGCTCCATCCGGGCGACGGTCTGCGAGACCGTCGGGCCGCTCTGGTGAAGTCGCTCGGCGATACGGGCGCGCAGCGGGACGACTCCCTCCTCGACCAGTTCGTAGACGGTCCGCAGATACATGCCGGTGGTGTCGATGAGATCGCTCATGCGTGGCACTCCTGCCGGTGACGAGGGCCCGCGGCCGGGCGTGTTGTGCGGTTCACGGGGATGCGGCCGGGCGGCGTCAGCCGGGCCCGATGCACCGCCCCGGTCCATTCGGCCGCCCGGCCGTCGAACGGTCAGAAGCCGGGGAACACCCGGCGCAGCGCGTCGAGGGTCACGTCGCCGTCCACGGCGACGCCCTGGGCGTACGGCTCCTTGAGGCGGCCGTTCACCAGCCGGACGAACGCCTCCGGCGAGCCGCGGAAGGTGGCCGACGGCGACTCGAGGTCGGCGACGACGGAAGCCTTGTCCTCGATGACGAGGCCCGCGCCCGGTACGGCGATCGACGCCGGCTCGGGCAGTTCGGCCGGCTTGGCCAGGAAGCCGAGGACGAAGGCCAGCGGTCCCGCGAGGAGGTCGAGGAGGACCGCGGCGGAGTCCGCGTCGACCTCGGCCTTCGGGTCCAGGCCGGCCCGTACGTCCCACGAGTGGTTGGCGACCTCGTTCAGCCGCATGCCCAGCGCGGTCACCAGGGGCACGGGCTCGAGGAGGAACCCGAGATCGACGGCCAGCGACGACCTCTGTTCGGGCGTCAGGGCCTCGACGGTCTCGATCCAGCGGGTGTTGGACTCGACGAAGCCGGACGCCTGGTCGGTGGCGGCTGCCGCGTCCCAGCGCGCCCAGACGGCCTCGTTGGGCTCGGCCTCCACGGCTTCGCCCGCCGCCCTGGCGATCGGCACCCGACCGATCTCGGCGCCGCTCCCGAGATGCGAGAGCACCTGGGCGATCGTCCACTCGTCGGCACCACTGGGTGCGGTCAGCTTGTTGTCGTCCAGGTCCGCGAGCAGCGCCACCAGGGTGTCGTGCTCGGCGCGCAGGGCCGCGATCGTACGGTCCACGAGTTCACTCATGGCACCCCCAACCCCCCACCCGCCGGGATCATTCCCTCCGCCCAAGGTCCCCGACCGCCCGGCCGAACCCTCCTCATGCGATACATGTGGTGGAGTGGCGTGACCGCCGGAGGGCTCGCGCGCGACGTGGCCCTGAGGCCGAGTCCGGCCGAAGGGCGGGGTGTTTCGTGACGGTGGGGGGAGAAGAGCGGTGGGGATGACGGTCGGGGTGATCGGGGTGGGGCGTATGGGTGCTCCCATCTGCGCGAATCTGGCGCGGGCCGGCCATCGGGTGCGTGTCTTCGACGTGCGGGACGACATCGAGGACACCGCTCGTGCCGTGGGGGCCGAGTGGGGCGGGTCGGCTGCGGGGGCGGTCACGGGGGCCGACGTACTGGTGACCGTCCTGCCCGGGCCGGCCGAGGTGACCGCGGTGATGGACGACGTCCTCCTCGACGCGCTCGCGCCGGGGGCGACGTGGATCGACATGAGCAGCAACACGGCGTCCGCCGCGGCGTCCGTGCGTGCGCGGGCGCTCGCGCGAGGCGTCGGTGTCCTCGAAGCCCCGATGGGCGGCGGGCCCGACGACGCCGTCGCGGGACGGCTGCGCCTGTTCGTCGGAGGCGACGTCGCTCTGCTCGAACAGCACCGGCCCCTGCTGTCCGCCGTCGCCGACCGGATCACGCATCTCGGCGGGCCCGGCACCGGCTACACGGTCAAACTCCTCGTCAATCTGCTCTGGTTCGGCCAGGCGGCGGCGACCGCCGAGGCCCTGCTCCTCGGCCGACGCGCCGGTGTCGACCTGGACGTGCTCACCGAAACCCTCGCGACCAGCGCGGCGTCCAGTGCGTTCATCCGCGACGACCTGCCCGCGCTCCTCGCCGGCGACTACCTCAGGACGTTCGGCCTCGACCACATCCACGACCAGCTCTCCGCCGTCACCGAGCTGGCGCGGGACCTCGGAACACCGCACTCCGTCGCCGAAGCCGTCCGTCTCCTCCACCGGCGGGCCCTGGACCGCTTCGGCCCCGCCGACGGCGAACTCCTCGGCGTCGCCCTCTTGGAGGAACAGGCCGGAACCACCTTGCGCACCCGGCGGACCCTCCCGGACTGAACGCCGTGGCATCGGGCTGCGGCGATGAGAGGTACGTCACCTCCCCTTCCCTGTCACGCGTGCCCGGTCTTCCCGGTCAGGAGTGTGTATCCGCACTCGGCAAGGAGATCACCGTGGAAGCACGTCTCGACTACTTCGGTCACCCGCTCGCGGGAAAGGTGCTGAGGCACATCAACTCGGCAGGGAAGGCGGTGTCGGACTCGGGGCTCTCGCCCGTGGTCCAGGAGTTGGTGAAGATTCGCGCCAGCCAGATCAACGGCTGCGGCTTCTGCACCGACATGCACACCAAAGAGGCCGCGCTCGCGGGAGAGAGCGTGCAGCGGCTCAACCTCGTCGCGACCTGGCGTGAGGCGACGGTGTTCACCGACGCCGAGCGCGCCGCGCTGGAGGTGGCCGAGCAGGGCACCCGTATCGCCGACGCGGCCGGCGGTGTCACCGACGACGCCTGGGCCGACGCCGTCAAGCACTTCGACGAGGACCAGCTCGTCGCCCTGATCTCCCTGATCGCCGTCATCAACGCCTACAACCGCATCAACGTCGTCAACCGGCAGCCCGCCGGCGACTACCAGCCCGGCCGGTTCGCCTGACCTGCCTCGCGCGACCGACGGCCGCGTGCGCCTTACTGATCCGCTCTCGACAATGGAAGTGCGATCGACGTGCTTCCGCCGCAACGTATTGGGGATGGTGACCATGTCGTATCCGGAACAGGTCTACTGGGGAGACGAAGGGGAGGTCAGCGCCACCTTCCGGCCGGTCGGCACCGGGGCGGACGTCGGTGAGGCCGGGAAGGACGCGATCCACTACCTGGCGACCACGGCCACCACCCGGGGTGAGTTCGGCCTCTACCGGGTCGAGATGAGCGCGGGGGCGGGCGGGCCGGCGACACACTTCCACAAGACCATCTCGGAGTCCTTCTACGTCCTCGACGGCACCGTCCGGCTCTTCGACGGCGCCCAGTGGATCGACGCCGTCAAGGGCGACTTCCTGCACGTACCGCAGGGCGGGCTGCATGCCTTCCGCAACGACTCCGACGCCCCGGCCGACATGCTGCTGCTGTTCACCCCGGGTGCGCCGCGCGAGGAGTACTTCGAGAAGTTGTCACTGCTGAGCGACGCCACCGACGAGGAGCGCGCCGCGTTCCTGGACAAGCACGACTCCTACTTCGTGGACTGACACAGCAGCGGTCCCCGCCCCCCCCCCGGCCGCCTCTCAGGTGGTGGGCCGGGGGGCGCGCAGGTGGGCCCGCTCGGCCAGTTCCTCCTCGGTGACCAGTTCGAGCATGGGCCTTCCCGGTGCGCACATCATGGTGACGACGAACCGGGTCCGCGCGTCCGTCAGCGCGTTGCCGTCCTGGTAGTGGATCGTGTCACCGCCAGGCTCCCAGAACGTCCCCCCGGCCTCGACCACCCGCTCGGGCTCGCCCTCCAGCTCGAAGCGGACCGCGCCCTCGACGACGTACCCGAAGGCCGGTCCCGAATGGCGGTGCGGCGGGGTCCCCGGGTCCCCGGGCTCCCACTCGACGTGAATGGTCATCGCCGATGCCCCCTCGGGAATGTCCAGCGGAGCGGCGTCCTGAAGCAGCGTCGCCGCCGTCCTCCACGCCTCCGACCGGGGCCGTCCCGCGGTTTCGCGCGCCAGGTTCTTGTCCGACATCGTGTTGCACCTCCATGGGTCCACCGCGTCATGGGACCGGCACACACCGTCGACCACACACCGTCGACCGGACGCGTGTGCTCACACGTCCGTGTCCCGTGAACGTCTCCCCGTGATGACCGGACGGACGACGGATCTGTGACAGGGGGTACTCCACCCGCTCGACACCGCCGACGGCCCCCGCCGTACACGTGACATGCTGGGCCGACTTGGAGCACGGTGATCCACTGCTGGAGGACATGTATGCGCGCCGGTGACAACGCGGGCTCCCTCGACCAGGCTACGAGGGATTTCGTCGCGGCGCGCCCTCAGCTCTTCGGCATCGCCTACCGGGTGCTCGGCAGCGTCACGGAGGCCGAGGACGTCGTCCAGGAGGTGTGGCTGCGCTGGCAGAAGGCGGACCGCGGCGACGTCCGGGAACCAAGCGCGTTCCTGACCACGGTCACCACCCGGCTGGCCATCAACGTCGCCCAGTCGGCCCGGGTGCGCCGTGAGTCGTACGTCGGGCCCTGGATCCCCGAGCCCGTCGACACCAGTCAGGACCCCCAGCTGGGCGCGGAGCGCGCGGAGGCGCTGGACCTGGCGGTCCTCTTCCTGCTGGAGAAGCTGAACCCCGTGGAACGGGCCGCCTATGTGCTGCGGGAGGCGTTCGACTATCCGTACCGGCGGATCGCGGACATGTTGGAGACCAGCGAGGCCAACACGCGCCAGCTGGTCAGCCGCGCCCGCAGACATCTGGCCGCGGAGCGCAGGGAACCGGCCGATTCCGGGGCGCACCGGCGCCTGCTCGAAGTGTTCCTCGCCGCGGCGCGGACCGGCGATCTGGCCGTGCTGGAGAACGTCCTCACGGAGGACGTGGTGAGCTACTCCGACGGCAACGGCATGCGCGGCGCGACCAGGATCCCGGTCGTCGGACTGCCGCGGGTCTCCCGGACCCTCGCCGCCTTCGCCCCGCGGTTCTGGCCGGACACGGACATCCGCTGGGTCGAGGCCAACGGCAGGCCGGCCATTCTCGTCTCGTCCGGCGGGTCCGCGATCGCCCTGGTGACCGCGGACGTGTCGGAGCGCGGCATCGAACGCCTCCTGTGGGTGCTGAGCCCCGCCAAGCTGGCACCTTACGTGGCGTCACTGGCCCACTGAGGGAAGAGGCTCCACCGGAACGCCGCACGCCGACTCCCACGGCGGTGTGACGGACCGGTGAACCGTACGACCCCGTGCGCGGCCCTGTCCTAGGGTGTGGCGTCAGTTGACCGCACTCGTCCCGAGACGGAGTCGCCATGCGCCCGCTGTCCCGCCTGCACCGCGCAGGAGTTGTCGGTGCCCTGCTCGCCGGGCTGTCCCTGCCCGGCGTCGCGTACGCCACCCCGGCCGGACCCGGTGTCACGGGGACGATCATCGCGCGGTCCACCGTCGGCGGGACCGACTACATCTGGCGGGAGGTCACCGTTCCGCCCGGTCAGGCGACCGGCTGGCACTACCACGACGGTCCCCTGTACGGGTACGTCAAGCAGGGGACGCTCAGCCACTTCGCGGCCACGTGCGCGTCCGACGGGGTGTACCGCAAGGGGAGTTTCCTGGAGGAGCCCTCCGGTCCCGACCATGTGCACATCGGCCGGAACCTCGGTACGAAGGACGTCGTGCTGGAGGTGCTGTACGTGCTGCCGCACGGCGCGCCCCTCTCCGAGGACGCCCCCAACCCCGGCTGCGACTTCGAGTAGCCCCGCCTTCCGGCAGCCGTACGACAGCCCGCGGCGGGCCGTGGAGGATTCCCGCGCGAGGTGCGGCTCGGGCGATGCTTCCCGGCACGCACGGGCCCTGCGGTGATCCGTGTCGGCGTGACGGCCGTCTCCCGCGTTGTCGCGCGGAGGCCGGTCGCTAGCGTCGGAGGTCCGCCGTCGGCAAGGCAACGGAAGGACTGTCCGATGAAGGACGACATGGTGAAGGCGCATCAGGCGATCCGGGACCTGATGAGTTCCGCCGGCCCCGAACTGCAGCGGCAGCGCGACGCCTACGACCGGTGGGGCGAGGCGTTCCCGCTCCCGGAGGGGACCGTGATCGCTCCGCTGGAGTTCGCGCGGGGCACTCTCGTGACGACCCCGCGGTCGGAGCCGGACCGGTACGTGCTGTATCTGCACGGCGGTTCCTACCGGATGGGATCGTCCCGCAGTCACCGGGAATTGGCCGCGAACGTCGCCGACGCCACGCGGGCGGCCGTGGCCCTGCTGGACTATCCGCTCGCCCCCGAACACCCTTTTCCCGCCGCCCTCGACGCGGCCCGGGACGCCTACACGGCCCTCCTCGACCGGGTGCCCGCGCACCGCATGGCCCTGGTCGGGGAGTCCGCGGGCGGCGGGCTGGCGATCGCCACCATGCTGCGGCTCAAGGACGAGGGCCTGCCGCTGCCCGGCGCTGCCGCCGTCAACTCGCCCTGGGTGGACATGGAGGCCACCGGCCGGTCCATGATCGAGCGCGAGGCCCGTGACCCGCTGGTGTCCCGGCAGCAACTGCTGGGGTCCGCCGCCGACTACCTCGCCGGCGCCGACCCCGGACACCCGTACGTCTCCCCCGTCCACGGCGACCTCACGGGGCTCCCGCCGCTGCTGATCCAGGTCGGCACCGAGGAGACCCTCTACGACGACGCCCTCACCCTGCACGGGCTCGCCGTCGAGGCCGACGTCGAGGCGACGCTGATCGTCGTCCCCGGCGCGCCCCACGTCTGGCACCATCTGGCGTCGTGGCTGCCCGAGGGCCGCGAGGCCGTCGAGGCGGTCGGCCGGCACGTCGTCAAGAACACCGCGCACGCACCGCGGTCCTAGCGAGCCGCAGCGGGTCCGTCGGGGTGGCGGTGGGTGAATGCCGCGGGCGGGAAGCTGAACGCCACGTAGGTGCGGCCGACGGTGTCGAAGGGGGGTGTCTCCGTCATGCCGTAGTGGCGGTGCACCGTCAGGGAGCGTTCGTTGGTCGTCTCCACGAAGGCGACACCGAGGTCGTAGGTGCTCTCCAGCGCGTGGCTCAGTCCGGTGAGCAGCTTCGTCAGCACTCCGCGTCCCTGGAAGCGCTCGTCGACGGCCACGGGGCCGTAGAGGAACAGCCGTCCCGGGTCGTGTCCCTCCGTCGTCGCGGTGACCGCCCGGACGGCCGCCGACGCCGGGTGCTCCGGCGGGAGCAGGCCCGGTTCGCTCGTCATGGCGAACCCTGCCAGTTCCCCGGCCTCGTCGGCGACGAAGATGCCGGGGTCCCGCGCGAAGCGGTCGAGGAGTTCGCCCGACATGCTGCCCTGCACGAACCCGCGGCGTGCCCGTTCCTCGTCGTTCAGCCCCTCTCCGCGGGCTCTGTCCATCAGGGACAGGATCGCCGGGTGGTCGTCGGGGCGGGACCTGCGCACATCGATCGTCACCGGGCCGACCCTACGCGGGGAGGGTGCTCAGTCATGGGACGGGGTGGCCATGACGCCCTCGTACCACCCCGCGTAGCGTGCGAAGGTCTCCCGGAAACCTGCCTCGGGCGGGAGGTCCACGGCTCGCCGCAGTCGTCCGCCGTCGTAGTAGTGGTCGACGTCGAGCAGGCTCAGGGTGCGGGCCGTGGCGTCGCCCAGGAGGGCCAGCGCCGCGTCGTGGTCGATCTCGTCGGTGAGCGGGGGCAGCAGGCCGTGCTCGGTGAGCGTGTCGAGGATCTCGCCGAGGGCGGTGGGGGCGGGGGGCGTCGCGTGCAGGACCGCCCCGTCCAGGCCGGTCGTCGGCAACCGGGCCACGGCGCACACCGCTTCGGCGAGGGCGTCGACGGAGACGAGGGACAGTCTCGCCCTGCCGCCCGCCGGCCGCGCGCCCAGGCGGAGCGCCAGCCGTGCCACCGTCGGCACGAACCAGCGGTCGCCGTCGCCGTACACGAACATCGGCCGCAGGACGGTTCCGCCGACCGCCAGGACGCTGCCCTCCGCCTTGAGGCGGGAGCGGCTGGTCGGCGACACGGGGGCCGGCACGACGGCGTCCTCGGTGATGCCCCGGTGGACGCCCTGGCCGTAGACGGCCGCGGTGCTGACGTAGACGATGCGGCGTACGCCCGCCCGCCGCGCCTCGGCGACCAGGGCGGCAGTGCCGCGTTCGTTGACGGACCGGCACGCCTCCTCGCTGCCGTTGATCACGGACGCGGTGTGCACCAGGGTGGTGACGCCCTCGCAGATGCCCCGCAGCGAGTCGGGGTCGCCCAGGTCGCCCCGGACGAGTTCGTCCGCGTCGGTGTCGGCGTGATGGGCGAGCACCCGTACGGGCGTGCCGCGCGAGCGCAGCCGTCGGCGCACATGGGATCCGATGAAGCCGGTCCCGCCGGTCAGCAGCACGGGGCCGGACGCGAACGGGTTCACCGCTGCCGCGCTCATGGGTTCACTGCTCCTCTTCTCCGCCGGTCACCACGCGGATCAGGCCCGCGACCGGTACGTCACTGTCCTTGCTCAGCAGGGCGGTCGCCACACGGTACGGGTCCGCGTACCCCTGGCGCCCGGTGATGCCGGTCAGGTAGGGGGCCGGTTCGGCGGTGGCGCCCGCGTGGTCCGCCAGGAGCCGTCCGGCCCGGCGGACCCAGCGCTCCAGCGGCCGCAGGGCGAAGGACTGCGCGGCGGTCCGGCCGAGTCCTGCCACCAGGTAGAGCCGCAGCCCGAGGCGGAACGCGGCCAGTCCGTGCCTCTCGATGAGGGGCCCCTGGAACGCGTCGAGCGTGTAGCCCTCCCAACCGCCGGCCCGCGCCGAGCGGGTGTTCCCCTCCAGCGGCACCCGCGGCACCTCGAACCTGACCACGCGCGCGCCCAGGGTCTCCAGGACGTGCGCCACGGTCCGGTAGTCGTGGCGCAGTTCCACGTCGTGGGCGAGGACCACCAGGTCGTACCGCGGAAGCACCGGTATCAGCTCGCGCAGGAGGTAGAGCAGGTAGTTCGACTGCCCCTCCTCGTTGAGGACGGACCGCAGCGGCAGTCCCCTGCGGGTCGCGTCCAGGTAGACGGGGGCGCCGAGCGGACGCCCGTCCAGGCACACGGCGTGACGGGTCATCAGATCGATCACCTCGTCCGCCGGGGCGAGTTCGGGGCGACCGCGGCCGAGGCCGGGGTCGGTCATGCCGAGGCGCCGGTAGTGCCGCTCCCACAGGTCGAGCAGCCGGGCGGTGACGGGGTGGGTCCAGCCGTCCTCGGCGCGGCGCACCATGGGCCGGATCGACGCGTAGGGGGCGGGCTCGTCGCGATGGTGGGCGACGTAGAGGTGCCCGATGTCCTCCTCGCTGAGCGCGTCGGCGTCGAGTCCCGGGTGACGGCGTTCGAGGTAGTCCCAGAAGCCCGCCACCTGACGGCTGCCCGTGTACACCGCGTGGTGGTAGGCCACGTCGACGTCGGCGAAGGCCGAGGTGGCCCGGCGGATCATGTCCAGGGACAGCAGGTACTTCACATGGGTCGGCGTCAGCGGCTTGGTGGGGCTCACCGTGACCGGCGCGAGCAGCACCCGCTCGCGCCCTGCGGCGGCCCGCGTGGCCACGGCTACCACGTGACCGGGAGCCTTCGAACGCCGCGGATGTACATGCCGGTACGCCATTCGAGCTCGTCCTCCGGTACGGCCAGGCGGAGTCCGGGCAGCAGGTGCAGCAGTGTGCCGAGGGCGACCTCCAGCTCCATCTGCGCCATCGACGCGCCGAGGCAGCGGTGGCGGCCGTGCCCGAACGAGAGGTGCGGGTTGGCGGGCCGGTCCGGGCGCAGGGTGTCCGGCTCGGGGAACACCTCGGGATCGCGGTTGGCGGCGTCGGTGACCGGCAGGACGACCGTGCCGGGTTCGAGGCGGACCCCACCGAGGGTGACCGGCCGCTGGACCATGTGCGGCACACCGCCCGCGGCGTTGAGCGAGGTGAACCTGAGCAGTTCCGCCACGGCGGCGGGCAGCAGTTCGGGCCGGGTCCGCAGGCGCTCCATCTCCTCCGGGTCGCGCTGCAACACCAGGACGCACATGGCGAGTTGGTTGGCCGTCGTCTCGTGCGCGGCGATCAGCAGCCCGTACGCAAGGTGCACCGCCTCGCCGGGCATCAGCTCGCCCGCGTCACGGGCCCGGGCGAGCCTGCCGAAGAGGCCGTCGGGGTCCTCGTGCGGGCCGGCGAGGTACGTCTCGAACTCCGCGAACATGGCGTGGTGCGCGTCCTGCACCTCGGACCTGTCGTACGCGGTGGTGGACATCATGCGTTCCACGAGCGGCAGCAGCCGGCGCACCTCGGACTCGGGGATGCCGAAGATCCGGCTGATGACTCCGACGGTGAGGGGCACGGCGTAGTCGGCCAACAGGTCCGTGGGGGCGCCGCGTTCGAGCATGCCCGCGACCAGGTCCTTGGTGAGGCGTTCGACCTCGGGCCGCAGCTGGTCGGCCTGCTGGCCGGTGAAGGCGTGAGCCACCAGGCGCCGGCGGCGGGTGTGGTCGGGCGCGTCCACGGAGTTGAGGGCGAGCGACTCGGTGGAGCGGGCGCTGAGGCCGAACTGCGCGGCGGGGAACCGGGCGAAGGCGGGGTCGGTGAGCACCTGACACATGTCCTCGTACCGGTGGACGAGGAGCGCGGACGCGCCGCTGCGCAGCGTGGCCGGCACCAGTCGCCCGAGCCGGGCCAACGTGCCGAATTCGGGGGCGGGTTCGACACCCGCGTGGTCCGGGAAGGGGAACCGCAGGTTCTCGCTCACGCGCCGGCCTCCGCCCCGTCGCGGCTGTCGAGGGCCTTGCGTATGGCGTGCGCGGCCTCCTCCGCCTCGGCCGCGGTGCAGTAGCCGGGATTGCCGATGAAGTGCCGTCCGCTGGGCACCTCGGTGACGCGCGGCACCAGCCAGGTGTGGAAGTGCGGGGTCCCCTCCATGTTCGACCACACGTGCACGCGCGGTGCACCGGTGGCCGCCTTGATCGGTTCGCTCAGCCGGCGGATCAGCAGTCCGAGCGACACGGCCTCGTCGGGCGTGATCTCGGTGTGGTCGAGGAAGTGCCGGTGGGACTCGATGAGGAGGGTGCCACGCGGCCAGAAGCCGGCGGGGCCGTGTCCGACCCGCCAGGTGCCGTCGTCGACGAGGTGGCCACCGGGCGGTACGGGACGGCCGGCCCAGGCGGGTACGGCCTCTCCCGCGTACTTGGCGCAGATCAGGCAGCGTTGCGGGTCGCCCTCGGCGTCGCCGAGCAACCGGCTGACGGGGTCGCCCACTTGGGCCAGGGGTTCGACCTGGGCGTGCCGGACGTACCACTCGTCGAGCGCGGCGGCGGTGGCGCGGGCGTCGTGCAGACGGGCCGGTTCGGTGCGGCCCCACCGGGCGCGGGCGCCGTCCTCGCCCAGTCCGGTGCGGGCGCCGATCCAGGCCCAGGAGGTGTCGTGGGCCCGCAGATGGGCGACCAGCGCGTCCTGGAGCGCGGGCACCCCGTCGTCGAGGAGCCGGAGGATCCGCTCGGCCAGCGCGCTGCCGGGGCCGGCCGCGGTGGGGCCGTCGGGCTCGGCGACCGCTTTGCGCAACTCCTCGGAGAGGTCTCTCAGTTGGGCCGAGAGGGCGAGGCGGGCCAGGTCCTGCTCGGAGAAGTGGGCGGGAAGCACGGTTCTCTCCTTCCTTAAGGGGCGAGCGAGGTGTAGAGGCGGAGTTCCGACGTGTTGTCGGCCGCGTAGTGCACCCGGGCGTAACCGGGGCTCCCGGGGGCGGACATCGGCTCCAGGTCGGGCCGGTGGACGAGGCGCAGGGGCTCGTCCACCGTGAGCCGGCCGAGCAGGACGGCCTCGGCGACGGTGTGGTGGAGATGGACGAGGTACTTGACGAGCGTCACCTCCCGTGTGGCCAGCCGGAGTTCACGGGGCGGGCCGCCGGCGCGGCCCGGGACGTCGAGGGTGCGCGGGAGCGGCGGCAGCGATCCGGTGAGCGGTTTCAGCAGGCGGCTGACCCCGGGCAGATGGTCCGACGGGTGGGGTCCGAGCCAGGCTGCGGTGCCGGCCGGTGCCACGGTCCGGGCCGGGGCGCGGTCCGTCAGGTTCTGCGGGTTGCCGAACAGGAAGCGGGTCCTGGTCCACGAACGCAGCCAGGTCCGGCCCTCCGCCCCGGTCAGTCCGGTGGCGAAGGCGCGTGCGCCCCGGACGAGGTCGACGACGTCCAGGCCGCGCAGGACCACGAGGGCGGTGACGGAGGTCGTGTCGGTGGTGGCTCCGGCCACGAGCCGGGCCCGTTCGTCGAAGAGGGCGGCCAGCCGGTCCTGGGTGAGGGCGGCCGTGGGTGGCGGCGTCATCGTTCCACCCGGGCACCGAGTGCGGCGCGCACCTGGTCCAGTACCGCTTCGGGCGGCGCGTCGGCGTCGACGACGGTCAGCGGCAGTTCGGAGGTCTCCTTGAGCAGCGCGCCGCGCAACTCGTCCTGGAGCCGGGTGAATCCGGCCTCGGTGGGCCGCTCGCCGAAGTGCTCGAAGGGGTTGATCCGCTGCCCGCGGCCACTGCGCTCCCACGCCACCTCGGAGGACACGTCGAGGTAGACGACGCCCTCGGGCTGCGGGAAGGACCGCCAGGCGGCGAACACCCCGCTGTCCTCCACTCCCAGCAGGGCGCATTTGGAGAGCAGCTTGTAGTAGTACGAGTCGACGACGACCCTCTCGCGGCCCGCGGCGCGCGCCAGTTCGTCCCGCAGGTGCAGCACGATGGGGTGCAGCACCGCGAGCACCAGCTCCGGCGAGTACCGCCTGCCGCTCCAGACGAACGCGTCGTCGACCCACATCTCCCGCAACCGCCTGATCAGCGGGGCGGACTCCAGGTAGCGGTCGTCGTAGGAGACGACGTGCCAGTCGTGTGCGGTGTGCAGCCGGCTCAGGACCGTGGACTTTCCGGAGAAGTCCGGTCCGAGCAGTGTCCAGAATCCGGTCAAGGGACGTGCCTCCGTTCCATGGGTCGGTCGGATCGAGGTGCTGTCACCGGGCGTCGAGGAGGCCGATGGCCGCGAACGACGCGAAGGTCAGCAGCAGGTACAGCACGGCGAGGCCCACGGACCAGCGCGGTGCCCCGCGGTGGAAGTGGTGGGCGGCGACCAGGGGCAGGGGCAGGGAGAGCAGGACCAGCCAGCCGGCCGCCTGTCCCGGGGACCACGGCCGGACGGCGGCGAGTTCGAGCGCCGCCGCCGCGAACGGGAGGGCGAGCGTCACCCGTGCCGTGGCCCGCACGCCCAACTGGTGGACGTAGGTGCGGGTGTGGGGGGCGGGGTCGCGGACGAGCCGGCGGGCGAATTCGAGGTGTGTCAGCGCCAGCACGAAGCCCAGGGCGGCGCCGACGTCCTGTCCGGAGGGCGGCTCGCTCTGCCCCCGGGTGGAACCGAGGTAGACGTAGAGGCAGATCAGTGTCTGCATGGGAAGGTTGACCGGCAGGTGCAGCAACGGCCGGTCGGCGTCGGGCCACTTCCAGCGCCACTCGACGAGGAGCGTCACGCACAGGTACCCGCAGACCGCGGCGTAACCGGCCACGGGCCAGCCGCGCGGTGCGTTGAACAGCAGCAGGACACCGACGCCCAGGAGGAACAGCGTCTTCAGGTCCCGCACCTGCACCGCCCCGGTGACCAGTGGCCGACGCGGGTTCTGGACCCGGTCGTAGTCGAGGTCGCGTACGTCGTCCACGGCGCGGAACAGCAGGAACGTGACCGCGATGGTGGCCGCCGTCACGGCGAGCCCGGCCGCCGGCGCCGTACCGGTCCGGTGGGCCGCCTGGTAGACGGAGGTCAGGCCGTAGGACCAGCCGAGGCCGACGGCGCCGTAGAACCAGAGCGGGTAGGCCAGGGCGTACCTGGTGAGCCGGGTGATCATGAGGCGTCCTCGGCTCCGGTCTCGTCGAGCACGGTGACCGTGCCCCGGTCGCCGTCCACCTCGATCAGTGCCCCGTCGGGAATGCGGTCCACCACGCCGTGCACCGCGACCACCGTGGGGACGCCGAAGATGCGGCCGGTGATGGCCATGTGCGACAGCACGGTCCCCCGCTCGGCCACCAGGCCCTTGGCCACCAGCATGAGGAACATCCAGCCGGGATCGGTCTCCCGGGCGACGAGGATGCGGTCGCGGCACGACTCGGGGTCGACGTCCGGTTCGGTGACCACACGGGCCCGTCCGCGCACCACTCCCCCGCTGGAGGCGAGGCCGGTGAGCGTGGATCCGGCGGTGCTGTGGGCGGAGCCGGCCGATTCCAGCGCCAGGTCCAGGGGCAGATCGGCGTCAGTGGCGAAGATGTTGGGCGGATCCCCGCGCAGCAGGCTCGCCTCCCGGGCCTTGGCGCGGACCCCCGCCAGTTCGCGCAGTCCGACAGTGGCTCCGCCACCCTCGTAGACGCCGAGGATCTCCTCGACCGTGAGGTCGTTGACGTCGTCGACCGAGTCCAGCCGGCCCGCGTCGACGAGGTGTTGTCCGAGGGTGCGGACCATCCTGCGGGACGCGCCGAAGAGTTCGGTACGGCAGAAGCGGGCGTTCTCGCGGATGAACAGATTGCGCCGGAGCGACCAGAACAGCAGGCGGAGCAGGGCGAGGCGCAGCGGGCCCGCGCAGTGGGCACGCAGTTCGCCCTCGGCCTCCCGCCGGGCCCTGCGCTCCTCCTCGATGCTGACCTCGGTCGTGCGACCGCTGGTGATGATCGGCCGCAGTTGGGCCAGAAGCATCTCCGGGCGCTGGGAGACCACCGTCGTCTCCAGCTTGAGGTCGTGCAGACCCCGGTCGCCGTACCGCTTCACATGCGTGGTCGCCAGCGCCGCGAGGTCGTCGCCGAACGCGCCGCCCGCCAGCTTTCGCCACACGTCGGCGGCGTCCTGCTCCGCACGGCCCTGGTCGGCCCCGAACACGGCCGCCCGTGCCTCGGCCCGGTCCGCGACCGCCTCGGCGAGGTTCAGGAGGGAACGCAGGGCCAGGACCGAGCGGTTGACCGGCCCGTCGCACAGCATGCCGTTGAGCACGCCGCGGTCCGCCTCCGGGGCCCAGCGGCGCATCAGCCGTTCGGCCAGGTCGAGTTCGGCGATGACATGGGTGTTGGCCACGAGTGTCCGGCCCCAGCACAGGGCGACGTCCGCCCACAGCTCCCGGTAGTCCTGCACGATCTGGCCGGGTGAACGGGTCTGCGGGTCGGGCAGGTTGTCCCGCCGCTCGTCCCACCAGGCGAAGAAGGCGCGCATACGGCGGGGGTTGAGCACACGTCGCAGACCGGCCGCCGGTATTTCGCGTACCCTCATGGCCCAGCGCCGCAGCCGGGTGGGCGCGGGGAGGACCACGGACGAGTCGACCGTCACGACGGCCTTCTCCCATTTGCGCTTCAGTCCGACGAACGCCCGCATCTGGCTGTGCAGCCGGTACCAGGACTCCAGCCGCATGTACACGCGGCCGTCCACGTAGCCGAGCATCCGCCGCAGTTCGTACCGCCGGCCGCGGAGGGTCCGCTCGGGAACGCCCATGCTGCGGTAGAACTCCTCGAATCCGACCGCGTACAGCTCGGAGGCGACGGAGTAGGTGAGCATCGAGGTGTGTCCGGCGTAGCTCTCGGAGATGTTCCCGTTGCTCCAGTGCAGTTCGTGCCGGTCGCGGGGCGCCGCGCCGAGGACGGCCGGGCGGGCCTGGACGAGGTGGATCTCCCCGTCCTCGGTGACCGCGCCCTCGATGTCCTGGGGCATGCCGAAGTGGCGTTCCAGCGCCAGGGCCAGTTCGGCGACGGCGCGTGCGGTGCGGTCGTCGAGCACGGGGCGGTCCGCGAGTTCCCCGGGTACGTCCGCGAGGGTCGTGCCGCCCGTGGCGCTCGGGACGACCCGGCGCTTCTTGTGCACGAGCCGCGGCACGACGGCGCCGGTGGTCGCGTGCACGGAGAAGTGGTCGACGTCGGCCTGTTCCTGGACGACTCCCTCGCCGAGCCCGTAGGCCGCCGCGATGAGGCTCTCCTGCGTCCCGTGGCCGCCGCGCGGGTCGCGGCTGAAGGCCACGAAGGAGCCGGCGGCGGGGACGAGACGCTGGATTCCCACGGCCATCCGGGTGGCGGCGGGGTCACCGCCGCGCCGTGCCCGGTAGAGCACGCCCTCCGGGGTGAAGGCCGAGGTCCAGCATTCGGCGACCCTGTCGACGAGTTCGGCGCGGCCGACCGAGAGGAAGCTGCGGCCCAGTCCGGCGAAGGGGTCCGCCGCGGAGTCCTCGCCGCTCTGTTCGGTGTCGCTCGTGAGGGGGACGGCGCAGGAGCGCACCGCCACGACGCCTGAGTCCCCCGCCAGCCGGTCGAAGTGGCGCAGCAGCGTGTCGGTGACGCTGTCCGGGACGCCGGCGCGCAGCACCGCCGCGGCGGCCTTCTCGGCCCATTCGGCGAGTTCCTCGGGGCTGCCGTCCACGGGCGGTTCGGGCATGTCCGGCCGGGCGGTCTCCATCATGCGGTCGAATTCCTCGACCGAGAGGCAGACGAACTCGGGGACGTTGTAACCGGCCGCGCGGAGTTGTGCCTGGCGTGCGAACTTGTGGCCCACGAGCAGGGGGTCGGCCGACTCGGCCGCGGTGTCGGCAAAGATCGTCGTGTGGGTCATCGTGCGTCGTCCTCGGTGCGGCGTCGGCGGAAGCGGATGGTCTCGTACTGGCGCGGGTCCACGATCAGCGTGTCCAGGTGTGCGCTGCCGACCTCCGTGTCGAGACCGTCGCCGGACGGGTGGTAGAGCCTCATCGCGAGGTCGAACGCGCGGCCCTTGCGGGGGCGCGGCACCCATTCCAGCCGGACGTCGTCGGCCGGGAGCTCGGGCGGGAGGTCCGCTTCCAGGGTGCGCAGGATGAACTTGGAGTCGCTGGGCCGCTCATAGCCGGCGTGGCCGATCAGGGTGGCGAACTGCCGTGAGGTCTCGATGAGTTGTTCCAGCGGGCGGTCCCGCAGGAGATGGCCGGCGGGCGGCTTGCGGGCGCTCGCGAGCAGTCGGTCCTCGGCCCACCACGCCTCGTCGACGAGGCAGTTCTCGGGGCGGGAGCGGTGCGAGAGTTCGGCCGTGGGGAGGGACGTGCCGGTCTGGCCCGGAGCTGCGGGCACGAGCGGGGCGGACGGCTTCTGGCCCAGGACGGCGGTTCCGCTGACGGCGACGTCGGTGCCTATCTCCGCGCGCAGGTTCCAGCCCGGCTCGTTCTCGTTGCCGCTCTCCTGCCGGTCCTCGGGCGTCAGCGGGGTGATCGACAGGGTGATGTCGTCGTCGAGTTCGCAGAACCTGTGGAATTCCAGGGACATCCGCACCCGCCAGTCCGGCGGTATGCCACTGCTCTCGGTCCGTATCAGGTCGAGCAATCCCGTGATGACGAGAATTCCCGGCACATGATCGAGGGCGTGGTCGAAGAAGAACGAATCCTCCCTGTCGACCACCAATTGCGCTGTCGTCCTCCCGGAGGAATGATTCCGCCCTGTAAGGATCTCCTTCTTTTCCATGCATCATCTCCTTTCCGTTCGCCTGGCCGCGAATGCAATAATTCGAGCCGGTCGCTCTCGAATCAGGAGCGACCCGACGACCTTACGCAGGTCGTAACGTCCGGAGAACCGCAGCAAGCGATTTCTAGTATTTCCCTTAGGATTCTGGAGTCACATCCCGAGGCGGCTCGAATGCGCCCATAACCGGGCGTCGAATGCATGGTCGGCACACTTATCGGCCCGCTTGAACGGGAGCCATGATTCGCTTTACCGCGGAATTGGCCGGTAAGCTGCGGCCCGCAGACGTCGAGCAGATAACGAGCCGCGCCCGTGATACGAGACCTCTACAACGTCCGGCTGCTGCCCGAGGAGGGCGCCGCCACCCCGCTGACCGACGAGGAGGAGCGGCGCTTCCGGGCCGTGCTGTTCAGCGAGCTCGGCAACACCATCGCCGACCAGGGCTGGGCGCGCTTCCCGGCGTACACCCCGCAGGAGCGCCGCCGGCTGGTCGACGTGGCGCAGCGCCTCACGGAGCACTGGGGGCAGCGGGTGTTCGTCGAGGCGGAGGACCAGTGCCGGGTCAGGCTCTGTCTGGCGGGGCACGAGACGCGGCCGACGTCGCTGCCGGCGGGTGACCACTGAGGGGCCTGCGGGCGACCTTGAGGGGCGTGCGCCCCACCCCTACGCGTCCATGGGCAGGTTCGGTCCGGCCGCGTGGGTGAGCGGCGGTGCGATGGCCTGGGCGTCCGCCCCTTCTCCGACCCACAGGGCGATGAACAGGGCGGCGGTCGCCTCCAGGAGCCCCGCCCGGTCGAGTCCGCCGCCGGACACGGGCTCGCAGCCCGCGTCCCGCACCAACTCGCGGACGTACGCGAGGGATCGGCGGTCGTCACCACAGATCGGCACGGCGAGCGGCCGTCCGTCGAAGACGGGTGGGCGCATGCGCCACACGTCCTCGTGACACAGGTTGAACGCCTTGACGACGTGGGCTCCGGGCGCCGCCTCGGCGAGTTGCCGCGCGGCGGAGGGCCCGCCTTCCGTGAGCAGGCGGAAGCCGGGCCCGACGGGGTTGGAACAGTCGACCAGCGTCTTGCCCTTGAGGGCCGTCCGCAGTTCCCCCACGACGCTCGCGCCGGAAGCGAAGGGAAGGGCGGCCAGCACCACGTCGCCGGCCTCGGCCGCGTCCCGCAGACCGGCGGATGCGGCGCCGGCCCCGACGCGCTCCGCGAGCAGGTCCGCCTTGGCCGTGTCGCGCCCGCCGATGGTCACTTGATGGCCCGCCCGTGCCCAGTGGGTGGCGAGTGCGTCCGCCATGCCGCCCGTGCCCAGCACTCCGATTTTCATCACTTGATCCCTCTCCATGCCTGTTCCGGCGGTTCGGGATCACGCTATGCGACCGATCGGGCACCGTCCGGTACGTGACGGCCGACACCGGCGGGTCGTCCTCGGCTCAGTCCGGGGCGGCCGCGAGGGACTGGAGGGCGTGGATCAGGGTGGCCGCGTCCCCGGCGGAGAGCGGGGCGAGGAAGTCGCGTTCCATCCGCAGGCGGGCCGATTCGGCCGCGCGCAGGCGTTCCCGTCCGGTCTCCGTCAGCCGCACGATGTTCTTGCGCCGGTCCTCGGAACTGCGCCGCCGCTCGACGAGTCCCTTGCCCTCCAGGGTGTCGACGAGGGCGACCATCGTGGTGCGGTCGACCCCCAGCTTGCCCGCCGCCTCCAGCTGGGACAGCGCGTCATGCGCGTCGAGCACGGCGAGCACCGCCAGTTCACGGCCGTCGATCCCGTGCGGCGCCAGGGCGCGCGCGGACTCCTCGGTCAGCCGCAGATACGCGTGCTTGAGCAGATAACCGAGACGGGAGGAGAGAACCTCGGGCGGCGCTTCACGGGTCATGCCCCCAGCGTATCGAGAGGACTGATCGTCAGCCTTACTGACGATCCGCTAGGGTGACGGTGATGCCGTCGCCCCCCGGCGGCACATCGACCCGAAGGGCGCGTGGCTCCCATGTCCGACCAGCACCTCTCCCCCGTGACGTTCGGCGTCAAGACCACCCCGATGCGGGTCCCCTACGCGGACGTCCTGCGGGTGTGGCAGGAGGCCGACGAGTTGCCCGAGATAGCGGACGCGTGGCTGTGGGACCACCTCATGCCGATCGCCGGACCGCCCGACGGGCAGATCCTCGAAGGGTGGACCCTGTTGAGCGCCCTGGCCGCCGTCACCCGGCGACTGCGCCTCGGGCTGCTCGTGACGAGCAACCGGATCCGTCCGCCCGCCGTCCTCGGCAAGATGGCCACCACGGTCGACGTGATCTCCGGCGGCCGTCTGATCATGGGTCTCGGCGTGGGCGGCACCGTGCAGCCGCCCGGCGCGGGCGGCATCGCCGGTGAGAACCCGGCCGTCGCCGAGTACGCGGCGTACGGCCTCACGCTCGTCCCGCCCGCGGAGGGCATCACCCGCCTGGAGGAGACCATCGCCATCCTGCGCGGCATGTGGACGCGGGACGTGTTCGACTTCCACGGGCGCCACCACCGCCTGACCGGCAACCGCAACGAGCCCAAGCCCGTGCAGCGGCCGGGCCCGCCCCTGCTGATCGGCGGCTGGGGAACCCGCACGCTCCGCGTGGTCGCCGAGCACGCCGACATCTGGAACATCCCCGGGCCGCCGCACCACACGCTGGAGCGCGTCGTCGAGCGCGGCGCCGTCCTGGACGCGCACTGCGCGGCCGTCGGGCGCGATCCGCGGACGATCACCCGTTCCGTGCAGTACACCGTCTCGTACGACGATCCGGCCGGCGACCGCGAGGCCGTGACCGCACTCGTCGCGGCGGGCATGACGCACATCGTGCTGAGCCTGCGCGGCCCCTATCCCCCGGGGGTCGCCCGGTGGCTCACGCGGGAGATCATCACGCCCGTGCGGGACGCGACGGGGTACTGACGGGCCGTCCGCCGTGCGCGACGCGGAAATGCCGGGCCGTCCGCCGGCCGTGACGGCGAACTGACGGATCGTCCACCGGGCGCGGCGACACGGCGACACGATCCGGTCCCGCACCCATCCATGCGGCGAACCGGGGTATCCGCGTCACAGAGGGACCATCAGTCCGACCCGAAGGGAGTCCCCGTGCCCCTCACCTTCCGCAAGAGCCTGCGCATCCTGCCCGGTGTGAAGCTGAACATCAACAAGCGCTCCTGGTCGATCACCACGGGCGGCAGGAACGGCCCCCGGCACACCCACAGCAGCACGGGACGGCGCACGACCTCCATGGACCTGCCCGGCCCGTTCGGCTGGCGCCGCACCACCAAGGCACGCCGGAAGTGAGCCCCGACCCCGCGACCCACGGGTTCCGGGCCCGGCCGTGTGCCGGGCCCGGAACGGGTCACGCCTGGGCGAGCTGCGGGTAGAGGGCCTCGACCCCGGCGGACAGACCGGCCTTGACCTGCCTGCTGATCTCGTCGGCGATCACCTCCGGCAGGCCCTTCTCGAGGCCTTCGAGGGCGATGCGGGCGATGTCGGCCGGGTCGGACTTCTCGACGTCCAGGCCGGCGATCATGTCGGTGTCCATGTAGCCGACGTGCAGCGCGGTCACCTGCGTGCCCTGCCCGGCGAGCTGCAGCCGCAGGGAGTTGGTGATCGACCACTCGGCCGCCTTGGCCGCGCAGTAGGCCGCGGCGTCCGGCATGGAGAACCAGGACAGGACGGACAGGACGTTCAGGATCGAGCCGCCGCCGTTGCGGGCGAGGATCGGGGCGAAGGCCCGGGAGACGTCCAGGGTGCCGAGCACATGGGTGTTGTACTCCAGGTGGAAGGCGTCGAAGCCGCCGTCGAGCACGGTGGCGCCGGTGGACGACCCCGCGTTGTTGATCAGCAGATCCACGTCCTGCGCCTGTTCGGCCGCGGCGAGGACGGAGGCGTGGTCGGTGATGTCGAGCGCGAGCGGGACGGCACCCTCGACGGTGACGGCACGGGGGTCACGGGCCGCCGCGTAGACCTTGCTCGCACCCGCGTCGAGCAGGGCGCGGACGAACTTGTCGCCGAGGCCGCGGTTGCCGCCGGTGACGAGGGCGACGGAGCCATTGAGCGTCATGAGGTGATCTTCTTCCTGGTGGGGGTGGAAAAGGGGAGGGACGTCCCGTCGGGAAGCGCCGCCGCGACCGACAGGAGTCACGGAGCCCCGGAGGAAACCGATCGGTTTCCTCCCGTGTCTCGACTGTAGACCGATCGGTTTCCGATGTCGAGTCGGCGGGGTAATGTCATCACCATGACCACCGACACAGCCGCGTCCGGGACGGCGCACAGGACGTCGGGGACCGCCCCCGGGGCCGCACCGCGCGACCGGCTGCTGGACGCCGCGGCCGAGCTGTTCTACCGCCGGGGCGTCGGGACCCCGACCGACGACCTCTGCCGGGCCGCGAAGATCTCCAAGCGGTCCATGTACCGGATGTTCGACGGCAAGGACACGCTGCTCGCGGCGGCGCTGGAACACCGGGCGCCCGCCTTCGCCGACCTGCTGCTGCCCCCGCCCGACCTGGACGCCGGGCCCCGTGCGCGCATGCTGTACGTCTTCGAGCGGCTGGAGGAAGCCGCCCTGTCACCCGGTTACCTGGGCTGCCCGTACGTGGCCGCGCAGGTCGAGCTGAAGGACCCCGCGCATCCGGCGAGCGTCGTGGCGGCCGACGCCAAGCGGGACGTCCTCGACTTCTTCCGCGCCGAGGCACAGCGGGCGGGCATCGCCGACCCCGACCTGCTGGCCCGCCAGCTGGCCGTCGTCTACGACGGTGCGAGCACCCGCGCCGGCATCGGCGCCGACGATCTGCGCGGCCTCGCGGTCACCACGGCCGCCGCGCTCATCACCACGGCCGGCGTCACCCACTGACCCCGACCCACCCCACCGGCCCGCGCCCCACCGGCCCGGTGGTCCAGCCGGTCTCCACCGCCGCTGGAGCGACGGCCCCGACACTCGCGGCGGCAGCTCGGAAAGGGGCACTGCATGTCGGACTCAGGCGTCGTCAGGACGCGTCATGCGATCGAGGTGGCGGCCGAACCCAAGGCCGTGTACGAGCTGATCGCGGCGGCGGAGAACTGGCCGCACATCTTTCCTCCCAGCGTGCACGTGGCGAAGCTGGACGGGGACGACAGGTCGGAGCGGTTGCGGATCTGGGCCTTCGCGAACGGGGAGGTGCGCTCCTGGACCTCCCGCCGCCTGCTCGACCCGGACGCCCTGCGGGTGACGTTCCGTCAGGAGGTCTCGTCCGCGCCCGTCGCCTCGATGGGCGGCGAGTGGATCATCGAGGCGGCGCCGGGCGGCAGCAGCGTCGTCCTGCTGCACGACTTCACCGTCCTCGGCGACGACGGGGCGGCCCGCGCGTGGGTGGAGCGCGCCGTCGACACCAACAGCACCTCCGAGCTGGCGGCGCTGAAGTCGGCGGCCGAGTCCCTGGCGGCGGAGCCAGGGGCGCTGCTGTCGTTCGCCGACCACGTCGACATCGCGGGCCCGCGGCGGGAGGTGTACGACTTCCTGTGGCGGGCGGACCTCTGGGAGGAGCGCCTTCCCCATGTGGACCGGCTCGTACTGACCGAGCCCGGCGAGGATCTCCAGACGGTGGAGATGGACACCCGCGCCGCCGACGGCTCGGTGCACACGACGACGTCGGTACGGGTCGGTTTCGCGCCGGACCGGCTCGTGTACAAGCAGATCCAGGTGCCGCCCCTGATGGCCGCGCACACGGGCCGCTGGAGCATCGAGCCGATCGGGCAGGGAGTGCGGGCCACCTCGCACCACACGGTCGTCCTGCGCCCGGAGCGGGTGCGGGAGCTGCTGGGCCCGCGGGCCACGCTGGAGACGGCCCGGGATCTCGTGCGCACCGCCCTCGGCAGGAACAGCACGGCCACGCTGTCGCTGGCCAAGGAGGCCGCGGAACGGGCCGTGTCGCGCTGAGTACGGACGACCGAGAGGGAGGTGCCCCGGAGATCCGGGGCACCTCCCTCTCACTGTGGTCCGGCGCAGTGCGGCGGGTGCGGATCAGCCGCCCGACAGGGCCGAGTTGACCAGGTCGACGAAGGCCCGGGGCGTCTCGGCGCCGTCGAAGTCCTCGTCCGGGAGGTCGACCCCGTAGTCACGGGTGATGCGGCCCGCCACCTCCAGCAGGGCGAGGGAGTCGTAGCCGAGTTCCGTGAACGGCACGTCGGCGATGTCCCCGCTCAGGTCGACCGCCTCGTCCTCGCCCGCCGACTCGCGCAGGATGCTGGTGAAGTCCTCGATGCTCAGTGCCGTGGCCCCGTTGGTGCTCATGGCGGTTCCTTCCGTCCGGTGGGTGCTCGTCGGTGGGGTGATGTGCCGGTGGTGCGTGCGGGCCCGGTGCGCCCGGTGGTGCGGTGGTTCAGTCGGCCCTCGTGACGACCGCCGCCGCGTTGAAGCCGCCCTCGCCGCGGGCCAGGACCAGCGCGGCGTCACCGGTGACCGGGCGGGCCCCGCCCGTCACCAGGTCCACCGGGCAGTCCGCGGCGACCGCCGTGACGTGCGCGGTCGCCGGAACGGTGCCGTCGCGCAGGGCGAGCAGCGCGGAGACCACGTCGAGGGCGGCCCCGCCCGCGTAGAGGCGCCCGGTCTGCGCCTTCGGCACGGTGACCGGTACCGCGCGGGGGCCGAACACCGCGGCGAGCGCGGCGGCCTCGGCGCGGTCGGCCTCGGGTGTGCCGGCCGCGTCCGCGAAGACGACGGCGATGTCGCCGGGGGCAAGGTCGGCGTCGGCGAGGGCGGCGCGGACGGCGCGCTCCAGGCCGTCGGCCCCGGGGGCGCGCGGGTCGGGGTCGAACGTGGCCGCGTATCCGGCGAGCCGGCCGTGGACGCGGGCGCCCCGCGCCGCGGCGGACTCCGGGTCCTCCAGGACGACGTACGCTCCGCCCTCGCCCGGGACGTGGCCCGAGGCGGCCTCGTCGAAGGGCAGGTACGCGCGGTCGGGGCGGTGCTCGGTGCTGAGCCGGCCGGAGGCGAGCTGGCCCGCGAGGCCGAGCGGGCACAGCGCGCCGTCGACGCCGCCGGCGAGCATCACCTTGGTGCCCTTGCGGATCTGCCGCCGGGCGTGCCCGAGCGCGTCGAGCCCGCCCGCCTGGTCGGTGACCACGGCGCTGCTCGGGCCCTTGAGCCCGTGCCGAATGGAGATCTGGCCGGTGTTGACGGCGTAGAACCAGGCGAAGGACTGGTAGGCGCTGACGAATCTGCCGCCCTTGCTCCACAGGTTCTGCAGTTCGCGCTGGCCGAACTCGAAGCCGCCCATCGACGAGGCCGAGGACACCCCCGCCCCGTACGGTTCGACGGCGGCGAGGTCGAGGCCGCTGTCCTTCAGCGCCTCGTCCGCCGCGTACAGGGCGAGCCGGGTCATGTGATCGGTCTGGGGCAGCAGCCGGCTCGGGATGTGCGCGTGGGCCTCGAAGCCGGGCACCTCGCCAGCGAGCCGTACCGGGTAGCCGGAGGCGTCGAAGCGGGTGATCTCCGCGATGCCGTTCACGCCGTCGACGAGGGCCGACCAGTGGGCGGCGGCGCCGAGCCCGGTGGGGGCGGCGGCGCCGATTCCGGTGATCACGGGCCGGGTGGCGGTCGTCGTCACGCCGCGCTCCTCTCGGGTCGGGCGAGGACGACGGCGCTCTGGAAGCCGCCGAAGCCGCTGCCCACGCTGAGCACGGAGTCGACCCGGGCCTCGCGTGCGGTCAGGGGGACGTAGTCGAGGTCGCACAGCGGGTCGGGCTCGTGCAGATTGGCCGTCGGCGGGACGAGGTGGTGCTCCATCGCGAGGACGCAGGCGACGAGTTCGAGCGCGCCGATCGCGCCGAGGGAGTGCCCGATCATCGACTTGATGGAGCTGACGGGCACCCGGTGGGCGTGGTCGCCGAGCGAGGTCTTGAACGCGGCGGTCTCGTGCCGGTCGTTCTGCTTGGTGCTGGAGCCGTGGGCGTTGACGTAGTCGATCCGCTCGGGCGCCAGCCGTGCCTCCGCCAGCGCCACGCGGATCGCCTCGGCCATCTCGGTGCCGTCCGAGCGCAGACCGGTCATGTGGTAGGCGTTGCTGCGCGTGCCGAAGCCGGCGACCTCGGCGTAGAGACGGGCGCCGCGGCGGCGCGCGTGCTCCAGTTCCTCCAGGATCAGCACCGCGGCGCCCTCGCCGAGGACGAGCCCGTTGCGGGTGTTGTCGAAGGGGCGGGAGGCGTGCTCCGGGTCGTCGTTGCGGGGTGTGGTCGCCTTGATGGCGTCGAAGCAGGCGAGGGTGATCGGGGAGATCGGCGCGTCGGTGCCGCCCGCGACGACGATGTCGGCGCTGCCCTCACGGATCAGGTCGGCACCGTGGCCGACGGCGTCGAGCCCCGAGGTGCAGCCGTCGGAGACGAGCGACACGGGGCCGCCGGCGCCGACCTCGCGGGCGAGTTCGGCGGCCAGGGAGCTCGGCACGAAGTGGTCGTAGAGCCGGGGCACCGCGTAGGCGTGGTCGACCAGCCAGCGCGCGCCGCCGTCGCTCAGGACGACGTACTCGTCCTCCATCGACGTGGTGCAGCCCACCGCGCAGCCGAGCGACACACCCGTGCGGGCGGCGTCGGGGGTGCCGAGGTCGAGGCCGGAGTCGGCGAGTGCCTCACGGGCGGCGACCAGCGCGAACTGGCCGGCGCGGTCGAGCCTGCGCTCCTCCTGCGGGGACAGTCCGGCCGCGGCGGGCTGGAAGTCGACCTCGGCCGCGACCTGGGAGCGGTACGGGGAGGCATCGAAGAGGGAGATCGTGCGGGTGGCCGTCCGCCCGGTCGACAGCAGATCCCAGTACCGCTTGATCCCTGTTCCCCCGGGCGCCACCGCACCGATTCCGGTTATGACGACGCGTCGATCCATGGGCATCCTCACTCGATGTCGGCGGGGACCGGCCCTCCGGCCCCCGTACGTGACCGTGTCAAGCCGGTCTGGAGACCCGCTCGAACGGGCCTGGACACCCGTGCGTCCGGACCGGCGGCCGGTGTGTCGGCGTCCGGATCGGCCGCCGGTGCGTCGACGGGCCGGGCGGGCGCGGCGAGTTCGGCGAGCGTCCGCTCGAAGGCCGCGCGCTCCGCGTCCGGTTCGCCGGGGCGCGCGGGCAGCAGGCCGAGCGCCCGGGAGCCGCCCTTCGCGACCCGCGGATGACGGCGGGCGAGCGCGGTGAGGCCCTGTCCGGGACCCGCCTCCACCAGCACCGCGTCCCGCTCGGTGAGCAGGGCGTCGAGCGCCGGCCAGAACAGCACGGGCCGTGCCGGTTGCAGCGCCCAGAACCGCGGGTCCCGCGCCCGTTCCGCGCCCAGCGGCCCCGGCTCGTACGCGGAGTGCAGGGCGATCCGGGGCGGGTGGACCGGCAGCGCGGCGAGGAACGGCAGCGCGCGCAGGGCCGCCTCCGTGAGCACGGGGCTGTGGAAGGGGTGGTGCGCCCGCGCCCTGCGGCACGTCAGGCCGTCGGCGCGCAGCCTCTCCTCGGCGACGCGCAGTCCGTCCTCCGGACCGCAGAGCAGCACCTGGCGCGGGGCGTTGACCGCGCCGACGACCACCTCGTCCGTGGTGTACGGGGCGACCTCGTCGGGTCCCGCCTGCACGGCGAGCATGCCGCCAGGCGGGGCGTCGTCGAGGTGGGCGATCCGGTCGGCCATCAGGGCCACGGCGTCGGCCGGGTCGAGCACGCCGGCGAGGGTGGCCGCGGCGACCTCGCCGACGCTGTGCCCGAGCAGTGCGGCGGGCCGTACACCGGCGTCGAGGACCGTACGGCCCAGGGCCCAGTCGAGCGAGAACAGCAGCGGCTGCGCGGTGCGCACCCCGTCGGCTTCCGGGCCGCGCCGGGCGGCGAGCCAGTCGGCGCGCAGGTCGAAGCCGTGGGCCCGCCACAGGTCCAGGACCTCGTCCATACGGGTCCGGAAGCCGGGGTGGGCACGGTGGAGGCCGACGCCCATGCCCGGCTGCTGCGCGCCCTGTCCGGGGAACAGCAGCACGGTCGGCGGTGGTGCGGTCACGGCGGATCTCCTCTCCTCGGTGTCCTGGATGTTCTGGGTGTCCTGGGTGTTCCGGGTGTCCTGCCGTGCCGGCAGCGTCCTCCCCTCTCCTGGAGACTCGGTCGACCCCGGGCACAACGCCCCCCGCTCCAGCGGCTCTGGACCGCTCGTCCACCGGGGGGCCGGACGGTTGTCCCCTGCCGGAGGCACGCGACCCGTCGCCCCGGTGCACCGCGGTCGGTACGAGGGCCGCCGGGCCGGGCACCACCTGGACCGGCGGCCGTCGGCGTCCGCGGGGGCTCCCTTCTGGACGGCCGGTGAAAGGGCATCGGGAACATGAGGTTCGACGACCTGTACATCTCCGGGGCCGCCGTGCACCTGGAGGGCCGGAGCACCGTGGCGGAGGCGCTGCGGGAGGGGCGGTGCGACGAGCGGGCCGCGACCCGCAGCGGTGTCGCCGCCGTCGCGGTGTCGCGGGACGCCTCGGCGCCCGAGCTCGCGGTGGGCGCGGCACGCCGGGTGCTGGAGCAGACGGACACCCACCCCACCGACGTCGATCTGGTGCTGCACGCGACCGTGCAGCACCAGGGCCACGACCTGTGGGCCCCCGCCTCGTACATCCAGCGGTACGCGGTCGGCAACCGCTGCCCCGCCGTCGAGATCAAGCAGCTCTCCAACGGGGGCATGGCCGCGCTGGAGCTGGCCTCCGGTTATCTCGGCGGCGGCACGGGCCGTACGGCCGCGCTGCTGACGACCGGTGACGTGTTCGGCGAGCCCGGCTTCGACCGCTGGCGCAGCGACCCCGGCACGGTGTACGGCGACGCGGGCACCGCGCTCGTCCTGCGCCGCGGGCACACGGGCTTCGCCCGGCTGCTGAGCCTCGTGACCGTGTCGGACGCCGACCTGGAGCAGATGCACCGCGGGCGCGACCCGTTCTCGCCGGTGCCGTTCGCGGTACGGCGGCCCATCGATCTGGGGCTGCTCCAGCGCGCGTTCATCGAGGACACCGGCCGGTCGTACAGCGTCTCGCGGATCACGGCCGGGCAGGACGAGACGCTGAAACGGGCGCTCGCGGAGGCGGACCGCACCCTCGCCGACCTGTCGTGGTTCGTGCTGCCGAACTTCGGGCACGGCCGGCTCACCTCGACGTTCCTGCGCCGCTGGGGCATCCCGGAGGAGCGGACCACCTGGCAGTGGGGCCGCTCGGTGGGGCACCTCGGGGCCGGCGACCAGTTCGCGGGGCTCGCGTTCCTCGCCGGTTCGGGCCGGGTGCGGGCCGGTGAGCTGGGCCTGCTGTTCGGGGTCGGCGCCGGGTTCACCTGGAGCTGCGCGGTCGTGGAGTTCACGGGCGCGGGCGGTGCGGCGGCGGACGTATGAGCGCCGCGGCGGGGGTGACGGTGTGGGCGGGCCGGGTCGTGGAAACCGCCTACGACGGGGGCGAGGACGCGGGGTTCGCCGAGCCGTCGCTGCTCTCCCCCGCCGAACTACGCCGGATGCGCCGGATGCGCCGGATCCGTAGACCGCTCGCCGCGCGCCGCTGGGCCGTCACGCGGACGGCGCTGCGGCGCGTTCTGGCCGAGCGGGTCGGGACGCCTCCCGAGCGTCTGCGCCTGGGCCGGGCGCCGTGCCCGCACTGCGGTGTCCGGGACCACGGCCCGCCGGCCCTGCTCGACTCCCCCGTGCCGGTGACGTTCAGTCTGTCCCGCTCGGGGCCGCACTGGCTGCCGGCGGTGGCGCCGGGCTTCCCCGTCGGCGTGGACGTGGAGCGGGAGCGGCCCGTGGACGTCGACGCCGTGGCGCGCAGGGCGCTCTCGCCCGGCGAGCGCGGGGTCGTCTCGTCCCGGGGGGCCCGCGGCGCTGTTCCGCTGCTGGACGCGCAAGGAGGCGGTCGCCAAGGCGATGGGCACGGGGCTCGTCACGGATCTGCGCCGGATCGAGACGGACCCGGAGTCCCCGGACTCGGCCCGTACGCCCGGGGGTCGGCGCGTCCACACGGTGTCGGCACCGGAGGGCGTGCACGCGGCCCTCGCCGTGCCGGACGTCACCGCGATCACCTGGCGGACCCGGCTGTGGGAGCCGGGCACGGCCGAGTGATCACGGCGACGTCCTCCGCCTGGGCGCGACGGCTTCGGGAAGCGGCTGCCGTCGGCGCTCGCCCGCCGTCGGCCCCCACCCGTCGCCGGCGCCCGCCCGCCGCCGGCGCTCAATCGCCGTCAGCCCTCGGCCGCCGTGGAAGCGTGGCAGGCACCAACGCCCGGCCGCCGTCGAAGCGTGGCAGCCGCCGACGCCCGGTCGCCGTCGAGGTGTGGTCGGCGTCAGGGCATGGCCGCCGTCGAAGCGTGGCCGACGTCAGGGCGTGGCCGGTGGGTTGACGACCGACTTGTCGACGGCCGCCGGTTCGAGCTTCCACTTCTTGAGGATCTTCGTATAGGTGCCGTCCTCGATGAGCAGGTTCATCGCGTCCTTGACGGGCGCGGCGAGCGGGGAGCCCTTCTTGACGGCGAGGCCCACGTTCTTGCGTTCGGACTCGTTGAGGTACCGCAGGTCCGGCTGCTGGGTGGCCGCGTAGCGCAGCACGCTGGACGTGGTCATCAGCAGGTCGACACGGCCCTGGCGCAGGGCGAGGAAGTGCGCGGCGGCGTCGGGATAGGTGCTGACGGCGATCGGCTTCCTGCCGTCGGCCGCGCACTTCTTGCTCGCCGCCTGGAGGTCCTCCTCGAAGGTGGTGCCCGTGCCGGTGCCGACGCGCAGACCGCAGAGCTGACCCAGGTCGTCCACCTTCTTCAGCTTGCTGTCGTCCCGTACGGCGAAGCCGGTGCCGTCGGTGATGTAGAGGACGAAGTCGAGGACCTGTTCGCGCTCCTCGGTGACGGCGAGGTTCGCGGTGCCGAGGTCGTAGTGGCCGGCGTTGAGGCCGGTGATGAGGGAGGCGCCGCCGACGTGCTTGCGCTCCACCTTCAGACCGAGGACACGGGCCACGGCGTCGGAGACGTCGATGTCGACGCCGCGCGGCGCGCCGCCGCCCTCGGGGCTGAACGCGATGGGGGGCACCCCGATGCCGGACCCGATGCGCAGCACCCCCGACTTGCGCAGCCCGGCGGGCAGTTCGGCGGAGATGGTGGGGTCCTCGCGGACGGCGGAGACCACGTCCTGGCGGCCGAGGCCGGCGGCCCTGCCGTCCTCGGGGACGTCCTGCGCGCCGGAGCCGCAGGCCGCGAGGAGCAGCGTGAGCAGGGGCGCGGCGGTGAGGGCCCGGGTGATGTGCGGGCGGCGTCCTCGCACGCCTGGGGAACTCGCGGCGGGAGCGGGGGACATCGTGCCTCCTCGACGGGATCGACCGGCTGGTGGTGGGTGGAAGGGACGGGTGAACTGGGCGGGGTCGCACGTCAGTTGAGGGAAAGGAAGCGGACCGTGCGGTCGTTGCGGGGGGCGTCGAAGACCTCCTGCGGGGTGCCCGTCTCGACGACCCGGCCGTCGGCCATGAAGACGACCTGGTCGGCGATGTCACGGGCGAAGCGCATCTCGTGCGTGACGACGATCATCGTCATCCCGCCGTCGGCGAGTTCCCGGATCACCGTCAGTACCTCGCGGGTGAGTTCGGGGTCGAGCGCGCTGGTCGGCTCGTCGAAGAGCATCGCCCTCGGCTCCATGGCGAGGGCGCGCGCGATCGCCGCCCGCTGCTGCTCGCCGCCGGAGAGCTGGTGCGGCCGGGAGGTCTCCTTCCCGGTGAGGCCCACCCGGGCGAGCAGGTCGCGGGCCCGTTCCTCGGCGGCGGCCCGCTTCAGTCCGAGGAGGGCGCGCGGGGACTCGGTGACGTTGTCCAGGACCGTCATGTGGGGGAAGAGCCGGAAGTTCTGGAAGACCATGCCGGTACGGGCGCGTTGCCGGGCGACGGCGCGGCGCGAACGTTCGTAGAGCCGGCCGCGGCGCCATTCGTGGCCGACGAGTTCGCCGTCGACGACGATGCGTCCCGCGTCGATCCGCTCCAGCCGGTTGACGCACCGCAGCAGGGTGCTCTTGCCGGACCCGGAGGGGCCGATGACACAGGTGACGGTTGACTCGGGAACGGTGAGCGAGACGTCGTCCAGCACGGTCAGCGCGCCGAACGACTTGCGGACACCGACGGCCTCGATCATCCGCGCTCCCCCGTGGCGTAGCGGCGTTCGACGAAGTGCTGGACGACGCTGAGCAGCGTGGTCAGCAGCAGGTACCAGAGCGTGGCCACCAACAGCAGTGGGATGACCAGGTAGTTGCGGTTGTAGATCAGCTGGGTCGCGTACAGCAGGTCCTGCACGGCGATGACGCTGACGATGGACGTGCCCTTGAGCAGGCCGATGATCTGGCTGCCGGCGGGCGGCAGGATCGCGGGCATGGCCTGCGGCAGCACGATCCGGCGGAAGATGTGCCCGGCGCCGAGGCCGAGGGCCTCGGCGGCCTCGGTCTGGTCGCGGCCGACGGACAGGATGCCGGCCCGGACGATCTCGGCGAGCTGCCCGGCCTCGTGCAGGACGAGGCCGATGACGGCGGCCGTGAGGCTGCCGATCATCCGCTCGGTGGAGAACTCGGTGAACCCGGGCCCGAACGGGATGCCGAGCGACAGCCTGGGGTAGAGCAGCGAGATGTTGTACCAGAACAGCAGTTGCACGAGCATGGGGACGGACCGGAACAGCCAGGTGTAGCCGAAGCTCAGCGTGACGAGGACCGGGTTGCGGGACAGCCTCATCACGGCGAGCACCGTGCCGAGGACGAAGCCGCCGGTGAAGGCGACGGCGGTCAGCAGCAGGGTGGTGACGAGTCCGTCGAGCACCGCCTCCGCGGTGAGGTACTTGGCGACGACGTCCCAGCGGAACGCCTCGTTGGTGATCAGGGCGTTGAGGGCCATCGCCAGCAGGACGGCGCCCACCGCGCCGCCGACCAGGCGCAGCGGGCGCGGGCGGGCCCGTGCGAGGGCCGCGTCGGCGCCGTCCGCCGTCCCGCGGCCCGGCCCGCCGGCCCCGTCGGCGGGGGCCCTGCGGGCGCGGGCGGCGCGGTCCTGTCCGGTACGGCCGTGCCCGGCCGGGTCGTGCTTGGCCCGGTCGTGGTTGGCCCGCTCGTGCTCGGCGCTGCCGTGCCCGGTGCGCAGGAAAGCCATCGGCGGTCCGTCCTCAGTCGTTCGACGCGTAGTGCGGCAGCACGTGCTCGGCGAACAGGCGCATGGTGCGGGCCGACTCCTCGAACGGCATGGCGCCGGAGATGACCTGGAGGCTGATGGTCAGGTCGCCGAACCAGCCGCGGATGTCGTCGATCGCGGCCCGTACCTCGTCCGGGGTGCCGACGAGCGCCTTGCGTTCGGCGACGGCCTTCGAGAAGTCGCCGCGGCCCGCCTTCTCGACGATCTTCTCGTAGCCGGGGTAGTCGGCGCTGCGGGTCTCGCGCCACGCCGACACGGCGGCGGCGAGGGCCTGGTTGGCGCGGTCGGACGCCCGCCTGCCCTTCTCCCACGCCTCGTCGCGGTCCTGCGCGAGGTAGCAGCTGTAGCTCATGTGGACGTCTTCCTCGGTGGGCTTGAAGCCCGCGGCCTCGGCGGCGTCGCGGTAGCGGGTGAGCGTCTCCTGCACCTGTTCACGGGGGTTGATGGACGGGACGAGCATCACGCCGTGCCCGGCGCGTCCCGCGGCCTCGGCGGACGCCGGGGTCTTCGCGGTGGCGACGAGGATGCGGGGGTGGGGACTCTGCCAGGGCCGGGGCAGCATGGTGACCGGGCCGAAGCGGTGGAAGGTGCCCTCCCACACGACGTCCTCCTCCGCCCACAGCCGGCGGACGGCCTCGACGCCCTCGTCGAAGCGGGCCCGGCTCTCGTCCATCGAGACCTCGAACGCGGCGAACTCGTCGGGCAGGAACGCCCGTCCGAAGCCCACGTCCAGGCGCCCCTGGGAGATGTTGTCGAGCATGGCGAGCTTGCCCGCGAGCTTCAGCGGGTGGGTGAAGGCGGGCAGGACGGCACCGGTGACGAGGCGGACGCGGCGGGTGCGGGCCGCGGCGGCGGCGAGGAACGTCACCGGGTCGGGGCTGTAGCCGCCGTACTCGTGGAAGTAGTGCTCGACGGTCTTGACGTGGTGGAAGCCGAGTTCGTCGGCGAGTTCGGCCAGCCGCAGCGACTCCTCGAAATGCTGTCCTGCGGGCTTCTCCGCGGGTCCCACGGTGGGAAAGAGGTTGATGCCGAACTTCATGGAGTCCCCTCGATGTGGTGGCTGGTCGGTGGGTGCCCGCCGGGTCTCACGGCCGGTCGGTCGCCGGGGGCCCGGTCAGGGCGGGTACGGGCAGGTGGACGTAGTCGCGGTCGTGGTAGAGCATCGGCGCCCGGCCGTGCACGGCGGCGCCCTCCAGGCGGCCCAGGAACACGCTGTGGTCGCCGGCCGGGATCTCCTGGTGCGTCAGGCACTCGGCGACGGCGCTGAGCCGGTCCGCGGGCAGCAGCGGAGCGCCGGCGGCCCGCTCGGAGGGGCGCCAGTCGAGCCCGGCGAACTTCTGGGTGCTCTTGCCGGCGAAGCGCTCCGCGAGCCGTTCGTTGTGCACGGCGAGGAAGTTGACCGCGAAGCCGCCCGAGTGCCGGATCGCCGCGAGCGTCCGGGACGTGGTGCCCACGCACACCAGCAGCAGCGGCGGCCGCATCGACACGGAGACGACCGCGCTGGTCGTCAGACCGCTCGGCCGGCCGTCGGGGCCCGCCGCGGTGACGACGCAGACCGCGGCCGGGTGCGCGCTGAACACCGCGCGGAACAGTTCGTCGTCGATCGCCATGATCGTGGCTCCTCCCTGGCCCGCTCAGGCTGTCCACGGCCGCTGGAGGGCGGGTCCATGCCCTCTGGAGGAAACCGCCGGGCCCTTCTCCTCCAGCACCCGCGCCAGCAGGGCCGTCGCGTTGCGGTGCAGCGGGAAGTCGGTGCCGGGCGGCAGGATGCCGCTCTCCTCCAGCAGCCGGGTCACGCGCGCGGTGACGACGCAGAACCGGTAGGCGGCGAACACCTCGTGGTAGGGGAGGTGGCGGGCGGTGCGCCCGGTGCGCTCCTCCCAGCGGGCGACGGTCTCCGCGCGGCCGGGCAGCCCGGCGAGCCGGGGTGCGCCGATGCCCTCGCTGAGGTGCCGGTCCATGTGCAGGTACCAGGCGAGGTCGGCCTCCGCGGGCCCCAGCGCGGCCATCTCCCAGTCGAGCAGTGCGGCGGGCCGGGTCCCCGCGTAGATGATGTTGCCGATCCGCGCGTCGCCCCACAGCAGTGCCGCCGGACCCTCGTCGTCGGGGACGTGGGCGCGCAGCCAGTCCAGGGCGGCGGACGCGGCGGTGTTGCCGGCGGCGACCCCGTAGAAGTCGAGGTGGTGGGTGAAGTGCCGCAGGAGCTGGCCCGTGCCGGTGGGTCCGAACTCGGGCCGGTCCAGGAAGTCGGCGCCGATCACCTTCGGGTCGAGGCGGTGGACGGCGGCGAGCGCGTCCACTCCCCCGTGCCACACGGCGGCCCGGTCCGCGGGCGTCAGGTCGGCGAGCCAGCCCTGCCGGTGGTAGGAGGGCAGGTCGGCGGGCACCTGGCCGTCGACGCGTTCCATGACCAGGAACGGGGCGCCCAGGTACGCGGCGGAGGGCTCGTCCCACAGCACCTTCGGCACGGGCAGGCCGGTGTCGCCGAGCAGCCTCAACAGCCGTACCTGACCGTCCCACTGGTCCTCGGGGAAGACCCGGTGGCCGGTCGGGGCGACCCGCACGGCCAGTGCCTCGCGCCGACGGGTGCCGCCCTCGGTCCACTCGGCGTCGAACAGCAGGATCTCACCGGAGAAGCCGGCCTCCTTCGGTACGGTGACCGGTCCGATCTCGGCGGCACCGAGCTCGGCGGAGCGGGTGCCGAACCAGTGGGTGAGGACGGCGCGCGTGAGGTCGGGGTCGCGTTGCAGGGGTACGGGCACGGTGGCTCCTCACACCCGGCGCTGGCCGGGCACGGACGGAAGGGCGGGCGGGGAGGGGACGGCCGTGCCGCGGCGGATCGCGGTCTGGAGCCGCCCGATCACGGGTCCCGGCGCGACACCCAGGTCCCTGGCGAGCCGGCCGGTGAGCCGTGACATCACGTCGAGCGCGTCACCGACCCGCCCGGTCCGGTGCAGGGCGGTCGCGTAACGGGCGTGCAGGGCCTCGTGGGTGGGGTGGCGGCGGGTGAGGACGGCGAGTTCCGCGAGCACGTCGCGGTGGCCGCCGAGCCGGAGCCGGGCGTCGAGGAAGGTCTCGTGCACCTCCAGGCGGCGGCGTTCCCAGTGGGTGACGGCGGAGCGCAGGACGGGTCCGACGCGTACGTCGGCGAGGACGGGCCGTTCCCACAGGGCGAGCGCGGCGCCCAGCAGCCGGACCACGGCGACGTCGTCGCCGGCGGCCCGGCCCGCCTGTTCGACGAGCCGTTCGAACCTGAGCAGGTCCAGTTCCTCGGGCCGTACGTCGATGAGGTAGCCCTGTCCGGTGGTCCTGAGCCGGCCGTGGGCGGCGGCGCGGGAGCCGACGGAGGGCATCCTCGCGAGCAGCCGGCGCAGGTGCATCACATACGTCTGGAGGGTGGTGGCCGCGCTGGGCGGCGGGTGCTCGCCCCAGATCTCGGTCACACAGGTGCGTACGGGCATCACCTCGCCCGCGTGGAGCAGCAGCAGCCCGAGCAGTTGGCGCTGCTTGGGCGCGGTGGGCAGATGGCGGCCATCGCTGTCCTCCACGGACAGTCCCCCGAGCACGCCGAATTCCATCGTGGTTCCTCTCGTCGCCTGGTGCGTGGTCCAGGGTCGGTTTCCGCGGCTGCTCCAGCGGCGCTCCACCGGGTGTCGGCGCAATGGGCGGGCAAGGAGCCGAGGCCGTGCCGGACAGGTGGAGGGGTCATGCCGGGAACAGTGGTGACGGTGGCCGACGGGGTGCACGCGTACGTGCAGGAGCCGGGCGGCTGGTGCGTGAACAACGCCGGGATCGTCGTGGGCGAGGACACGGTCCTCGTCGTCGACACGGCGGCCACCGAGCGTCGGGCGCTGGCGCTGCGGGACGCCGTGGACGCGCTGGCGCCGCATCCGCGCCGGATCGTGGTGAGCACCCATCACCACGGCGACCACACCTTCGGCAACCATGTGTTCAGCGGGCCGCACACCCTGCTGGTCAGCCATGAGGCGGGCCCGGCCGAGCTGGTGCGCAAGGGCACGGCGCTCCAGTCGATGTGGCCGCACGTCGAGTGGGGCCGGACGCCGACCGTGCTGCCGACGCTGACCGTGCGCGACGGGGCGACGCTCCATCTGGGCGGCGTCACCGCGGAGTTGATCCACCCGGGTGTCGCGCACACGGCGGACGACCTGGCGGTGTGGCTGCCCGAGCAGCGGGTGCTGTTCGCGGGCGACCTGGTGTTCTCCGGGGCCGCGCCGTTCGTGCTGATGGGCTCGCTCACCGGGTCCCTCACGGCGCTGGCCCGGCTGCGGGAGCTCGATCCGCTGGTCGTGGTCGGCGGGCACGGTGCGGTCGGCGGGCCCGAACTGCTCACGTTCACCGCGGAGTACCTGCGCTGGGTCGCCGCGCTGGCCGAGAAGGGGCGCGCGGACGGCCTGGGCCCGCTGGAGACGGCGCTGCGGGCCGACGAGGGCGCGTTCGCCGCGCTGCTCGACCGGGAGCGGCTGGTCGGCAACCTCCACCGCGCCTTCCACGAGGCAGCCGGCGGCACACCGGGCGCGCGCATCGAGTCGGCGCCCGCCATGCGCGAGATGGTCGCCTTCAACGACGGCCGCCCGCTGCGCTGCCTGGCCTGACGGCCGGCCGGGCCCCGGGGGCCGTGCCGCGCAGGGGTGCGCCGAGGGGGTGTGCGCCGTGGGCGTGTGCATGGTGCGCAGCCTTTCCGCGGGGGCTGGAGCGGGACTCCAGGTGCGCTGGACGGCGCCGGGGACGGTCCCCGCCGGGTCGGGCATCACCGGGGGGTCGGGCACCACCGGGGGGTCGGGGGTCACCGGCGGGGCGGGGGTCTCCAGTCCCCCTCCGCCGGGGCGCGAGCCGCGGGGCGCAGGCTCGTCGACGTCCCGAAGCCGAAGCTGTGGAGGAGAGATGAAACTGCGTGGCAGGACCGCGGTGGTCACCGGGGGCACCCGGGGGCTCGGCCGGGACGTGGCGCTGGCGCTCGCCGCGGCGGGCGCGAGGGTCGTGGTGGCCGCCAGGGAGGTGCCCGACGACCCGGCCGACGGCCTGGTGGCGATGAAGGCGGACGTGACGTCACCGGACTCGGCGGCGGCGCTGATGGACGCGGTCCACGAGCGGTACGGGGGTCCGCACGTGGTCATCGCGAACGCGGGCGTGAGCCGTCCGGGTCCGGTGGCGGCACTGTCCGTGGAGCACTGGCGCGAGGTCGTCGACACCAACCTGAACGGGGTGTTCCACACCGTGCGGGCGGCCGTGCCGTACCTGCGCGGGACGCCGGGCGGCCGGATCGTCACCATGTCCTCCCTCCTGGGTTCCCGGCCCGTGCCGGGCGCGTCCGCGTACTGCGCGTCGAAGGCGGCGGTCGAGGCGTTCACCGCCGTCGCGGCGCTGGAGCTGGCCGCGGACGGGGTGACCGTGAACTGTGTGGCGCCGGGGTACATCGACTCCGGCATGGGCACGGCGCTCATCGGCAACGAGGTGCTGTGGCCGAAGCTCGCCCCGTCGCTCGCGGCCGGGCGTCCCGGTACGGGCGACGAGGTGGCTCAGGCGGTGCTGTTCCTGGCCTCGCCGGAGAGCAGTTACGTCAACGGGCAGGTGCTGCGCGTGGACGGCGGCGTGCGCTGAGCCCGGGCCGGCCGGGCCGGGGCCGCGGTGCCCGTGCGGTGCTCCGCTGCCCCGGCCGTCGCGCCGTTTCCCGCGCGCCCCGGCTCAGAGCTGCGCGGCCTCGCCCGTCCGCACCGGCACGCTCAGGTGCGGCTCGCCCTTGATGAGTCCGGTCAGGGCGTCGAGCCGGCGGCGGAACTCCGGCTCGGCGAGGGCCTTGCGGAAGGTGTCCTCGTCCTCCCACTCGGCGATGTTGAAGTAGACGGAGTCGTCCTTCGAGGACCGCACGAGGGAGTAGCGGATGAGGCCCCGCTGGGTCTCCATGAAGGCTCCGACGGCCTCGTAGCGGCTCTCGAACTCCTCCGCGTCACCGATCAGGGTGAGCTTGTTGACGAACACGACGGCCATGGTGGTCTCCTCGGGTGGTGGGTCGTGCGGACCGGTCGGCGGGTGCCGTCAGCCCGCGGTGCCCGCCGCGCTCGCGGCGAGGACCGGGTAGTCGGTGTAGCCCTGGCTGCCGCCCTCGTAGAAGAAGCGGGGGTTCCAGGTGTTGAGCGGGGCGCGGGTGCGCAGCCGTTCGGGGAGGTCGGGGTTGGCGAGGAACTGCCTGCCGAAGGAGAGCAGGTCGGCGCCGTCGGCGAGGGCCTTGCCCGCGGCCGTGAGCGTGGTGTCGGTGTCGAGCGGCCCGGTGCCGAGGTTGACGACGACGGTGCGCCGCCAGTGCCGGCGCAGTTCGTGGACGAGGTCCTGGTCGCTGCCCGCGACGAAGTGCACATGGCCGAGGCCGAGGGTGTCGAGCGCGTCGAGCAGGGCCGGGTACACCGTGGCCCGGTCCGGCTCGTCCATGTCGTTGAGCGGGAACCCCGGGGAGAGGCGGATGCCGGTACGTTCGGGTCCGATCTCCGCGGCGACGGCCCGGCAGACCTCGACGGCGAAGCGGACGCGGTTGTCGGCGTCGCCGCCGTACTCGTCCTCGCGCACATTGCTCACCGGGGACAGGAACTGGTGGAGCAGATAGCCGTTGGCGCCGTGCACCTCGACGCCGTCGAAGCCGATGTCGGCGGCGGTGCGGGCGCAGCGGGCGAAGTCCTCGGCCGTCGCGGCGATGTCGTCGGCCGTCAGGGCGCGCGGCACCGGGTAGTCGGGGCTGCCGTGGAAGACACGGGCGGTGCCCGCGGCCCGGACGGCGGACGGCGCGACGGGTGTCTCGCCGTGCAGGTCGGGATGGCTGATGCGGCCCGCGTGCATGATCTGGAGGTACATCCGGCCGCCCGCGGTGTGCACGGCGTCGACCACCCCGGCCCAGGCGCGGGCCTGTTCGGCGGTGTGCAGCCGGACGCTGTGGGCGTGGCCCACGGCGACCGGGCTCGGGTGGGTGGCCTCGCTGATGACGAGTCCGGCGGCGGCGCGCTGCGCGTAGTACTCGGCCATGACCGGCAGCGGTGTGCCCTCGGCGGTGGTGCGGCCGCGGCCCATCGGGGACATGACGAGCCGGTTCGGCAGGCGGAGGCCGCCGAACGGCACGGCGTCGAACAGGCCGCTCATGCCCCGGCCCCGGTGACGGCCTCGATGCCGGTGATGGTCTCGGCGCCGTCGTGGCTGATGTAGCGGCTGCGCACGAACCAGGTGCCGTCCCTGCGCTCCAGCACGTCCTCGGCGCTCGTGCTCAGGTACAGCCGGGGTTCGCCGCCCTTCGGGGTCTCGAAGACGACGGCGTAGTAGCGGGTCCGTACGACGTCGGTGTCGACGGGCTGCGCGGCGACCATGCCGAACCAGTGGCGGCGGGTCAGGCCGCGGGCGGCCAGCGCGTTGATGCCCTTGCGCATGCCCGCGGCGATGTCGGCCCGGCCGCGCTTGACACCGGCCTTGACGTTCTGGCCGAACGTGCCGTCCTCGGTGAACTGCTCGGCCCACTCCTCGGCCCGGCCCGCGTCCAGCAGCTGCGCGTGCCCGGCGTAGAACTGGATGATGGCCGCGTAGTCCAGGTCGGACACGGTTGTCGTGTCCGGCGGTGCGGTCCGTGTCACAGTCTTCCTCCTGTGCGTCGTGGGCGCCGTTCGGGCGCCGGGGTCCGGGCCAGGCTCTCCGGCGGCGGTGGAGCGGGCGTGGAGTCCGGCTCCACGCCCGGGGTGCCGGTGTCCGGGGTCAGCCGGCCGAGCGCAGCGGCAGGGGTGCGCCGTCCGGTCCCGGCAGGTAGACGGACTCGGTGACGGGCGCGGAGTTGAGCAGGTCGGTGTGCAGGTCGCGCATCCGGACCGAGGGTTCGAGGCCGAGTTCGGCGCTGAAGGTGCGGCGGAGGCGGGCGAACACCTCCAGGGCGTCGGCGGTGCGTCCGGACCGGTAGAGCGCGATCATCAGCTGGGCGTGCAGGTTCTCGTACGTGGGGTACTGGCGCGTCAGGATGCTGAGTTCGCCGATGAGCTGGTGGTGGCGGCCGATCCGCAGGTCCGCGTCGATGCGCTGTTCGAGGGCCCCGAGCCAGGTCTCCCGCAGTCCGCTGAGCCGGGTGCGCAGCAGGGGGCCGCAGGTGACGTCGGCGAGCGCTCTGCCCTGCCAGAGGCCGAGGGCGCGGTGCAGCAGTTCGGACTCGCGGGCGTGGTCGCCGGCGAGCCGGGCGGAGGACGCCTGCTCGACGAGCTTCTCGAACTGGTGCAGGTCCAGCCGGCCGGTGCCGACGGCGAGGAGGTAGCCGCGGTCGCGTGTCTCCAGGTGCAGGTCCGCGGGGACGCCCGGGGCGGTCGCGGCGCTCCTGAGCGTCTTGCGGATCTGCATCACGTACGTCTGGAGCGTGGAATGGGCGCTGTGCGGGGGCGAGTCGGCCCACAGCTCGTCCACGCATTCGTCGACGGTGACGACCTGTCCCGCGTGGAGCAGCAGCAGGGACAGGAGCTGACGCTGTTTCGGGGCCCTCGGGGTGAGGGTCCGCAGACCGTCGCCGAGGGTGAGGGGACCGAGAACCCGTGCGTACATCTCGCCTCCTGGGCCTGATGGTTGGGGGACGAGCACCATCCTGCGCCCAGGATCTTGCACCTCACTTTCCATGCCCTTTCACTGGGGCAACGCGTCCTTGCACGGCCGCGGCACCTGGACACCTCCGTCATGAAGTCGCAATACGGCGCCGGGGAGGCCCGCCGGGCCGGCGGGCCGCGGCGGGCGGGTGTTCATGCGTTGCACTCGGGAAACAGCACGCTGAGGCTGTCGGCGATCTCGGGCAGGTCCGCGGTCCCGTCGTCCACGGGGGCCGGCTCCTCCCCCTCGGGGGTGTGCCCGGTGCGCCGGCACAGTTCCTCGGCCTGGGCGCGCAGGAGCAGCAGCCCGGACCCGTCGGCGACAGTGGCCGCGCGCATCCCGAGTTCGTACGCCTCGGCGGGCCGTCTGCCGACGAGTTCGAGGCGGCCGAGGCCGATGAGCGCGTGGGCCTCGGACTGGGGGTGGCCGATGCGTTCGGCGATGCCGAGGGTGCGGCTGAACTCCCCGCGCGCGTCGGTCGACCGGCCCCGGATGAGGTGCAGTCCGCCGAGGACGTTGCGGGCGTTGGCCTCCAGGGCGACGTAGCCGTGGTTGCGGGCGATGGCGACGGCGCTCTCGGCGTGCTGGTAGGCGAGGTCGACGTAGCCGTTGCAGGCGTAGACCTGGGCGAGCCCGTAGGAGGCGAGCACCGTGGAGTGCAGGGCGTTGAACTCCTTGCTGAGCGACAGCGCGAGGCTCAGGTTGGCCATGGCGGCGTCCCAGTCGCGCAGGTCTGCGTGGACGGAGCCGAGCCGGGCCAGGACCTCGGGGCGGGAGCGTTCGGCGCCGTGTTCGTCGAGGATGGCGGCGGCGCGGCTGAAGTGGGCCTCGGCCGCGCGCAGCCGCCCCTGGCTGTGCCGGGCCATGCCCAGGTACATCAGGCCGCGGGCCTCGACGTGCCGCAGTTCCAGTCGCCGGCTGATCTCCAGACCGCGTTCGAGCAGGGTGACGGCGCTGTCGATGTGTTTGGTGGGCCGCTGGAGCTGGTTCATCGCGATGGCGTTGACGGTGACGGCCTCGAAGTCGCGGACGCCGAGCCGGATCAACGCGCGGTGCGCGGTGCGCAGTTCGCGGGCCGCCTCCGGGAGCCGGTTGAGGCCCTGGAGGGCGAGTCCGACGCTGAGCCGCATCACGGCGGTGACCCGCTGGTCGCCGAGGGAGATCGCGGCGCGCAGTCCGGCCTGGGCCATGGTGAGCCAGTCGCTCTGGAGCCGGCCGAGGGTGCAGTAGCCGCGCAGCATGTCGACGAGGCGCACGCACACCTCGTCGAGGTTCTCCTCCGCGGAGCGGACGACTAGGGCGACGAGGTTGGACTGCTCGGCCCGCAGCCACGCCTGGGCGACCGGCGGATCGATCTCCGGTCCCGGCATCCGCGGGTCGGGCCGGAACGCGCGCAGGAAGCCGGGGTAGCAGGACTGCACGGCCTCGTCGGTGCGGCGCAGGTACCACAGGCAGAGCCGTTCCAGGGCCTGGCGCCGTTCGGCGGGTTCGTCCTCCTCGACGCCGCGTTCGGCGGCGTAGAGGGAGATGAGGCTGTGGAAGCGGTACGAATCCTGGGTGCTCGCCTCGATGAACTGGGCGGCGGCGAGCTTGTCGAGGAGTTGCTCGGCCACCTGGGGTTCGCAGCCGACGAGTTGGGCGGCCGTGGTGGCGGTGAAGGCCATGTCGCCGACGACACCGAGGAGCCGGAAGAACCTGCGGGACATCGCGGGCAGCGATTCGTAGGCGACGCCGAACGCGGCCCGTACGGCGGTGGAGGGGCTGTCGCCGAGGGCGAGGAGTTCCAGCGGGTCGCCCTCGCGCAGCGCCTCGACGAAGGACTCGACCGAGCGCCAGGGCCGTCCGGCCAGGTGCCCGGCGGCGATGCGCAGGGCGAGCGGGAGCCGGCCGCACAGTTCGACGAGTTCGGCGACGGCCGTGTCGCACAGGGTCTCGGGCGGGCGGCCGAGGACGGTGGTGAGGACTTCGGCGCTCTCCTTCTGCGAGAGCAGGTTGAGGGTGAAGCTGCGGGCGCCGTAGACGGCGACGAGGTCGGGGCGGTACTCGCGGTGCAGGGCGAGCACGGCGCAGCTCGGGGAGCCGGGCAGCAGGTCGGGGACCTGTTCGCTGTCGTTGACGTCGTCGATGACGATGAGGACGCGCCGGTCGGCGAGGCGGCTGCGGAGCACACCCGTGAGCTGGTGCCGCTCGGTGGGCAGTGCGGAGACGTCGGCGCCCGAGGCGTGCAGCAGTTCGGCGATGACGTCGTGCACGGGCCGGGACCCGCCGCGGGCGTCGTGCAGGCGGACGTACCACTGGCCGTCGGGGAAGGCGGAGCTGAGCCGGTGCGCGGCCCGGAGGGCGAGCGCGGTCTTGCCGATGCCGGGCGGTCCGACGAGGCTGACGAGCGGTATGGCCGCTCCCTGGCGCGGGGTGAGCGCGGCGACGACCTGCTCCAGGAGTTCCTCCCGGCCCACGAAGTGGGTTGGTTCGGGCGGGAGTTGGCGTTGCACGACCCAGGGCGCGCTGGGGTTGGTGGGCTGCACCCCGGCGGGCCGGCGGGGTTCGGGGGCGGCGTCCGTGTCACGGGCCGGGGAGAACCCGGCCCGCGGGGCCCGGAATTCGCCCGTTTCGGCAAGCAACTGGCGGTGCAGTTCCTGGAGTTCCTGGCCCGGCAGCAGTCCGAGTTCGCGGTCGAGCATCCGGTAGTACTCCCGGTACTCCTCCAGGGCGGCGGCGGCCTGTCCGGTGCGGTGCAGTGCCCGCATCAGATACTCCCGCAGCCGTTCCCGCAGCGGGTGTTCGGCGGCGAACGCGCGCAGTTGCGGGATGATGTCGGCGCTGCCACCGAGGTCGAGCACGAGCGCGAAGCGTCGTTCGACGAGGGTGAGGCGTTCCTCGGCGAGCTGGGGGACGACCTCGGTCTGGAGCGAGGCGGAGGGCACGGTCTCGAAGGGGTCGCCGCGCCATTCCCCGAGCGCCCGTTCCAGGGCGGCGAGTTCGCGGGTGTCGTCCCCCCTGCCGCGGGCGGCCCGCGCCTCGCCGGCCGCGGCCCGGTAGCGGGTGAGGTCGAGGGCGGCCGGGTCCATCGCGAGCCGGTAGCCGCCCGGGTGGGTCTCGATGACCGGAGGGTCGCCGGGGTCGAGCGATTCCCGCAGCAGCGCCCGTAGCCGGGTGGTGTGGACGTGCAGCGCGGCGCGGGTGTCGCGCGGCGGCTGGTCGTCCCAGAGTCTGCGGATGAGTTCGTCGGGCGTGACCACCTGGTCCGCCCGCAGCAGCAGGGCCGAGAGGAGCACCCGCTGCTTGGGGGACGAGACGGTCAGTTCTCTGCCCCCCGTGCGGACCGTCAGCGGCCCGAGTATCCGGAAGTCGTAAGTCGATGCATGTTCCCCGTTCAAGCGCACACCTGCCTGCTCGGTCCCCCTGCGCGCGGTTGGCCGCACGTAGAGGGACACCGTAGAACGCGCGTGCGTGAAAGACCGCCACCGTGTGATTCAGGTCGCATTCGCCGGCCCGGGATGGCTCATGGTTCAGGACAATTTTCTGACCGCCCGTCACCCACGGCCCGTCACGCGGCCCGGTCCTCGCCGCCGTCCTCGGTCAGTCCGAAGCGCCGTGCGAGCAGTTCGTAGGAGCGCATGCGGTCCCGGGGCGCGTGGATCGTGGAGAGCACCATGAACTCGTCGACCTCCAGTGCCTCGGTCATGGAGGTGAGCACCTTGTGCACGTGGTCGGGGTCGCCGACGACACATCGCGGCCACTCGGCGACCTCGTCGGCGAGCGGTTCCACCTCGCCGCGCAGTCCGTCGAGCGCGGCCTCCGGGGAGGGCAGGGGCAGCAGCAGCCCGCGGCCCATGCGCAGCCGGAACAGCCGCTGGCTGGCGAAGACCCGCTCGGCCTCCTCCTCGGTGGGCCCGCAGTACACACCGACGCCGATCTGGACGCGCGGCCGGGCGCCGTCGCTGCTGTTGAAGGCGGTGCGGTACGCCTCGACGACGGACCGGGTGGCCTGGGGCCTGCCGAAGTGGGCTATGGAGACGGGCAGTCCCAGCCGGCCGGCGAGTTCGGCGCTCTGGGGGCTCGCGACCAGCAGCCACACCTCAGGGGCGCCCGAGGTGGGCATGAGCTGGATGCGCCCGTAGGGGTGCCCGTCGGGGAAGCCGCCGTGGAGGAAGGCGAGGAGTTCGGCGAGCTTGCCGGGGAAGTCTCCGGCGTCCCCCGCGGTGGCGGAGCCGGGGGCGAGCGCGTGCGCCTCCAGGCTGCTGGCGCCGACACCGCGGCCGATGCCGAGGTCGATCCGGCCGGGCGAGAGCGCGTCGAGCACCCGGAACACCTCGGCGACCTTCAGCGGGCTGTAGTGCGGCAGCAGCACTCCGCCGGAGCCGACGCGGATGCGGTGCGTCTCGGCGGCGACCCTGGCGACCATGATCTCCGGGGCGGGGCCCGCGAAGGAGGGCGTGGCGTGGTGCTCGGCGAGCCAGTAGCGGTGGTAGCCGAGCCGGTCCGCCAGGCGCGACAGGTCGAGGGAGTTGCGCAGGGCGGTGGCCGGGTTGGATCCCTCCGGCACGACGGACTGATCGAGGACGGACAGTTTCACGCTGGTCTCCTTCACGGTCGGGGTCGCGCTCGCACGATCCGGCTCCCGCGCGCGGTGTGCGCGGGGCCGGGCCGCCGTCACGGACGAGGCCGAAAGGGAGGGGTGAAGCGATTAAGGAGTGGCGGCTCCGGCCGCGGTGTGCCGGAGGCGGGCGACGAGCGATGCCCAGCGGTCGTCGAACGACGCGACGTCGAGCAGTCCCGACAGCTCCTCGCGGCAGTGGGCCTCGGCCCGCTCCCCGCGCTCGGCACCCTCGGGCGTCAGCGTGCAGTACACACCGCGGCGGTCGTGCTCGCAGGAGACCCTGGTCGTGAGGCCCTTGTTCTCCAGCCGGGTGACGAGCCGGCTCATGGAGGACTGGTCGAGTCCCACGGCGGCGGACAGTTCCTGCACCCGCGTGCCGCGCTCATGGCCGTACCGCAGCTCGATCAGCACCATCAGCTCGGGCAGCGAGATCTGGAACTCGCTCGCGAGCGTCCTCTCCAGCGAGTGGTTGAGCTGACCGACCATCAGCGTCAGCCGACGCCACAGGTCGAACTCACCGGGACGCCCGGCACGGTCCTCGGCCGACATGTCCGCCTCCCCTTCGTACGCTCCTCCTCCACTATAAGCCACCTCCATGCACGATCCATGTCTACACATACATTCTTCGTGCGCTTACGCTCACAGCCTGCCTCAATTGCCGCAGGCCAGCAAGGAAAAACAAGATCTGTCCGAAAATTAGATGCAGGCGCCTGCATTTATCTCTACTGTGGGAGCACAGAACGCGCGGCGCGCAGCCGTGCCCGTCCCCAACTGCATCGACCCCAGGCGGTACGCATGACACGCGGAACTCCCGAACCCCCCACGGCTCCCGATACGACGCCGGAGCCCTCGCAGACCGCTCCAGCGGCACCGGAGACGGCCGCCGCGGCGAGCGACAGACTCGACCCGGCGTTCATGCGCATGGCCGGTGTCCTGCTGCTCGCCCTGCTGATGGCGCTGCTCGACGAGACGATCGTCAACGTCGGCCTCAAGACGCTCAGCGGCGAGTTCGGCTCACCGCTCGCGACCGTCCAGTGGGTCACCGCCGGATATCTGCTCGCCGTCGCCGTCGCGACACCGTTCGCGGGCTGGGCGGTCGACCGCTTCGGCGGCCGCACGATGTGGCTCGTCGCCGTCTCCCTCTTCGTCCTCGGCTCGGCCCTGTCCGGCTTCGCCTGGTCGATCGAGTCGCTCATCGTGTTCCGGCTGCTCCAGGGCCTCGGCGGCGGCATGATCGTGCCGGTCGTGCAGAGCGTCCTCGCCACGACCGCCGGCCCCTCCCGGGTCGCCAAGGCCATGGCGCTGATCTCGCTGCCGCTCACCCTCGGCCCGATCCTCGGGCCCGTCCTCGGCGGTGTCCTCGTGGACGCCGTGACCTGGCGCTGGATGTTCCTGATCAACCTGCCGCTCGGTCTGGTCGCCCTGCTGCTCGCGCTGCGCACCCTGCCCGCCGACCAGCACGCCGGCCGCCCGGAGGAACGCCTGGACGTCCTCGGCCTGGTGCTGCTCTCCCCCGGATTCGCCGCCCTGGTCTACGGCTTCACGACCGCCGCGCACTCCGGTGACGCCTCCTCACCCAAGGTCCTCGTCACCTTCGCCCTCGGTGTGCTGCTGCTCGCCGGGTACGTCGCGCACGCGCTGCGCACCACGGTCACCCCGCTCATCGACCTGCGCATGTTCACCAAGCGCGGCTTCACGATGGCCGTCGTCACGATGTTCTTCGTCGGCGCCGTCGCCAACGCCCTGCTGTTCCTGACCCCGCTGTACTACCAGCAGTCCCGCGACTTCGGCGCCCTGCACGCCGGTCTGCTGCTGATCCCCTCCGGTGTGCTCGGCGCCGCCGGCGCGATCACCTCCGGCAAGACCGCGGACAAGGTCACCGCCCGCCTCACCTCCACGGTCGGCATGCTGGTCGTGGCGCTCGCCGCGCTCGTCTTCACGGGGATCGGCTCCGACACCAACACCGCGGTGCTGTCCGTCGCGCTCGGCCTCACCGGCTACGGCATCGGTCTGACCGCGCCCGGCACGATGGCGTTCATGTACAAGGCGGTGGGCGAGGCGAGCGCGCCGCGTGCCACCAGCGCGCTGTTCATCTTCAACCAGATCGGCGGCGCGCTCGGCATCGCGGCCATCGCCATCACCCTCCAGGACCGGCTCGGGGACTCCGGCGGCCACCCCGCCGGGGCGTACGGCGGCTCGTACTGGGTGATCATCGGCTTCAGCGCGGTCGCCGCCCTCGCGGCCGTGGTCCTGCCCGGCAGCTTCCGCGCGGAGGCTCCCCCCGAGCAGCCCGCCGGGGACGACGGGGCGCTCCAGCGTTCCGGACACGCCTGACCACTCCTCCCCCGGCCCCGGCCCGCCCTTCCCCCCCGGGCGGGCCGGGGCCCTTTCACGTCGCCCGCACCCGGCCCCGGTGGCACGCCTCCCGCAGGCCGGGCCGCCCCATGGCCGCTGGACCAGGAATCCAGCGGCCCCTCGTACAACGGGAGAAACACCGCGTCCCCTGCCGGCGAGGAAAACGTGAAGGCACTGGTCACCACCACCCTGGACCCGCTCACCGTCGAGTTGCGCTCCGTCCCCGACCCCAGCCCCCGCCCGGACGAGGCCCTGGTCGAGGTCCACGCGACGGCCCTGAACCGGGCCGACCTCCTCCTCGCGGTCCGCCGCCCGGTCGGCTCCCCCCTCGGCCTGGACGTCGTCGGCACGGTCCTGCGCGCCGCCGCCGACGGCAGCGGTCCGCCCGCCGGCAGCCGGGTCGCCGGGCTCGCCGCGAACGACGCCTGGGCGGAACTCGCCGCCGTCCGCGCCGACCGGCTCGCCGTCATCCCGGACGGTGTCACCGACACCGAGGCCGCCACCCTGCCGGTCGCCGGGCTCACCGCCCTGTACGCGCTCCAGAAGGCCGGCTGGCTCCTGGGCCGGCACACCCTGGTGACCGGCGCGAGCGGCGGCGTCGGCCGGATGGCCGTGCAACTGGCCCTCGCGGGCGGCAGCACGGTGACCGCCTGGGTCGGCTCCGAGGCCCGCGGCGCGGGACTCGCCGCGTTCGGCGCGCAGGTCGTCACCGGCTACGACGAGCCGCCCGCCACGGCCGCCGACGTCCTCGTCGACAGTGTCGGCGGCGACGTGTTCAGCACCGGCTACACCCTCCTGCGCCGCGGTGGTGTGGCGACGGTGTTCGGCAACACGGTCCGCGCCGACCTGCGGCTGCCCCCCGACTGGGGCCACGCCCGCCCCGGCGTCCGCATCGAGTACCTGTTCCTGCTGGACGAGGTCACCCGGCGCGACGTACCGGCCGACCTCGCCCTGCTGCTCGGCCTGGCCGCCTCCGGACGGATCGTGGCCGAGCCCGGTCTGCTCACGCCCTGGACCGACCCCGCGAGCGCCGTCGCGGCCCTGTACTCCCGCGAGGTCAACGGCAAGGTCGTCCTGTCCATGTGAGGGCCGGCGGCAGGCGCCGTCACCTCGCGATCCCCCGTCCCTCACCGCACCCCGAGGTTCCCATGCGACTGATCAGCTATCACGAGCACGGCTCCCCCGACGTCCTGCGCGTCGAGGACGCCCCGGTGCCCACGCCGGGTCCGGGCCGGCTGCTGCTGCGCACCGAGGCCGTCGGCGTCAACTTCGTCGAGACCCAACTGCGGGGCGACACGGCCCCGTTCCCCTCCCCGCTGCCCGGCCGTCCCGGCGGTGACGTGGTGGGCCGCGTCGAGGCGCTCGGCCCGGACACCGACGGGCCCGCGCCCGGCACCCGGGTCGTGGCCTTCGGTGTGCCCGCCGCGTACGCGGACCGGGTCGTCGCCGACGCCGAACGCACCCTCGTGGTGCCCGAGGGCGTCGACACGGCCACGGCGACCGCGCTCGGCTCCACCGCGCAGACCGCGTGGAGCGTCCTCGACGCGGCCCGGATCGCCAAGGGCGACACGGTGCTCGTGCACGCGGCGGCCGGCGCCGTCGGCCACCTCGTCACCCAGCTCGCGAAGCTGCGCGGCGCGGGCCGGGTCATCGGCACGGTCGGCTCGCCCGCCAAGGCGGACTTCGTCCGCGCGCACGGCGCCGACGACGTCGTCGACTACCGGCAGCCGGACTGGGCGGACCAGGTCCGTGACCTCACCGGCGGCCAGGGCGTGGACGTCGTGCTCGACAGTGTCGAGGGCACCGTCTTCAAGGACGGTCTGAAACTGCTCAAGCCGTACGGGCGGCTGGTCTACTACGGCTTCGCGGGCGCCGGGGGCCGGGTCGCGCAGGTGGCGATGACCGAACTCCTCGGCCTGACCTATGTGGTGGGCACCTCGCTGGACGCGTGGGCGAAGGCCGACCCGGCCCGTGTCGCGGAGGCGCGCGGGGAACTGGTCCGGCTGGTCGCGTCGGGCGAACTGCGCGTCGCCGTGCACACCACGCTGCCGCTGACCGAGGCGGCCGAGGCCCACCGGATCATCGAGAGCCGTACGCAGCTGGGCCGTGTCGTCCTCGTCCCCTGAGCCCGAGTCCCGAGGGAGCCGTCCCATGACACAGACCGCACGGCAGCCGGCCCCGGCAGACACGCCGTCACCCGCCGCCGCGTCCCCCGAGCCCGACGAGACCGTTCCCGTCCTGGTCGTCGGCGCGGGCCCCGGCGGCCTCAGCACGGCCGTCTTCCTCGGCCTGCACGGCGTACCGGCACTGGTGGTCGAGCGCCACCGGAGCACGTCGACCGCGGTGAAGGCCACCGGCCAGTACCCGCACACGATGGAGGCCCTGGCCATCGCGGGCGCCGCCGAGAGCGTGCGGGAGCGGGGGCGCGCGTACCGCAGCGACTTCCACATGGTGGTCGCGAAGACCCTCGCGGGGCCGGTGCTGCGCACGCTGATGAGCGGCGACCAGCTGAGCATGCGGCACGTGTCCCCGGAGGACTGGGGCACCGCGAGCCAGTCCACCGTGGAGGCCGTGCTCGCCGCCCGGGCGACGGAACTCGGCGCGCGGCTGCGCTTCGCGACCCGGCTGGTGTCGCTCGTCCAGGACGACGACGGGGTCACCGCGGTCACCGAGGACACCCGGACCGGCGCACGGCGTGTGATCAGGGCCCGCTACCTGGTGGCGGCGGACGGCTGGCGCAGCGGTGTCCGGCAGTCCCTCGGCATCCCCGTGGACGGCCGGGGCACGGTGGGCAAGGTGCTGCGCGTGCTGTTCGAGGCCGATCTGCGCGAACCCCTGTCGCACACGGACGGCGCCGCCGACGGCCGCCGTTTCACCGCGCTGCACGTGGGCCGCGCCGTCCTGTTCAACACCGAGGTGCCGGGTCTGTACGGGTACTTCCGCAACCTCACGCCCGAGCTGCCGGAGGGCTGGTGGACGAGCGAGGACACCGTCGTCGAGCAGATCCGCTCCGACCTCGGCATCCCTGACACCCGGCTGAAGATCGAGGAGATCGGCGAGACGGAGATCTGCTGCGGGGTCGCCCGGCGCTTCCGCGAGGGCCGGGTGCTGCTCGTCGGTGACGCGGCGCACGTGATGCCGCCGACCGGTGGCATGGGCGGCAACACCGCCTACCTCGACGGGCTGTACCTCGGCTGGAAGCTCGCGGCGGTGCTCGACGGCACCGCGGGAGAGGCCCTGTTGGACAGTCATGACGCCGAACGCCGGCCGTACGCCACGGAACTGGTCGAGCAGCAGTTCACGAACCTCGTCGACCGGATATCCCCCGAACTCGCCGACGCGTCCCTGGCCGAGCCGCTGCCGCCGCCCGTGATCGCGTTCGGCTACCGCTTCCCCCGGGGCGCCGTGCTCACCGAACCCGGCGACGGCGGCGAGCTGTTCGAGAACCCGGCCCGGCCCACCGGCCGGCCGGGCTCCCACGCCCCGTACGTCCCGCTCACCCGCGCGGACGGCTCGCCCGCCTCGACCACCGCCCTGTTCGGCCGGGCGTTCGTGCTGCTCACCGGCCCGGACGGAAACGCCTGGGCGGAGGGCGCCGCCAGGGCCGCGGAAGCGCTGGGCGTCGCTATCCGGGTGCACCGGGTCGGCCCCGGCACCGAACTGCCCGACGCCGAGGGGGCGTTCGCCGCCGCGTACGGCATCGGCGCCGAGGGGGCCACCCTGGTGCGGCCCGACCGTTTTGTCGCGTGGCGCTCGGCCGGGGCCCACCCGGACCCGGCGGCCGAGATCGAGCGCGCGCTGCGGCACGTGCTGCACCGGCCCGCGTCCTGAGCGCCCCGGGGCGCGAACACCGTGGAAGTCGTCTCGAAAGGACCCAGCATGGCAGTGTCAGAAGCAGCCGCCCGCACGGAGCGCACCGAGGCGGACGCCGGGGCGCCCGACCGGCGGGTCGCGCTGGTCACCGGTGGTACGAGCGGCATCGGCCTCGCCGTCGCCGAACTGCTCGCGGAGCAGGGGCACGCGGTGTTCCTGTGCGGCCGGGACGGCGGCACGGTCGCCGCCGTCGTGGACAAGCTGCGCGGCCGTGGCTTCGACGCCGACGGCACCGCCGCCGACGTCACGTCGAAGCCGGACGTCCAACGCCTGGTCCGCTCCGCCGTGGAGCGCTTCGGGCCGATCCACGTCCTCGTCAACAACGCCGGACGCGGTGGCGGCGGGGTGACCGCCGAACTCCCGGACGAGCTGTGGGAGTCGGTCATCGAGACCAACCTCAACAGCGTCTTCCGGGTCACCCGCGAGGTGCTGTCGCAGGGCGGCATGGTGGCGCGCGGCCAGGGCCGCATCATCAACATCGCCTCCACGGGAGGCAAGCAGGGCGTGGAACTGGCCGCCCCGTACTCCGCGTCGAAGCACGGTGTCATCGGCTTCACCAAGGCGCTCGGCAAGGAGCTAGCGCAGTCCGGCATCACAGTGAACGCGGTCTGCCCCGGTTATGTGGAGACACCGATGGCCGCGCGGGTGCGCCAGGGCTACGCGGCACACTGGGGTACCACGGAGGAGGCGGTGCTGACGAAGTTCCAGGCGAAGATCCCCCTCGGCCGCTACTCGACCCCGCAGGAGGTGGCGGGCCTGGTCGGTTACCTCGCCGGCGATCTGGCGGCGTCCGTCACGGCGCAGGCCCTGAACGTGTGCGGCGGTCTGGGCAACTACTGACGGCGGGCGGCTCGGGGGCGGGCCGGGGCCGTGCGGTCCCGTTCCGCCCCCCGGCCCGTGAGCACCCCGCCCGTGAGCGTCCGGCCCCGGGAAAACCCGGGCGTGCCCGTCGGCTGCCGGGGGCACGCCCCCGGCAGAAACGAGAGACCCTGGTGAGGTATTACACGGCGGACCGGCTGATCACCGGTGACCGCGGCAGATGCATCCGGCGCGGCGGGGTGGTGGTCGACGGGGACCTCATCCGGTGGGCGGGGCCCGACCGGGCCGTACCGCGGCGGCTGCGGCGGGCGTGCGAGCAGGTGGACCTGGGGGCGCTCACACTGCTGCCCGGACTCGTCGACGGCCATGTGCATCTGGCGCTCGACGGCGCGCCCGGCGCGATGGACCGGATGCGGGCCGCCTCCGACGACGAGCTGTACGCGCTGATGCTGCGCAACGCGGCCGAGCTGCTGTCCGCGGGCGTGACCACCGCCCGTGACCTCGGCGCGCCCGGTGGCCTAGGTGTCCGTGTCCGCGATGCGATCCGCTCGGGCCTCGCTCCGGGGCCCGAACTGGTCGTTTCGGGGGCGCCGTTGACAGTGCCGGACGGCCACTGCTGGTTCATGGGCGGCGCGCGGGTCGGCGAGGAGGCCCTGCGGCAGGCAGTACGGGAGCAGGCCCGCGCCGGTGTCGACGTCATCAAGGTCATGGCGACCGGGGGTGCGCTGACACAGGGGTCGGCGTCGTGGCAGGGGCAGTTCACGGAGCGGGAGCTCGCCGCCGTCGTCGAGGAGGCGACCCTCGCGGGCCTTCCCGTGGCCGCGCACGCGCACGGCACGGAGGGGATAGCGGCCTGTCTGCGCACGGGGGTGCACACCATCGAGCACTGCAGCTTCCTCGACGCGTCCGGCGCGATCGTGCCGGACCACGGGGTGCTGCTGGGGCTGGCCGCGAGCGACGTCCACGTCTGTCCGACCATCAGCGTCCGTTTCACCGAGCGCCGGGACCCGCCCGATCCGCGTCGGACACCCGCCCTGCCCGCGCTGTACCGGCAGGGTGTCGCCATCGTCGCCGGTACCGACGCGGGCACGGACGGCGCACCGCACCACGCCTATGTCGAGGGTCTGATCGGTATGGCCCGGCTCGGTCTGCCGCACGCGGAGGTGCTGGAGGCGGCGACGTCCCGCGCGGCCCGCGCCCTGCGTGTCGAGGCGCTGACCGGCAGGATCGCGGCCGGACTGCGTGCCGACCTCGTCGCGGTCGAGGGTGATCCGCTGGCCGACGTCACGGCGCTGCGCGCCCTGCGTCTGGTCGTCGCACGGGGGCGGGAGGTCCGCTCACCGTCCGAGCGGTCGCCCGCGGGCGAGTGGGCGCAGTGAGGTGGGCGCAGTGAGGGGGCACATTGCCACGACGTGGAGCCGCGCTCCGTCATTTCTCCACCGTCGTCGGTGAGGCTTCCCCCATGCACGGTGAACCCGAACGAGACGGATCCGGACACGGCCGGCCCGAACGAGGTGGACCCGGACGAGGTGGGCCGGAACGAGGTGGGCCCGGACAAGCTGAGCCCGAACGAGGTGGGCCCGAACGGCCTTCGGCCGGCACCTCGCCGTCTCCGTCGCCATCGCCATCGCCCTCTGTGTCGCCGGAGCACCTGACCCTCCCGCTTGCCTGTGCCCTGTTCTCCCGGGACGCGGCGTCGGCCGCCGCCCGTCTCCTGGGACTGCCGGCCGACCCCGCCCCGTCCGTGGCGTCCTCCTCGTACGCCCGCACCCTCGGCGTCTGAGGGGGACGGGCCCCGGCCCGCGGTCAGTCCGGCGAGTCTGCGAGCGTGCCGAGCCAGTCGTCCACGGCTGGAGCCACGTCCACCCCGATGACCTCGGTCAGCTCCCGCTGGGCCGTCGCCCAGGCACCCGCGGCGGAGGCGAGCGCCGCCACGCCCCGATCGGTTGTCGCGGCGGAGGTCACACGCCCGGACGGTGAGATGTCGAGGGCGATCCAGCCGTGGCGCTCCATGAGCGCCAGATTGCGGCTGATCGTGGAGCGCTCGACCGCCAGCCGCTCGGCGACTGCCGACGGCTTCAGCGGGCCGTCCCGCAGCAGAATGCCGAGCACTTCCAGCTGGGGAAGGGACACGCCGGTGGGGCGAAGGGCCTGGTCGAACCGCCGGGCCACCATCCGGTGCAGCCTGCCGACCCGGCTGCCCAGGCACCCGGCCTGCATGGCGGCGGCGAGCTCCGCGGCCTGCTGTTGTCGCATCTACAACTCTTCCTGGCCGGCCTCGACCGGTAGCCGGAAGGCCGAAGGGCGGCGGCACCCTTGCCGGAACACGACACGGTCCTGGCGGTCGTCCGCGCACGGTGTCACCAGAACGCGGCCAGCACGGACGGGGAGTGCGCGAGTCGTTCGTGGAGGGGGTAGCGGCGCGTCGGCTCGGCGTCGTGGTGCGCGGAGAGATCGGAGAGCAGCAGGAGCACGGCGTTCCGGGCGAGGGGTTCGAAGACCTGGTCGGTCAACCGCCGTACGTCGTCGAGGAACCGGTGGGGGTGCGCGGGGCCGTCGTCGGTGGCCGGCGGGAGGTACGCGGCCAGCGCCAGCCCCGCCACGGCCCGGCGGCCACGGGGCGCGGTCGGCGAGGCCCAGACCTCCCGGAACACCCGCTCGGCCTCGGCGAAGCGGAACCGACCGGCCAGGACCACCCCACGCAGATTGGCGACGGCGGACCCGAGGTCGTACGAGGTGAGGTCGGCTCCACGGGCCGCGTCCCGGTCGAACGCCAGGTCGATCCACCACGCTGCCCTGCTCGCGGGCTCGGTCACATTGCCCTCCACCGCGGATGTGTCCGCGTCGGGTGGGCGACCGGGCCGGAGCGCGCCGGCGGGGCGGCCGGGTCCGGCGAGTGAGGGGCACGTGCGACGGGGCGTCCGCCGGCCAGGATCAGCCGTGCGAGCAGCGTCCGTCCCATGGCCCCCGCGAACCGCACTGGGGATCCGTCGGCCGCCCGTACGTCGAGGCGCCCGAGGAGCAGAAAGTGCACGAACTACTTATATCACCGGCCGCGAGTGCCCCGGCCGGATGGATCAACTCCCCTGTCGGCAAAGGGCGTTGGTCCTCCCGGGAACCTACTGTCCCCCTCGCCCGATTGGTCGTACTCTGACAAGTCAGAGACATTCAGGCATGGTTGACGGGGGGGACCGTCATGTCCTGGGACCACACCGCGCACGGCGATTTTGTCATTCCACCGATGCCGACCGCACCGCCGCCCGCTCCCGCGGATCCCTGGCGGGCCGTGGCGGTCGGGTTGCTCAACCTCAGCGGGCTGGGCCTCGGTTACGCCCTCGTGCGCCGTTGGGTGCCGATGGCCGTCTGCTGGGTCATGACGGCGATCCTGCTCGTGGTGGCCCTGCCGGCCGATCCGGACGGGGTGCCCGGCGCCCTGCTCGTCCTCTGGCTGGTCCTGCTCCTGGCCGCCGCGGTGCACGGCGCCGTCGTCGGTCTGCGGACCCGGCTCTCGTGGCCGGCGAGCTCCCTGGTCGCGGCGGCGCTGGGCGTCGTGCTGCTCGCCGTGCCCGCCGCGGGGGCCGTCCTGTACGACGGGGCACGCGACGAGGCCACGGAACAGATGCTGCTGGACCGGCTGGAGAACGCGGACGACCTCGTCCGTACGGCCGCGGCGACGCCCTTCGAGACGGCCCAGGGCGACTACCGCCGGGCGCTGACCGTCTACGACGGGCTCACCGACGACCACCCGGACTCACGCGCGGCCGGTCGTGTCCCCGACCGGCTCAAGACCTACTACACCACCGTCGCCGCGCCCTACGCGCAGCGCAACTACTGCGACGCGATAGCGCCGTTGACGTATCTGCGCACGGTCCCGCGCACGATGGACAGGAAGGCGCTCGGATCGCTGGCCACCTGGCCCGACGACCGGCTGGCGACGTCGCTCTACGAGTGCGGCTCGACGTCGCTCGACTCCGACGCCTCGGGCTGGACCGCGCACTTCGGCGAACTCCTGACGACGTTCCCCGACTCGGCGCAGGCGCGGCAGGTCGAGCCCGCCGTGAAGGGCGCGGTCGACAAGGCGGTCACGGCCGTCGGGGGCGACGACCCGTGCGGGGCGGTCGAGCGGCTCGACGGGCTCGGCACCAAGGTGCGGACCCTGCCGGGCGACGAGGCCGGTCTCGGCGACGCCCTCGGCCGGGACGCCGACCTGGCCGAGCGCAACGCGAGTTCGGGAACGTACCACTGTGGCGTCGACCAGTACCGGGACGGGAAGTTCGACGAGGCCGCCACCACCATGAACGACTTCGCCAAGGAGCATCCGAACGACCGGAACACGCCCCGCGCCAAGAAGATCGCCATCGGCGCGGAGGTCGCCGAGACCGTGCCGGCGGCGGGCAAGCGACTGCCGACCACGGCGTCCGGCGGCAGCATCTCCGTCACGATCAAGAACGACAGCCCCGACGACATCACGGTCCTCTACACCGGCCCGGTGACCGGCAGCATCACCCTCGAGGCGTGCGGCGGTTGCACGTCGTACTCACTGGCCAGCACGATCGGACTCGCGTTCAAGCCGTGCAGCGACAGCGGCAGGAACTACCCGCAGCGCACCATCCGGCTGCCCGCCGGCACGACCTACTTCGTGCACAAGTCCCAGAGCGGCCTGGGCAGGTCCCCCGCCTCGGACACCGCCAAACTGTCCCCCGGCTACATCTACACGGAGTGCGCCTACACGACCAACTTCGGCTACTAGGGCCTCTCACGGCAACGCGCCATACCGGAGCTGCCCCTCAGACGCTGAGGACGATACGGCCGCCCGCCGCGTGGTTCTCCAGCCGCTCGTGGGCGGTCGCCGCCTGCTCCAGGGGCAGGATCTCGACCTCGGTGTCCGCCAGGCCCTCGGCCACCGCCTTCAGCGCGGCCCGCGCCGCGGGCCGGACGGCCTCCGGGTGCGTCGGCAGATAGCCGCCGGCGTTGAAGCCGGTGACGGTGAAGTTGCCGTACCAGATCCGGTTGCCGTCGATGCCGTGGTTCCAGTCGCCGCTGGCGTTGCCGACCAGCAGGAGCCGGCCGAAGGGCGCGAGCAGGTCCAGGCTGAGGGAGCGGACGGGGCCGCCCACGGGGTCCACGACGACGTCGAACTTCTCGTCGCCGAGGACGTCGGGCAGCAGGGCGGAGTCGACGATCGTGTCGTAGGGCAGCTTGGAGGCGGCCGCCGCGCCCATCCTCTCGGTGCGGACCGTGCCGACCACCCGGGACGCGCCCAGCCCGCGGGCGATGCCGGGGAAGCTCGCCGCGAACGCGCCCAGCGCCCCGTGGATCAGCACGCTGTCCCCCTCGGACACGTGGATCGCGCGAGAGAGCGCCGCGTGGGCCATGATCGCGTTGGGGACGACGGCGGCGGCAAGCGCCGGGTCGATGTCGTACCCCTCCGTCGGGACGACCCATCCCTGGTCGGCGACGTACACCGAGGCGTATCCGCCCGTCCCGTCGGAGGGCAGCGCCACCACCCTCTCGCCGACGGAGAGACCGGTGACCCCCTCTCCCAGCGCGCGCACGGTACCGGCGACCTCCAGCCCGGGGACGTACGGCGGCTGCGGCAGCCCCGCGCGCTCCTTGTAGAGGCCCTGCCGGATGTAGACGTCGACGAGCCCGACGGCGGCATGGGTGACGTCGATCGCGACCTGGCCGGGGCCCGGTTCCGGATCCGGCAGTTCGGTGGGGGTGAGCACACGCGGTCCGCCGAACTCGGTGACCTGGACAGCCCTCATGATGATTCCCTTCGCCGTATAACGCACTCGATGATGCGTTAAGTCGACCGTAACACGACTCGGCACCGGAACGCATCACGGGGTGCGTTAGAATTCCGGCATGCGTCAGAGGGCTCGGTCGGTCGAGGACAAGGCACGTCGTGCGGAGGATCTGCTCGACGCGGCGGAGGCGCTCGCACTGGAGCTCGGCGGGGTGCGCTACGTGACCCTGGCACCGGTCACCGAGCGGGCGGGCCTGCACCGCACCGGCGTGCGGCGCTACTACGCCAGCAAGGAGGAGCTGTTCCTCGAACTGGCCGAGCGCGGCTGGGGCCGCTGGCGCGACGCCATCCGGGCGGAGGTCGGCGAGCGCACCGGGCTGGGGCCCGCGCGGACCGCGGAGGTCGTCAGCCGGACGCTCGTCTCACTGCCGGTGTTCTGCGATCTGCTGACCCATGTGACGCTGCACCTCGAAGGCGACGTCGACATCGAACGGGCCCGCCGCTACAAGACCAACGCCTTCGCCGCCCACGACGAGATGACGGCCGTGCTCACCCGGGCGAGCACGATGACGGGCGAGCAGATCGAGGGTCTGCTGGCGGTGGCGATCATGCTGGCGGCCGGCTTCTGGCAGGTGTCCCATCCGACCCCGACCCTCGCCGCCCTGTACGAGCAGGTGCCGCGCTGGGGCCATGTCGCCCTCGACTTCGCCCCCCGGCTCGACGCCGCGCTCCGCGCGTTCGCGGTGGGCCTCGGCGAACCGCCGAGCGCGCCGGACACGGACTGACTCCGCCGACCCGCCCGGTCGGCTGTCCGACCGATCGACCGTCCCGCCGCTCAGCTGTCCGTCCGATCGACTGCCCGGCCCCTCAGCTGCCGGACCCGCTCCGCTGTCCGGCCGACTCCGGTGGCCGGCCGGACGGTTCGCGCCCGGACCACGCGGGTCGCGTCAGCGGACCGGCGTGGGACGGCGGTCCGTCAAAGGGAGTTGGCCCTTGAGCATGCGGCCGCCGTCGCCCGTCAGCCGCAGGTAGTAGTCGGACGAGCAGGACGTACCGTCCTCGTCGAGGGCGAAGATGCCCGACCCGGCGGGCACGTCGGCGGCGGACTCGGCCGTCTTCGCTATCTGGTTGGCCTCGTTGTACTCGTCGAACATGGAGATGTAGATGCCCTGCGCCCCCAGCCGCACCATGTTGTAGAACTGGCGCCACATGAAGTCCCCGTGCGCGCGCTGGCGTTCCTGGAGGTCGCCGGGGAGCACACAGGGCTGGTAGTCGATGCCGTGGGCGGCGCAGTCGGCGAGGTCGGGGCGGTTGACGTTGTCGTAGAACGAGTCGGAGTCGGCCGCCCTGCCGATCCGGCCCACCATCCACGGCGAGAGCATGTGGAAGGCGTGGTAGACGTCCGAGAAGCCGGGCCGGGAGTCCTCGGTGCCGGTGCGCCAGTGCGTGGGGACGCCCCCGATGACGTAACAGCCCTGCTGCTTGAACCAGTTGACGACGTCCAGGCACTCACCGGCGCCGAACGGACGGGCGTTGTCGCTGAAGCCGAAGCCCCAGACGCACACCACCGGCTTGCCGTTCTGACGGGCGTAGGCCGAGGAGGCGGTGTGCGCGGACATCTTGCTCGTCCAGTCCTGCTTGATCTGGCCCGCCATCGAGGTCCAGCCGGTGACGTCGTACATGACGTAGAACTTGCGGCCGTTGGCCTCGGCCGCCGACCGCACCTTCTGTGCCATGGCGTCGCGGGTGGGCCCCTCGGAACCGAACGGGTTGAAGCGCTGGAGCGCGGCGGTGTCGATGCCGTTCTCACGCATCCACCGGAAGTGGGTGTCCACGGTCTGCTGGTCCCAGGACGAGAACAGGGCCGCGGGCGAACCGCCGTTGAGGTTCGGCATGTCGGTGCGGTAGGTGCGGGTGTAGTCGCGCACGTCGGGCCAGGACTTGGCGCTTGCGGCCCCGAGGCGCGGGGCCCTGGACATGTCGGGGCTCCAGTGCCACCAGCCGTTGACGGGGGCGCCGTCGCCGGCGCAGGCGAACCAGCCCTGGTAGCCGACGGTGATCTTGCCGACGACGTCACCGACCGGGCTCGCCGTGCCCGCCGTGGGGGTCTCCGCGGGAGTGGCGGCACGGGCGGTGGTGGGTGACAGGGCTGCTGCCGCGGCGCTGCCCGCGGCGAGGGTGAGGGCTCGGCGGCGTGTGACTGCCATGCGTGGGGGTCCTCTCGATGGTGAGGGCAAGGCGATCGTGCGCTCACAAAATAGCGCCGGGCACACGGGAGGAGAGGGACCGCGGGAGCACCATGGGCCGTTTCAAGTCCCCTACGGCACAGGGGGATTCCGCGCCCCGCGCGGCTACGCCGGCAGTGCCCGGCCGGTCAGTCCCCGGCCGGGCTGCGGCGCGCGGGCCGCGGGCGTCCGCGGCGCCGTACGGCCTCGTACGTCTGCTGGAGGGCCGCGTTCGTGGCGTCGGGGGAACGCTGGGCGACGCCGACGAACAGGCAGTCGACGAGCGCGAGTTGAGCTATGCGGCTGGCGGTCGCGCCGGAGCGGAAGGGCATCTCACGGGCGCGTGTCGCGAGGACCAGGTGGGCGCTGCCGGCGAGGGTGGAGCCGGGGACGTTGGTGAGGGCGATGGTGGTGGCGCCGCGTTCGACGGCCAGTCGGAGGGGTTCGACCGTGTCCTCGGTCTCCCCGGAGTGCGAGATGGCCACGGCGACGTCACCGGGGCCGAGCAGCGCGGCCGCGGTCAGGGCCGCGTGCCGGTCGGTCCAGACGAACGCCATGCGGCCCGTGCGGTGCAGCTTCTGGTGCAGGTCCTGGCCGACGAACGCGCTGGCACCGACGCCGAATATGTCGACACGGCGGGCGCCCGCCACGGCGTCGACCGCCGCGCCCAGCGCCTCGACGTCGAGCCCGGCCCCGGAGTCCTCCAGGGCGCGCACCTCGTTGTAGATGATCTTGTGGACGATCCGTTCGAGGGTGTCGGTGGCGCTGATGTCGGTGCCCGGTGCCGGGCGCTCGCCGCCGAGGGCGTGTTCGCGGGCGGCCGCCGCGGCCAGGGCGAGCCGCAGGTGCGGGTAGCTGCCCAGCTCCATCGTCCGGCAGAACCGCATGACCGTGGCCGCGGAGGTGGCGGCGCGTTCGGCGAGGGCGCTGATGGACAGTTCCGCCGCCCGGTCCGGGTCGGCCAGCACAGCGTCGGCGACACGCCGTTCGGAGGGCGCCAGGGTCGGCAGGGCGGCACGGACGCGCGTCAGGACGTCGGCGGCCGGGGCGCTCTCCGGCGCCGGCCGCGCGGTGGTGCGGTGCGGGTCCTGGCGGGCCATGGACGGGTTCCTCCTGGCTGGGTGGCGTCAGCGTAACCACGCCCACCGAACGCGTCAAAAATTTACGCACTGCGCCGCTTGGAGTCATTTGTTGACATACGAAGGCCCGCCTTCCGATACTCGCTGCACCCTATCCGCGCCGGCCACGCCGTCGACCGTGACCGTCCGCCGCGCCGGATCCCGTACGACGACGAGGGCGCGCCGGATGACAGCAGCAGTGGCGGTGGACCTGGGCAAGACCGGCTGCCGGGCCGTGCTCCTGACGGACCCGCACACTCCGGCGGGACCCGCGCACGAGGTGCCGGGGGCGCCCGGGCTCGCCGCCGCGGGAGGTGTCGAGGCGGCCCGTGCCGCGGTGCGCGCCGCGGTGCTGCCGCTCGTCGCCGAGCACACACCGGACCGGCTCGCCGCCGTGTGCGTGGGCGCGGCGGGCGCGGCCTCGGCCCCGGCGGCGGCCCGCGCCCTGGCGGAGCTGCTCCTCACGGACCTGCCCGCGGACGAGGCGGCCGTCACCAGCGACGCGGTCACCGCGCACGCGGGCGCCCTGGGCGGCCGTGCGGGGGTGGTGCTGGCGATCGGCACCGGGTCCGTCGCGGTCGGCATCGGCGCGGACGGCTCGTTCGCCCGCGTCGACGGCTGGGGCCCCTGGCTGGGCGACGAGGGCAGCGGGGCCTGGATCGGGGTGGCGGGGCTGCGGGCCGCGCTGCGCGCGCACGACGGGCGCGGCCCGGACACCGCGCTGCTGACCGCCGCCGCCACCCGCTTCGGCGACCCCGACGCGCTGCCCTCCGCCCTCTCCGCGGACGGCAACCCGGCCCGCACGGCGGCCTCCTTCGCCCCGGAGGTGACCCGCGCCGCCGAGGCCGGCGACCCCGTCGCGGCCGAGATCGTCCGGGACGCCGCCGCCGCGCTCGGTGACTCGGTGCTCGCGGCCGCCGCCCGGATCCCCGGCGACGACCTGCCCGTGGCCGTCACCGGAGGGCTGACCGGACTCGGCGAACCGCTCGTGGCACCGCTGCGGGCCGCGCTCGCCCGCTCGGCCCGGCGGCTGCGCCCAGTAGCTCCGCTGGGCGATCCGCTGGACGGCGCGCGGCTGCTGGCCCTGGACCCGTCCCTGCCGCACGAACCCCATGTCGTCCGGGTCCGCCGGACGGCACCCCCGCCCCGTGTCCCCTCCGCACCGGTGATCCCGCCGGCCGTCGCCTAGGAGCGAGCGTGCGCCAACTCGACCTGGTCGTGGTCGTCGTCTACCTCGTCGCGATCGCCGTGATCGGGCTACGGCTGGCCGGACGGCAGCGGACGGCGCGGGACTACTTCGTGGGCGAAGGGCACATGCCCTGGTGGACCGTCTCGTTCTCCGTGGTGGCCACCGAGACCAGTGTGCTGACCGTCATCAGCGTGCCCGGCGGTGCCTACGGCGGACAGGGCTTCGGCAACGTCGAACTCGCCCTCGGCTACGTCGTCGGCCGTGTCGTCGTCGCCACCGCGCTCATCCCCCTGTACAAGCGCGGCGGGTTCGTCAGCGCCTACCAGTACCTGGGCGACAGGTTCGGGCTCAGGCTGCAGGGGCTCGCCTCGGTGACCTTCGTCTTCACCCGGCTCCTCGCCGAGGGCGTCCGGCTGTTCGCGTCCGCCATCCCGATCAAGCTGCTGCTCGACGAGTTCGGTGTGCACGCGAGCTACCGCGTCATCATCATCGTCCTCACGGTGATCACCGTCGTCTACACCTACCTCGGCGGCATCAAGGCCGTCATCTGGACCGACGCCGTCCAGATGGGCCTCTACCTGGGCGGCGCGCTGCTCGCCGTCGCCGTGCTGTCGGCCCATGTCGGCGCCGACGGGTACTCCGCCGCCCTGCACTCGGGCCACTTCAGGCTGTTCGACACCGACTTCGGCCCGGCGCACGTCCTCACCAGCCCCTTCGCCCTGCCGACCGCGATCGTCGGCGGCGCCGTCTTCGCGATGGCCAGCCACGGTTCGGACCAGCTGATCGTCCAGCGGGTCCTCGCCACGCGCTCGCTGCGCGACGGCCAGAAGGCCATGATCGTCTCCGGTGTGTTCGTCACGCTCCAGTTCGCCGCGTTCTCCCTCGTCGGCGCGCTGCTGTGGTCGTACAACGGGGGCAGGAGCTTCACCGACCTCGGCCTCGGCAGCTCCGACAACCTCTACCCGCACTTCATCCTGCACGGGCTGCCCGTGGTGGTCTCCGGACTGCTGGTGGCGGGCATCCTCGGCGCCGCGATGGGCTCCCTGTCCTCGGCGCTGAACTCCATGTCCAACTCGACGGTCGCCGACCTCGTCCACAGCTTCTTCCGCGGCACCCCGTCGCAGGAGGCGCTGCTGCGGCTCGCCCGGGTCATGACGCTGGTGTGGGCGGTGCTGATGGCGGTGTTCGCCTGCGCCTTCAGCACCAGTACCGGCAATGTGTACCTGACCGGTCTGACCATCGCGGGCTACACCTACGGCGCGCTGCTCGGCGCCTTCCTGCTCGGGCGGCTCGTCCGGCGGGCCGACGAGACCGACTCGGCGGTGGCGTTCCTCGTGACGGTCGCGGTGATGACGTACGTCGTGCGCGAGGTCAGGATCGACGTCACGGCGGCGGGCGCGACGGTGCCGACCGCGATCGCCGCGCAGTGGCTGGTGCCGATCGGCGTGCTGATCACCCTGGTCGTGGGCGGTGCGCTGAGCCTGTTCCACCGGTCGCCGCGGGCCTACGGGACACGCGGCGACCGGACCTCCGATGTCCCCGTGAACGCCGGTAGGGAGTAGCCATGCGTGTGATCGGTCTGATGTCGGGCACCTCGTACGACGCCATCGAGGCGGCCGCCGCCGACCTCACCCTCGACGGCGACACCCTGCTCCTGCGGCCGCTCGGCCATCTGTCCGTGCCGTACCCCGACGACCTGCGGGACCTGATCGCCGCCACGCTGCCCCCGGCGACCACCACGACCGCGGCCGTGTGCGCCCTGGACACCGGTGTGGGGCAGGCCTTCGCCGGCGCCGCGGTCCGAGTGCTCGACGAGGTGTGCGGCGGCATGGCCGACCTGGTGGTGTCCCACGGCCAGACGATGCACCACTGGGTCGAGGACGGCACCGTGCGCGGGACCCTGCAACTCGGCCGGCCGGCCTGGATCGCCGAGGCCACGGGGGTGCCGGTGGTGTCGGACCTGCGCGGCCGGGACGTCGCGGCGGGCGGCCAGGGCGCCCCGCTGGTCGGGATGACCGACACCCTGCTCCTGCGGGGGCTGCCCGGGGTGCCGGCGGCGCTCAACCTCGGCGGCATCGCCAACGTCACCGTCGTGGCCCCGGACGCGGAGCCGCTGGCGTTCGACACCGGCCCCGCCAACGCCCTGCTGGACGCTGCCGTGCACCACTTCACGGACGGCGCCGCCGCCTACGACGAGGACGGACGCCGGGCCGCGGCCGGGCACACCGACCCCGACCTCCTCGAGGTGCTCCTCGCCGACCCCTACTACCGCAGGCCCGCGCCCAAGAGCACCGGCAAGGAGCACTTCCATCTCCCGTATCTGCGAAGGGCGTTGGCCGACGCACCGACTCCCGGCACGGACGACGTCCTCGCCACCCTGACCCGGCTCACCGCCGTCACCGTGGCCGACGCCTGCCGCGCGCACGGAGTCACGGGCCTGGTCGTCTCCGGGGGCGGCACCCGCAATCCGGTGCTGATGCGCATGCTCGGCGAGGAACTTCCCGGCGTCACACTGCGTCCCAGCGACGACCTGGGCCTGCCCTCCGACGCCAAGGAGGCCCTGGCCTTCGCCGTGCTGGGCTTCCTCACCGTCCACGGACTGCCCGGCACCCTCCCCTCGGGCACCGGCGCCCGCCACGCCTCGCTCCTCGGCAGCCTCACCCCCGGCCGCGGCCCGCTGCGACTGCCCGAACCCGCCGCACGGCCCCCGCGTCTGCTGCGCGTCACGGACCCCGTCATCCCAGCAGGGCGGCGATGGTGACGAGCGCGGGGACCGAGGCCACCGTGGACAGGAGGATGGACTCCCGGGCGAGTTGTTCACCGACGCGGTACTGCGTGGCGTAGGTGTAGAGGTTCTGCGCGGCGGGGAGCGCCGAGGTCACGGTGACGTCGAGCAGCGCCGCGCCGTGCAGATGGAAGAGGCCCGCGCCGATGCACCAGGCGATGAAGGGCTGGACGGTGGTCTTGAGGGCGGCGGACAGGGCGATGGCGGGCCGGTTGGCGCCGCGGGCGGGAAGTCCGCTGCCCCGCAGGGAGATCCCGAAGGCCAGCAGGACGGCGGGGACGGACATGTTGGCCATGAGGACGAGGGGTTCGAGGGCCGGCTGCGGGACGCTCCAGCCACTGGCTGCCACCGTGACGCCCGCGAGCGAGCTGACCGCGACCGGGTTGCGCAGGGGTGTGGTCAGCCGCTGGAGCAGGGGGCGGCGCTCGCCGGGCCGCTGGAGGTCCAGGACCGTCAGGGCGAGGGGGGTGAGGACCATCTGCTGGAACAGCAGGATCGGCGCGACGAGGGAGGCGTCGCCCAGGACGTACACGGCGATCGGGATGCCGAGGTTGCCGGCGTTGACGTAACTGGAGCACAGGGCGCCGATGGTGAGCTGTCCCCTGCTCCAGCCCCGCAGGAGTCCGACGGCCACGAAGAGACAGGCCGCGGCGACCGTGCTGACCACGGTGACGAGGAGCCGCTCGGAGAGGATGACCGAGAGGTCCGCGCGCACCAGCGTCGTGAACAGCAGGGCGGGGGTGGCGACGTTGAAGGCCACCCCGGTCAGGACCTTCCGCGCGTCGTCCCCCAGGTGTCCGCGGTGTCCGAGCACATAACCGACGCCGATGACAACGGCGATCACCGCGAACCCGGTGAGAACTCCCTGCATGCTGCTCCTTGCCGAATACGGGCGAAAGCCCCGGACCCCGGTGAAGTGAACGGGCCCGGGGCGCTCGGGTCAACTCAGTTGTCCGCGCCGACCCTGCTCTCCCGCACGGCGGCGGGCGGCGGGTTCTGTCCCGGGTGGAGGACGGACCGGGCCCGGTCCGCGTCGAAGTCGTTCTCCCACTTGCCGATCACGACGGCGGCGACGGCGTTGCCGAGGACGTTGATGAACACACGGCCCTCGTTGAGGATGCGGTCGATGCCGACGATCAGGGACAGCGCGGCGAGCGGGATGTGGCCGACCGCGGTGACCGTGCCGGCGAGGACGATGAACGCGCCCCCCGCGATGCCCGCGGTCCCCTTGCTGGTGAGCATCATCACGCCCACCATGACGAGTTGCTGCTGCCAGGAGAGGTCGATGCCGACGGCCTGGGCCAGGAACATCGAGGCCATCGTGAGGTAGACGGCGGACCCGTCGAGGTTGAAGGAGAAGCCGGAGGGGATGACGATGCCGACGACGGGCCGGCCGACGCCCAGGATCTCCAGCTTCCGCACGATCTGCGGCAGCACGGCCTCGCTGGAACAGGTGCTGAGCGCGACCAGCAGCTCGGCCTTGAGGAACCGCATCAGGGCGAACAGGCCCAGCCCGCAGGCGCGCATGACGAGGCCGAGCACCACCACGACGTAGACGACACAGGTCGCGGTGAACAGGGCGATGAGATAGCCGAGTTGCTTCAGGCTCTCGGCGCCGTAGGTGGCGACGACCGTGGCCAGGGCGCCGAAGGTGCCCAGGGGCGCGAGCCGCATGACCCAGCCGACGATCCGGAACACCACGTCCGACAGCGCCCGGATGCCGGTCACCAGCGGCGCGCCCTGTTCGCCCGCCATGTTGAGGGCCACGCCGAAGACGATCGACACCGTCAGGGCGGCCAGTACGGCGTCCCCGGCGATCGCCCCGAAGAGCGAGGTGGGGATCATCGAGGAGACGAACCCGGTGAAGGTGGCGTGCTCCTTGGCGGAGTCGGGCACGTCGTCGGCGTTGAGCGTCGAGGGGTCGACGTGCAGTCCGCCGCCGGGGTGGAAGACGTTGGCGACGACCAGTCCGATCAGCATGGAGAGCAGCGACAGCACGAGGAAGTAGCCGATCGCCTTCACCCCGATGCGGCCGGCCTTGCGCAGATCGCTCATCGAGGCGATGCCGGTGGTCACCACGCAGAAGACGACCGGGACCACGATCATCTTGACCAGCGCGACGAACCAGTCGTTGAGCGGTGTCAGCTCCTCGCCGACATCGGGCAGGAACGCGCCGACGGCGATGCCGAGGACCGCGGCCAGCACCACCTGGAACCACAGCTCACGTATCAGACGGTTCGGCCGCGACCGCCGCGGCCGGTCGGTGGCGGTAGGGGATGTCATCGTTGGTGCTCCCTTGCACGTGGTGTGCGGTGCTGACGGCGGGTGCGCCGGTTCGGGTCACCGGTGCAGGTCGCGCAGCACCTTGTGGAAGGCGGCCTTGCCCTCGAAGCCGATCCCGGGGATGTCGGTGAGGCCCACCCGGCTCTTCTCGACCACCGCGTCGTCGGCGAAGCCGCCGGTGGGCTGGAACTCGCCCGGGTAGGACTCGTTGCCGCCGAGCTTGAGGGCGGCGGCGATGTGCAGCGAGAACTGGTGTCCGCCGTGCGGGACGCACTGGCGCGAGGACCAGCCGTGCCGGCGCAGCATCTCCTGGATGCGCAGGTACTCCACCAGCCCGTAGCTGAGGGCGGGGTCGACCTGCACGATGTCGCGGTCGGGGCGCATGCCGCCGTAGCGGATGAGGTTGCGGGCGTCCTGGAGGGAGAAGAGGTTCTCACCGGTGGCGATGCGGCCGGCGTAGTTCTCGGCGACCACGGCGTTGAGGCGGTAGTCGAGCGGGTCGCCGATCTCCTCGTACCAGAACAGGCCGTACGGCTCGATGGCGCGCCCGTACTCCAGCGCGGTGGCGAGGTCGAAGCGGCCGTTGACGTCGACGGCGAGGCGGGAGCCGTCACCGTCCAGGACGTCGATGACGGCCTCGATGCGCCGCAGGTCCTCGGCCAGGTCGGCGCCGCCGATCTTCATCTTGACGACGTCGTAGCCCAGGTCGAGGAAGCCGCGCATCTCGTCCTGGAGATGGGTGAGGGTCTTGCCCGGGGCGTAGTAGCCGCCCGCGGCGTAGACGAAGACGGAGTCGTCGGGGCGGCCGTCGCCGTACCGGTCCGAGAGCCAGCGGTAGAGGGGCTGTCCCGCGATCTTGGCGGCGAGGTCGAACAGGGCCATGTCCACGACGCCGACCGCGACCGAGCGCTCCCCGTGTCCGCCGGGCTTCTCGTTGCGCATCATGACGTCCCACGCCCTGGCCGGGTCGAGTTCCCCCCGTTCGTCCAGGAGGCTGCCGGGCTCGGCGTCCAGCAGCCGGGGCAGGACGCGCCGGCGCAGGATCTCCCCCGCGCTGTAACGGCCGTTGGAGTTGAAGCCGTAGCCGACGAGCGGTTTCCCGTCCCGGACGACGTCGCTCTCGACGGCGACGATCGAGCAGTCCATCGAGCTGAAGTCGATCCAGGCGTTGCGGATCGAGGAGCTGATCGGGACGGTGCCCTCGTACACATGGGTGATCTTCACCGGAGAGTTCTCCATATATCTTATAAGCTATGACGGTGTTAGAGTGAAGTGGTCGAAAGTGAACCTGTCAAGGGGCGGACGCGTCCGGAAGGGAAGCACCGGGGGGATGGCAAGTCCGAATCTCTTCCTGAGCAAAAGCGATCTCGCCTACGCGGAGTTGCGGGGCCGGATCCTCACCGGGGACCTCCCGGCCGGGTCACGACTGGCCCAGTACGAGCTGGCCGACTCCCTCAACATGAGCATCACGCCGCTGCGCGAGGCCATCCGCCGGCTCAGCAGCGAGGGCCTGGTCGAGGTGGAGACCCACCGGGACGTCCGGGTCTCGACGATGAGTTCCGCCGAGGCCCGGGAGCTCTTCGAGGTGCGCCTCTCCCTGGACCCGACCGCGGCGGAACTGGCCGCCGGGCGCCGCACGGAGGAGGACCTCGCCGTCATGCGCGCCGCGGTGGACCGGCTGCTGCCCGTCACCCGGCAGTGGGGCGAGGAGGCGCTCACCGCGCACCGAGCCTTCCACCAGGCGCTGTACCGCGCCTCCCACAACGAGGTGCTGTGCCGTCTGCTGGACGACCTGTGGGACAAGTCCGACCGCTATCGCCGCCTCGGCCTCGAACTCCCGCCCGGCGACGGCCCGCGCACCCGCGATCTGGAGGAACACCACCGGCTCGTCGACCTCGTCGAGGAGGGCCGGGCCGCCGAGGCCGCACGGCTGATGCGGGACCACATCACCCACAGCCTCACGGCGACCGCGATCAGCGCCCTGGAGAACCGCGAGAACGAACACGACGCCTGACGACGACCGACCGCGGCGACAGGCCCGGTGGCACCCTGCTCCGTGCACCGCGCCGGGGCCGACGCGAGCGAGGGCGTCGACCCCGGCGGCCGGTGTCACCGGCTCAGCACTCGCCTCGCCAGACGACCTTGACGACCCGGGTGCCTGCGACCGCGTTCACCTTGTAGCCGCCCGGGCCCGGGTTGTAGTGCAGGCAGGACGTCTCCGTGCCGCCCGACACGGTGTACGTGACGTCGACGTGGTCGGCGCCCGGGAACGGCACGCCGTTGTTGAACGCCGACCGGATGGAGACGTTCCCGGTCCAGTTGCCCGCCGTCCTCATGACGAGCTGGCCGGTCTGGTTCTCGCCGCTGTAGACGCAGAAGTAGCCCTTGTCGCAGCCGGGCGGGTTCGCCTCCGCGGACGCGCTCGGAGCGGTGGCCAGGACACCGGCGAACGCGGCGGCCGCCGCGGCCCCGATGACAGCACGTTTGCGCATGTGGTTGTTCCCCCTTGGTCGGACGTGGTGCGGCACTCGGTCAAGTGCGCGTCCCAGGCTGCCCACCCCCATGTCCGGGCCGCCACGTCGTTCGGCGTGTGCCGAACGTCGCGAACGGAACCGGCCTACTGTCCACTGCCCCCTGCCCGCCCCAGGACGAACAGGGCCGTGCGGGCCGACTCGGGGTCGGGGTGGGGCCAGTTGTGGACGTGGAGGGTGGTGGTCTCGCCCGGCAGGAGGGTGAACAGGCCCTGGTCGGTGGTGGCCGTGGGGGCGAGCCGGTCGGCCTGGAGGAGCGCGTCACGCAGCAGGGTCCTGGCACGCACGGTGATCCGTGCCGTCCCCGGCCCGTCCGTGGTGTCGTCCACGCTCACGTCGTACTCGGGTGCGGGATAGGCGAACTCCAGGTCCCGCACGGGGAAGTGGACGGCCCGCAGCTCGGCCGCGTCGGCGACCAGGTATTCGCTGCCGGACGCCGCCGGGACCAGGGCGTCGGGCACCTCGACGGCGGCCACCGTCCGCCCGTCGGCGGCCGGTCGGAGGCTGTGCTCGGCGAGCTGCGTGCCGTCCGCGGACATCCTGCGCAGCCGTACGGTGGGCAGCCAGGCGTCGGCCGCCTGGTTCACCGCGCACAACGTGAGCCGCCCGTCGCGCCGTTGCAGCGTCAGCAGCCGGTCGGCGTAGAGGCGGCGCAGCTCGTACCACAGCGGCTTGCGGCGTCCCGCGCCGTCGATCGCGGCCCAACTGGTCACCGGCCAGCAGTCGTTGAGCTGCCAGACGATCGCGCCCGCGCTCCTCGGCCAGTGCGAGCGCCAGTGCTCGACACCGGTGGCGAAGGCGCGCACCTGGTTGACCTGCATCAGATAGTGCCAGGTGTCGAAGTCCCGGGGCACCGCGAAGTGCCGGGCGAGCCCGCGCTCCAGCTTGCCGTTGCCGTCCTCGGCCTTCTGGTGGTGCAGCACGCCCGGGGAGTCGGGCGCCAGTTCCTCGCCGGGCAGGGCGTCGCGCAGGGTGGCGTACGCGGGCGGGGCCTGCCAGCCGAACTCGGAGACGAAGCGGGGCACGCTGTCGAGGTAGTCGGTGTAGTCGGTCTTGTTCCACACGTCCCACAGGTGGGTGCAGCCGTGGTCGGGGTGCTCGGGGGCGTGGTTCCAGGAGCCGGACCAGGGGCTGCCGGCCCAGTAGGCGCGGGTGGGGTCGGTCTCGGCGACGATCCTGGGCAGCAGGGCGAGGTAGTAGCCCTCGCCCCAGGAGTCGCCCTTGAGGGTCTCCTCCCAGTTCCACATGGTGTAGACCCACAGGTTCTCGTTGTTGCCGTTCCACAGCACGAGGCTGGGGTGCGGCATGAGGCGGGCGACGTTCTCGCGCGCCTCGGCCTCGACCTCGGAGCGCAGCGGCTGTTCCTCCGGGTAGGTCGCGCAGGCGAACAGGAAGTCCTGCCAGACCATGATGCCGAGTTCGTCGCAGACGTCGTAGAAGTCGTCGCGCTCGAAGATGCCGCCGCCCCACACCCGGACCATGTCGACCCCGGCCTCCGCCGCCTGGGTGAGGCGTTCGCGGTAGTCGTCGGTGGTGACCCGGGAGGGGAAGACGTCGTCCGGGATCCAGTTCACGCCGCGGGCGAAGACCCGGACGCCGTTGACGGCGAAGGTGAAGCCGGTGCCGTGCTCGTCGGGTGCGGTGTCGAGGACGACGGTGCGGAAGCCGATGCGGCGCGACCAGGTGTCGAGCACCGTCCCGTCCGGGGCGCGCAGGGTGACCTCGCAGTCGTGGCGGGGCTGTGCGCCGTGGCCGCGCGGCCACCACAGGTCGGCGTCGGGCACCTCCGCGACCACCGTGGCGGTGTCGCCCTCGAAGGTGACCGAGCCGGTGTGTCCCTCCCCGACGCGCACCTCGGCGGTGAGGGCGCGGCCGGTGCCGGTGGCGGTGCGGGCCACGTCGAGCCTGATCTCGACCCGTCCCGTGCCGTCCTCCACCGTGACCAGCGGGCGCACCCGGTCGAGGCGTGCGGTCGACCAGTGATCGAGGCGGGCGGGCTTCCAGATGCCGGCGGTGGGCAGGGAGGGGCCCCAGTCCCAGCCGAAGGAGCAGGCCATCTTGCGGACGAACGCCGACGGGTGCGGGTACGCCTCCTCGCGCGCGCCCATCCGCCGCCGGGTGTCCTCGGCGGCGGTGTACGCGGAGGTGAAGCGCACGGACAGCGGGGCAGGACCGTCGGCGAGCGCTTCGGTGACGTCGAAGCGGTAGGTGCGGTGCATGTTGGCCGTACGGCCGAGGGTCCGGTCGCCGAGCGTGATCTCGGCGACGGTGTCGAGTCCCTCGAAGACCAGGTCGGTGCGCTCGTGCCCGGTGTCGCGGGCGGGCAGGACCGTGTCGTACTGCCAGTCGGCGCGGCCCACCCACTGGACGTCGTCCTCGTTGGTGCCGATGAAGGGGTCGGGGATGCGGCCGGCGGCCAGCAGGTCGGTATGGACACATCCCGGGACCCGGGCGGGCAGGGCCTCCCCGTCGTGCCGCAGGGTCCAGCCCTCGGTGAGGGGCACGGCGGTCCGTGCGCGATGGGCGGTCGTCATGGCGTTTCTGTCCGTCTTTCTGGGTCGGAGGCCGCTCGGGGCGTGCCGGTGCCGGGCGCGTCTTGCGAGCTCGCGTTCAGTCATGGCGGTCTCCTAGAGACTGGAGACCCACCTGTCAATAACGTCCGTCAGTTTTAGACCTAGTCCTTGTCGGCGAGCAGTTTTCTGCTCTCGTCCGTCATCTGCCGGAAGACGCCCTGTCCCTTCTGATGGGCGAAGTACTGCTGCATCAGCGGCAGCAGGGTGGCCTGGAGCGCGGTGCCGTTGGAGTACGGGGTGTTGGGCAGGAGCTGCCGTTCCTTCTCCTGCCGGCGGAACACCGAGAGGTCCACACCCTGCCGGGCCATGGCGGCGACCGAGGTGTCGACGGCTTCGGGGATCGAGGGCAGGAAGGTGCCGGTCGTGGACGCCGTCCGCTGGCACTCGGCGGAGCCCATGTACGACACCCACGCCCAGGTCTGGTCGGGGTGGTCGGTGCCGGACCAGATGACGTTGCCGTTGGCGTTGCTGACGGTCGCCCGGGTGCCGTCGGGCCCGGCCACCATGGGTCCGGTGCCGATCTTCAGCTTGGGCAGGGTGGCGAGGGTGGACGCCTCCCAGGAGCCGCCCGCGTAGATGGCGATCTTGCCGGAGCCGAGCAGTTGGGCGCCGCTTGCCGGGGCACCGGCCGACGAGAACTCGCCGGGCGCGGGGGCGTATCCCTTGTCGGTCAGCTCACGGACGAACGCGAAGGTCTTCTCCAGGCGCGGGTCGTCGTAGCGGAACACCGTGGGGTAGTTCGGGCGGTCGCCGATGCGCCAGCCCAGCGAGGACGCCAGGGGGCGCCAGGTCGTCAGCCCGTTGAAGTCGTTGCCGACGGTGACCATGCTGCTGATGCCGTAGGTGGCGACGTGTTTCCCGTCGAAGCCCGGTTCGTCGCCGCGCACGCCCTTGCGGTCGACGGTGAGGTGGGCGACGACCTTCTCGAAGCTGCCGCCGCCGTCCGGGTCCCAGCGCATGGTGGTGATGTCGTGGGCGTCGAGTCCGGCCGCCTTCAGCTTGGCGGTGTTGTAGTAGAGGGCCGCGGAGGCCCAGTCCATGGGGAGCCCGTACTGCTTGCCATCGGTGTACTTGTAGTCGTCGACGCCGACGGAGAACCGCTTCAGGTCATAGCCCGTCTTCTTCATCAGGTCGTCGAGCGGCATGAGTTGCTTCAGTGAGGCGTACTGCTGGATGTACTGGACGCTGTTCATGAAGGCGTCGGGCGCGGTGTCGGCGACGAAGCCGGAGAGCAGCTTGGTGAAGTAGTCCGCCGAGTCGTACTGAGTGATTCTGACATCGATGTCAGGATGTGCTTTCTCGAAGGCGTCCGCGCACGACTGGTAGGCGGTGGCCTGCCGGTCGTCCCAGGTCCACCAGTTCACCGTGGTCTTCCCGGAGGACGTGCCCCCGGCCGCGCAGCCGCCCAGCACCGCGGTGAGGCCGAGTGCCGCGGTGGCGGCGAGGAGGCGCTGCCACCGCCGGGCGCGGTGTGTCCGCATGCTGTTTCTCCTTCGTGAGGGGGGCCGGGCCTACTTGATGCCCGTGAAGCCGATGGAGTTGACGATGCGTCGCCCGAAGACCAGGAACAGGAGCAGCATCGGCAGGGCCGCGATCATCGTCGCCGCCATCAGACCCGCCCAGTCGGGTGCGGCCTGCGGGGAGGACTGCTTGAACACGCCGAGGGCGAGGGTCAGCGGTCGGGCGTGCTCGTCGTTGGTCACCAGCAGCGGCCAGAAGTAGTCGTTCCAGGTGTTGATGAAGGTGAGCAGGGACAGCGTGGCGATGGGTGCCGAGGTCATCGGCAGGGTGATGGTGAAGAAGATCCGCAGCCGGCTCGCGCCGTCCATCAGCGCGGCCTCCTCCACCTCCGTGCTCAGGCCGAGCATGAACTGGCGCAGGAAGAAGATGTTGAACGCGGAGAAGAAGGCGCCGGGCAGCAGCAGTCCGGTGAACGAGTTCAGCTGGTGGATGTCGCGGACGAAGATGAAGTTGGGCAGCAGCACCAGGATCGCGGGCACCATCAGCGCACCGAGCAGGATGTTGAAGACGGTGTCGCGGCCCCGCCACCGCAGGCGGGAGAACGCGTACGCGGCCATCGCCGAGCAGAACACCACGAGCGCTGTCTGCACGGTGGCGTAGACGACGGAGTTGCGCAGGAAGAGCGCGGTGTCGAGGGAGGCGCCCGAGCCGCCCTGGGCCTGGGCCTCGGCGCGGGAGGAGAGCCCGAGGGCCCGTTCGAAGGCGCCCCAGGTGAAGTCGACCGGGAGCAGCGAGGAGGGGTCGGTGGGCAGGGTGACGTTGTTCGACAGGGCGGTGCGCAGGATCCAGTAGAACGGGAACACCGTCACGATCAGGACGACGGTGATGTACAGCCAGGCCGCGGCCCGGCCGGCCGAGATCCGCCTGCGGGTTCCGGCGCCGGTCGCGGTGGCTGCCGGGTGGGCCGGTGCGAGGGTGGACACGGTACGGCTCCTCAGCTCAGGTCGGTCTCGTTGGCGCGGGCGAGCCGCATCTGGGTGAAGGTGATCGCGACGAGCAGGACGAAGAGGGCCAGGGACATGGTGGCGGCGTAGCCGAAGTCCAGCTCGCCGAAGCCCTTTTCGTAGATGTACCGCTGGAGCACGTTGGAGGCGTTGGCGGGGCCGCCCTGGGTGGTGACCTGCACGATGTCGAAGACCTGGAAGGAGCCGATGACGGTGAGGACGACCACCATGACCAGGATCGGCCGCAGCAGGGGCACCGTGAGGCGGCGGAACATCTGCCACTCGCTCGCGCCGTCCAGCCGCCCCGCCTCGTACACCGTGGGCGGGATGGTCTGGAGTCCGGCGAAGATCAGGACCGCGTTGTAGCCCATCGACTTCCACACGCTGATCGCGGCCAGGGACGGGATCGCCAGGTCGCTGTCGCTGAAGAAGAGCAGGTGCTGTCCGGTGATGTCCTCCAGGACCCGGCTGACGATGCCCAGTTGGGGATCGAGCATCCACTGCCACACCAGTGCAGCGACCACCCCGGAGATCAGGAACGGCAGGATGATCAGGCCCCGGACCAGGGTGGAGCGGGTGAGCCGGTGCAGGACCACGGCGGTGACCAGTGACACCAGCACTCCGGCCACCACCGAGAGGGCCACGAAGTACACGGTGACGAGCAGCGCGTGCCAGAACACCGAATCGCCGAACATCTCACGGTAGTTGGCGAACCCCACCCACTTCGGGGGTGTGAGGATGCGGAAGTTCGTGAAGCTGTAGTAGACGCCGCGGAGCGTCGGGAGGGCGAAGAACACCAGGAAGCCGGCGACGGCCGGGGTGATCAGCGCCCATGCGAGCCGTCCGTCGCCCCGGCGTGCCGCGGGGCCTCTCGCCGGGCGATCGTGTCTCGTGAGCGGGACCCGTTCCTTGACCAACTGCGCCATGACGCACTCCTCGGCTCTCGGGAACCGCCGACCGGTCGAGACGGACCGGGTGCCGTCACGGGCATCCGGGGCGGGGAGCGACGTGGGGCGTCGGGACGTGCCGTCCAGGATCTTCGCCGGTCCGCGCCCCTCGGCGACGGCGGCCCCGGCTTGTGGCCGGAGGTGGCCGCGGCATGTCGCCGGCGCCCGACTCGGGTGCTCCTCCCGTGCGAGGTCACGAAGACCCACCTGACACGAACCGGTCCTGCGGCACCGTCTCGTCGGCGAGATCAACGCGACCATATGAGCGGCCTCGGACGAGGGTCAATACGCCGGATCGGGCAATTATTCGTAAATAATGAACTGACGCACAGTCAGCTCGGCAGGAACCGCCCGGTTGTCGACGGAGGTTGTTGACAGGGCGTCGGATACCGGCCGTTTTCGCGATGTTCCACAAGAGTGGGCGCTCCGCGAGGTCACGGAGCGCCTTCCCGACCGTTGCGTCTCAGTCGCCGAACAGAGGCTCGTAGGGCGAGTTCTCGGGTGTCAGGACGAGGACGACGTCCTTGCCCTCGCCGAGCGCCACGTCGCGCAGCCGGGCCAGCGCCTCGGCCGCCGGGGGGAGTTCGAGGCCGAGGGCCGCGGCGACCCGGTCCCTCCGCTCCACCAGGTCCGGCATGTCCTCCAGGTACTCGGAGCCGGCTTCGTCGCTCTCCGCCACGGTGAACGTGAGGCAGTCGCGCCACCACGGAACGACCAGGAGGAGCCGGAGGAGTTCGGGCAGGCCGAGCGCGATCAGCGCCGCGCCGCCCTCGGAGTCCGCGTACAGGACCGGCCGTTCCTCCCCGCCCTCACCGCAGAAGAAGAAGGTCCCTCCGGTGCCGTCGCCCGCGAAGCCCTCCAGGGCGTCGCCCGAGGCGAGATGCACCTCCTCGACGTGGTCGTGCCGTTCCAGGTCGAAGTCCCCCGGCCACGCGAGGAACGCGGCGACGTCGTCCCGCGCGCGGATGGTGTCGATCAGCGACGGCATGTGCCGCACCCTCCTCAAGGACGCCAGATCCAGTTCCGGCGTTCGTAGGCGATCTCGAAGCCCAGGCGAAGCATGTTGTGCAACGAGGAGTTGTGGGTGCCGGGGGCCTCTGCACCCGTCTCCGCGACGAGGAACCGGCAGCCCAACTCCCGTGCCAGGCGGGCCCGGGCCGCCAGCAGCGCGGTCTGGGCACCGCGCCGGCGTGCCTGGGGCAGGACCGCGCCGGCGAACATCTGCGCCGTCTCGCCCCGGACGTACATGGTGCCGGTTCCGACGATCTCCTCCTGCCACCACACGGCGAAGGGGTGCCAGCCATGCCTGGCCGCGGTCGCGGCGGCCATGTCCGCGTAGTGCTCGACCGGCATGCCGAACGCGCGCATCATGACGGACCCCCACGCGGACGCGTGCCCGGCCTCCACGGGGGCGACACGAACGCCGTCCACCGGCCCGGCCGCCGCGTCAGCGCGGGCGATCGCCTCGTCGGTCCGGGCGACGAGCTTCACCCACGACGACCCCGGGGTGATCCCCTCCGCCTCGCTCATCTCCGACCACTCCTCCGGCAGCAGGTCGGGCGCGATCTGGAGGACGGCCTGCGGGTCCCCCGCCGTACGGTAGAAGTCGCAGACCTCGCCGATCAGTTCGGCGGTGACGGGCTCGGTGACACCGAGGCCGAGCGCCTTGCTCCAGAACCGGGTGGGGTCGTCGCGCATCGACAGCACCACTCCCCCGCCGATCCGTGTGCCGCTCATCCCCAGCGCGGCACGGGCGCTCTGCGGGGCACTCGACTCGAACCCGAAGAGGGCTTCCGCCTCCGACTGCTCCAGGACGGACGGTGGAACGACGCTGGCCATGACCTTGATGTCTCCTTCGTACGGCGATGCGTCAGCGTAGTCGCCAGGTGGCCGGAGGTATGTGCGCGGGGTCCGGTTCCTCCGGCTCCCCCACGGTCAGGCGAGGTCGTCCCGGACCACGGACAGTGCGACGTCGCGGTGCGCGTCGTGTTCGTCGAGGCGGGCGACGAGCGACGCCCGTACGTCCTCGTAGGTGTCGGAGCCCAGGGGGAGCCGCAGCGGTACGTTCCCGCTGTCGACGAGGTCGATCATCGCCTTCGCGATCTTGTGCGGGTCGTTGGGGAGGACGAAGGAGGGGTCGGCGAACGCCCGCCGTCCCTCGCCCGCCGGGGTGTCCTCGTACTCCGGCATGGCCGGCGCGGTGTCGAGGGCCGCACCGAATCCGGTCGGTGTCGCGCCGGGTTCGACGATGGTCATGCCGATACCGAACGGGGCGATCTCGCGGGCCACCGTCTCGCAGAAGCCCTCGATCCCCCACTTCGAGGCGTGGTAGTAGCCGAAGTTCGGATAGACGGTCTGGCCTCCCGCGGTCGACACCTGGATGACACGTCCGCCGCCCTGGGCGCGCAGATGCGGCAGCGCGGCCCGGATGACGTGGATCGAGCCGAGCAGATTGGTGTCGATCACCCGCCGGATCTGCTCCTCGCTCGCCTCCTCGGCGGCGGCGAAGACGCCGTACCCGGCGTTGTTGACGATGACGTCGATCGTGCCGAGCGCCTTGAACGACTCGTCCACGGCCCGGCGGACCTCAGCGGGGTCGGTGACGTCGAGGCGGACGATCCGCAGGCGGTCGCCGTACTCGGCACGCAGGACGTCCAGCGCCCTGGGCCGGCGGAGGGTCGCCGCGACGCGGTCGCCGCGGGCCAGCAGCCGTTCGGTGAGCAGCCGCCCGAAGCCGGAGGACGTGCCGGTGATGAACCAGGTGGTGGACATGCGGTCCCTTTCGTCGGTGCCGTCTTCGACGCTACGAGTTCAAGTCGACTCGAGGTCGAGCACAGACGGTGGCGCACACCCCGCGCTGCCACGAGCGGGAAGGGCCGCTTCCACCCGTGCGGCGCAACGCGACGGGGCGCCGCGGCAGGGCGCCGCTACAGAGAGGCGGGGGGGCAGGCAGGTCCCGGGGGCCCGGGCGGTGCTCGGCCGGCGGGCCCCGGGGGACATCCTGGCCGGGTGCGTCCTGCCTACTTGCTGACGGCGAAGCGCATCAGGGCGTGCTCGTCGCCCTGCTTTATCTTCCCCGTCACATTGATCACCTCCAGCTTCCAGGTGCCGCCGACCCGCACGGCCTTGGCGACGGCGCAGCCGTTGTCCTGGGTGAGCAGGCTGGGCCAGATGTCGGCGACCTGCTGGGAGGTGCCGCCGGTCGCGTCGTAGACCTTGAAGCTGATGTTGCGCGCCTTCTGGAAGGAGCTGCCCCTCTTGAAGGCGGCGGCGATGAACACGATCGACGTGATGTTGCCCGGGACGCGGGCGAACTCGACGGTGACGGTCTCGTCGTCGCCGTCCCCGCGGCCGGTCTGGTTGTCACCGCTGTGCACCAGGGAGCCGTTGCCCATGGGGTCGAGCGAGTCGAGGCCGGCCAGGCGCACCGGGTCGCCGCCCTGCATGGCGATGGCGATGAGGTCGAGGTCCGTGCCGGTCTTGCGGCGCAGCACGCCCATGACGCCGCCGCTGCTGCCGGCCGTGGGGTCCCAGGACACGCCGATGGACAGATGGGTCACTCCGTCCAGGTCCGCCGGACCGTCTTCCTTCGTAAGCGTGATCATGTGTGGGCCATCCTTCCGAAACGGGCACTCCGACACGCAGAGTGTGCCTGGCGCTCCGGCGGTTCCCGAGGCCGGGTCCCGCCGGAGCACCGGGTCCCGTCGCACGGTGACGGCCGGACCGCTCTCGTTATGCCGGTGGCATCGTCGAGCGGAACGTCCAGCGCCCGGAACCCACTTCGTACACGGTCTCCGTGGCCGTCGTCCGCAGCCGGTGCGCTCCTTCGGGAACCAGGGCGCGGCCGTCGGCGGCGGGGACGTGGACCTCGGCGGTACTGCCCGCGGGGACGTCCAGGGTGAGCCGGAACCGGTCCGCGTCCCATCCCGTCCCGTCCCGTCCCGTCGCCAGTCGGTGCGGGCGAGGCCGTACGGCGTGCGGCAGGAGCCCGAGGCGGAGGTCATGTCCCCTTCGACGGCCGGGGAGACGAGGAGTTCGGCGTAGCCGATCGAGTCGCCGGTCTGCGCGATGCCGGCGACGCGGCCGGCGAACCAGGAGTCGACGGCGCCGAGACAAATCGGCGTCCGGACAGGTCGGTTCGGTCGTCGCGGGCGTTGCCGTCGTTTTCGGGCATGGGTCGACTCCCGAGGTGTACGGAGCGGCAGGGGGACGCGCCGCCGGATCGCGTGTCGAAAGGTGTGCGGCGACGGCCCGGTCAGGTCGCGGCCGGTCGGGCGACCTGGGCGGCGGTCAGGGCACGGTTGTGCAGCCTGAAGTCCCGCAGGTTCCCTTCGGTCGGACGGTGATGCGGGATTCGGGCGGGGTGGCTCTGCGGATGACTCGGGCGCGGTGGGCTCCACGGATGCTCTGGAGGGGGCTCTACGCATGCTCCGGCGATGTGACCGTGCGGGGACAGGAGCGTGTCGGTGCGGGCGGCGGCGGGCCGGGGACGCGGGTTGAAACGTTCAAAACAACGGGCGTGCGTCACCCCGCCCCACCGCGCCCCGCCCCGCCGGTCCGGTCCGGTCCGGCTCAGGCCACGGTCGACTGCGCGTAGGGCACCAGACGGACGGGCCCGACGAGGCCGTACGCCTGGCGGGCGACGCCGCCGAACACGGCCGGCTGGGCGACCCTGAGCCGGTTGACGAGAGGCGTCGCCACCTCGACCTCGACGGTGTTCTCGCCACGCCGCAGAAGATCACCGAGGTCGACGACGGGGTGCAGCCGGTCCGCCGGTGCCAGTCGGGTGCCGTTGACGGTCACCCGGAACGTGTCACCGACCTGGCCGAGGTCCAGCAGCGCGCCATGGGCCGCACTCCAGTCGGCGGGCAGGGTGACGGTGGTCCGGTACCGTCCGACACCGGCGGAGTCGGCCAGTTCGGGGATCTGCGACCAGGGTGCGAGGGTGTCGAGCGTGAGGGATCTGTGCACCTTCTCGGTCGTCGTGGCCGTGGGTCCCGGGTACCAGTCCTCGACGTCCAGCTCCCAGCGGGCCGGGGTGATCAGCAGCGGCACGGCGGGGATGCGGGTGGAGACCGTACGGCCGCTCGACAGACGGGTCCTGTACGTGCCCGCCGTACTCGCGCGCACGGTCAGTCCGTGCCGGGTGAACAGGGCCGTGTCGGCGTCGGTGCCGACGGCGTACGGACGGTCGCCGTCGCGGTCGCCGAAGAGGCCGGGCCGGCCCAGCGCGACGATCATGACCTGCCCCGGCTGGAGTGCCACCCGCAGCGTCACGTCCCGGCCGCTCCGGGTGTACCGGGCGAGCCGCGTCGCCCGGCCCGTCCACGGGTCGAGCAGGTACGGCACCGTCGCCCCGCCCTGTGTGCGGCGCAGCGTGACCTCGTGGTCGATGGCGGCGACCGGCGGCTTGACGGTCTCGGAGTGCTTGCCGTTGCAGAGGTAGTAGAAGTCCGCCTCCGGGGTCACCCGGTGGGCGTTGAGGAGCGTGGACGGGGTGGCGTGGCGGACGTCGGGCGTCACGCCGAGGGAGGTGAGGGCATCGCCTATCGCCGTCTTGTCGGTGACCCGGAGGACGTGGGGCAGGGCGAGCAACGCGGTGAAGATCTCGCGCAGTTGATCGGTCTCGCCCGGGTCGGGCACGCCCGGGGTCAGCGCCTGGTCGAAGGCGCCGAACAGGACGACGGGCAGTCCGGCACGGGCGAGAGCGAGCACCTTGCGCGCGTCGTGCGGGGAGAGGGTGGGCGTGGAGCCGTAGAAGAAGTCGCTCTCGATCAACAGGGCCTTGTAGGCGGGGCCTTCAGGGGCGAGCCGGCCCCCGGAGACGGTCGCGGCGGGCAGGTCGAGCAGGGGGCCGCTGAGGAACTGGTGGGTCCAGCCGAGCGGGACGCCGGTCGAGGTGAGCCAGGACGCGCCGATGCCGGTGGCGGTGTAGCCGGTCTGCCGCAGCACGGCCACGTCCGCGCGGGCGGTGCCGGACTGGAGGACCTGGTGCACCCGCCCGAGGTAGCCGGAGATGTCGGTGACGTGCCCCCAGGTGGGCTGCCGGGGTCCCCACGACTCGCCGTAGCCGGGTGTGCCGTTGTACGGGCTGAAGGCCGCGAAGCCGGGCCAGCTCACCTGCGGTGCGGTGGCGTAGGAGAAGCCGTGGACGACCGTCTGGTTGACGCCGGCCGCGTAGGCGCCGCCCATGGTCCGCAGGAAGCGGTCCCAAGTCGTGCTGTAGGCCGAGCCGTTGTAGGCGCCCGCCTCGCAGGACAGCACCGTGCGGCCGGCCATGTCACGGCCGCCGGCCAGGCAGCGGAAGTCGTCCAGGTTCTTGAAGCCGAGGGATTCGCCCTCGGGGATGTCGAGGATGGAGGCGGAGGCGATGGCGTCGGTCTGGAGGCCGTAGGGCTGCGCGCGCAGGTCCATGCCGAGTGAGTGCGCCCAGTCCCGGAGCGCTCGCAGGTGGTGGCGGTTGAACAGTTCGGAGACCGTCTCCCAGAAGTCGTGTCTGATCTGCCGGGTCAGTTCGGCCTCGAAGGCGAAGACCTGGTTGCTGTCGTCCAGGACGATCGCGGGCAGGTACGGCAACAGGGGGCGTCCCGTGTGCTGTTCGAAGGCGTCGGGCAGCAGCGGGGTCCAGGTGAGGCCGTCGGTCTCCAGCTCCACGGAGTCCTCGAAGAACGCACCGCCCGCGGCCCTGAGCAACTGCCGTACGGCGGGGGTGAGTAGCTGCTCCTCCCAGTAGCCGGTGACCGCGGCGGTGCCCTGGGGGCTCAGATGGTCGACGACGTAGGTGGCGGGTGCGGAGTGGGGGCCGGACTCGGGCTGCTGCCCGGAACCGCGCCGCCAGTAGGAGATCAGCACCCAGTCGCCGTCGTCGGGGGCCGTCCAGGTGAGGGTGCCGTCGGTGACGGTGCCCGTGAGGTCGCGGACGGAGGAGGCGTCGAGCCCGGTCTCCTTGCGCGTGGAGTTGGCCGGGTCCAGCCGGGCGGCCTGTACGGCGAGGAGCCGCTGCCGGGTGACGCCGGCCGCCGCGGTGCGCGAGGGCGGCGGAACGGGCCCCCGGTAGGTGGCACCGGCGGCCAACTGGACGTGTCCGTGGGCGAGTTCCTGGGCGGCGGCCTCGTCGTCGGGGATGACGCCGGGCACGGCCACGGGCCAGCTGGGGCCGAGGGTGATGTCGACGGTGACACCGCGCCGGGCGGCCCGGCGGAGGGCGGCCTCGACACCGTCGCGCCAGGGTCTGCTGCCCCAGCCGTGGTGGGCGACGTCGAGGAGCGACTTGTCCTGGACGCTGTGGTGGACGGCGGCGATCTCGACGCCGCCGAAGCCCGCGTCGGCGATCTGGTCGATCTCGCGGGCGACTTCGTCCGGTTCGACCAGGCCGTCGGGCCACCACCAGCGGAACTTGGGGCGCACGGGGGCCGGGGGGTCGGCGAGCCAGCCGCCGCTCAGCCTCTGCCGGCCGCCCGGCAGGTTCGCCGTGCCCTCCGGCAGTGCGACGGCGTCGGGGGCGGCGGGCCACAGGGCCGCCGCCGTACCGGCCACGAGGCCCGCGGCCAGGACCGTACGACGGGGGATCCCGTCGCGCCGTGAGTTGCTCTCATGCATACGTGTGCCCCAGATCTGATTGAATCGTTTCAATTACCTGCAAACGCTTGGACGTTAAGGGCCACCTTCGGACAGGGTCAAGATGCGTGCGCGGCGTTTTGGGACGGGGTGGGGGTGGGGGGGAGGTTGGGGCGGGGTGATTCGGGGGTGGGGTGGGGGTGGCCGAGGGGTGAGGAGGGGGGCAATGCTGGGCACTGGCGTTGCGAGGGGGATCGGAGCCTACGATTCCGACTCCGATGCCGGTGGCTGAGGGGCCGCATCACGCGCCCCAAGCTTCAACTCTCCGGGGGAGCACCGCTCTCCTGAAGCGGTGCTCACTCACCAGCCGGATCAGCGCGACCGAGCGAAGTCGGCGACATGGTCGGCTCGGACGACGCCGGGCCGTCTCTTGTGCCGAAGCGCGCTGGTGTCACCAACGAGAGCGGCCGACCTGGCGTTCCGCGGCGGAGAAGCCCGGTAGTTGGCGCCACTCGGTCAGCAGGCTGTTTGTCACCATCAGCGCACTGAGCACGAGGGTTGTCACCGGCCCGGACGCGGCCTCGATGTGCTGAGTTGCACAGAAACCGCGCCCGGTCGCATCGGCTGGTGCTCGCCGCCGCCGAAGTGGTGGCGGTGCGGCGGGAGCGGGGCTGTCGAAACCGATCTACCTGATGACCCGTCCTGAGTAGCAAGGTCAGGCAGAGGGGAAACCGTGGTGGAGGGGAAGGCGGCAGTGGCCCGATGGGTGCGACGTCGATCTGGGCCGTGGGCTGCGGGCGAGAGCGCGAAGCGGGATCCATGGTGCCGGCCGGCCTGGAGACGGGGGCGGGTGCCCGCCGTGTTCGCGGTGCTGACGGCCGGGCTCATGGCCTTCCACCGGGCGGTGCCCAACTCCGTGGGCCACCTGGGCAGTCTGCTGGAAGCGTTCCTCCCGTGGCTCGGCCTGGTGGTCGCGGTGCTGCTCGTTCCAACCCTGCTGCGCCGTTCAGCAACCGCGCTGATGGCGCTGCTGCTGCCGATGGCGGCCTGGACGCACCTCTTCGGCGGGCTGCTCCTGCCGGGGCCGGGGCCTGGTCCGCACGATCTGGTCGTGGTGCAACACAACGTCAGCGACGAGAACACCGACCCGGCGGGCACGGTCCGCGCCCTGGCCGACGCCGACCCCGATCTCATCGCGTTGGAGGAACTGGTGCCCCCGGCGCTGGCGGTGTACGCGCAGACCCTCGCCCCGAACTACCCGCACCACGCCGTCCGGGGCACCGTCGGACTCTGGTCGAAGCATCCACTGACCGGTGTCCGGCTGGTGGACATCAAACCCCAGGGGATCAAAGAGACTTGGAGTCGCGGGCTGCGGACCGTGGTCCGCACACCGTACGGCGACATCGTGGCGTACGTCGCGCACCTGCCCTCGGTCCGCGTCCGGGTGAGCGGCCTCGCGTCCTCCGACCGGGACGAGAGCGCCGGTCTGCTCGGCGAGGCCATCGCCGCCGAGAAGCTGAGAACGGTCCTCCTGCTCGGCGATCTCAACGGCACCGTCGACGACCGTGGGCTGGCCCCGCTGACCTCACGGATGAACACAGCGGAGCGAGGCTTCGCCTTCAGCTTCCCCGCCGGCTTCCCCATGGCCCGTATCGACCAGGTCATGGCCCGCTCGGCAACCGTCCGCCAGATCCGCACCTTGTCGCCCACCGGCAGCGACCACCTGCCGGTCACCGCTCGGATCACCCTGAGCTGAAGGAGCGATCTCGATGACAACAAGCCCGCCCATGTGACGACCATCGCGCTTCGGCTCAACTCCGGGCCGTCCGAAGTCAGCCGACGCCGACCGACAATGACAGAAGTCCACGACATCCACACTGGTCAGAGCCCAGGGTCCCTTGCATGATCGAGGTCTGTCCGGATTCATCCGGTGATGCCGAGGGCGGCCAGTGGCCTTCGCCAGTCGCGAGCGGTGTGGCGTAGGGCGACGGCGATGTTGGTGTGGCCGTCCTGACGGTGGACGTCGATGGCGAGGTTGCGCAGGCCGGCCATGATGCGCGGGAGACGGCCGGCATGGATCTTGGAGTCGTCCTCGCGGAACGTGCGGTCGCGGACGTGGTGCAGAAGATTTTCGACTCGCTGGAGGACACCAGGGGCCGCAGTCGGCCGGATCGGCCCCGTATTCGGGCAATGGTTGTCGCCCTATCTTGGAGCAGCGGTCGTGTGCCCTCATGAGGCGAAAGGTGAAGACGTGTACGCCTACCACCTGGTCTATGACATCCCCACCAGCGACCCCAGGCAGTTCCGGGTCTTGGTCGCCTACAAGAACGTGTACGGATCCCGCTTCGGAGGCAACGCGACTGAACCCACGGTCCTGAACGGGGCGGGGCAGCTCGTCATCCCCGGCGGCTCCGTCGCGGCAGACGATGTGATCACCGGCGGGCAGATCGAATTCTTCGAGGAGACCGGGATCGACCTCAGGCAAACCACCGTGCGCCAGCAGATGAAGTGCATCGGGGCCGCATGGTCTCGTGTCATCGACAGGCAGAACGACGCCCACTGCGTCTACCAGCAGGTGCAGGACGTGGTGTTCGTTCAGAACGCCGGCAACAAGAACATCCAGGGGCGGGGCCGGCTCCCACAGGACGAGGAGCTCCATCTCATAGAGGCTTATGACGCCTCCGTCGTGAGCGGGCTCTTCCGCTTCGTCCCGCAGGCCGATCTCGAAACAGGCTGGCGCGGCGACCAGTACAAGCGGCTCAACGCCCGGAAGAAGCGGCTGGCCGAGAAGAAGTCGAGGGACCCGAGGGACTGGTACAAGGCGGCAGTCAGGCAGCTGACCGGTCCCTGAGGACAACGTCCCCGGCGCGTCTCAGTACCAGTCGTGGCCGCTGGACTCCGGTCAGTAATCGCTGACGGGTCGTGGCATCCGGTTGTGCGCTCTCGGTCCGCCGACAGGGGCCGATGCATGATCACGTTTCGTCCGGAGTGCCGTGCCGACCCCTCCTTGGAGGGAACTACCCCGGTTCGGGCAGGTGGCGGAAGTAGCGGCCGTCTCCCACGCATCATGGCCGGCCTGCGCAACCTCGCCATCGACGTCCACCGTCAGGACGGCCACACCGACATCGCCCTACGCCACACCGCTCGCGACTGGCGAAGGCCCCTGGCCGCCCTCGGCATCACCGGATGAATCCGGACAGACCTCGATCATGCAAAGAACCCTGGGACAGAGCCGTGGGCTTCTTGGTTGCCCTGATGAGCGAGACCGGTGACCAGACCGAGGCCGCTGGCACCTGTCACGCCCATTGAGACTCCGCCGGCCGCTTGGTCACCTCATTGCGAGTCTCTCTTTTTGAGCCTTCTGTAGAAGCTCTAGAACTCTTTGGATACAGCGTTGGAAGTTCTCATGCACCGCCATGTTGCGATACAGCAAGAGACTCTTGCGCGGCACGGCATTCCCGCGGCACTGACAGTCGTTCAGCGAACTGGCCAACGCCCCCCTGGGCCCGCCGACGAGATGACGCTCGGGCCAGCCTTGAAGCAGGGCATCCCACCGCAGCCTCTGGTATCCATCGCCGGCAACGAGGCGCGACCAAGCAGGTCGGGAGGGATGTCGAGCTTCTGACGCTGGGCTCTCGCGCCAACGGCCGTCATCGCCGCGAGGCACATGCGCACCTGGCCGGTCGGCGCACCTCAGCTCAGACATAAGATCACCTGGCCTCTCTCCTGAAGCAGGTGTCGAGGGCGCCGGCACCATCCCAAAGAGGCACCCCATGCGCTCCGCTGTCAGAACCTGGCGAGACCGGTCCCGTGAGAGTGGTCGTGCACCGGCCAGCCCAGGCCCAACCCGTTGGCCCCGGTCGCGTGCATGGCACGATGCCTGATCACGGACGAGCACAAGGAGATCCCATGAACGATCAAGGCACCCTTGTTTCGGCGGACGGCTTCAGGGCCGTCGCCGTTGATGCCGACTGGCCGGAATCACGGCAGTTCATGGGTGGTGGCGACAACCAAGTCACCGGCGACATTCATGTGTGCCTGTGGTTCGGCTCCGCGTCCTATGACCCACAGGTCAAGCACGTCATGGTTTTCAGCGCTTCCTCCGGCAATGCAAAGGCAAGCGAGGCCCTGGAGGACGCTTTGGAGGACTACTGCCACCCCGGTGAGGGAATTCCGGCCGGGCCGCCGTTCTCCGAACCCATCACCATCACCGCAGAGGGGAAACCCGTGACGTTCGAAATCTGGCGAAACAGCAGCAACCCTTACTGGGTCGCCCGGGGCCGTATCGACAACACCGAAGTGGTCCTGTCAGGCTCCGAGATAGAACCCAACGAGCTGCGCCTGGTCCACGTGAACGACCTGGCCGCGTACTCGGCCCCGATGGCGTTCCTCCCGACCCGGGAAGCGATCTCTCGTGCCATGGGAAGCGATCTCCAGACGGAGGGGCTCAGCCGGCAATTGCAGTTCGAGGAGCCGAACACGATGATGCCCGCCCTGCGCGACATCGCCGCCCGTGGTGCCGCCCTCGGGGGACCCGGCCGGGAATTGCACGGCGAGGAAGCGGACACGGTGATGCGTTCCCTGCGCCACCTCGCCCAGGATGCCGGCCCCGCGGGGGAATTGGGAGCAAAAGGTGCGCCATGAACCTTGGTGATCTGACGTCAACACTCGTCATATTCTTGGAGGACCAGCACGGGCGAGGAAGCCTCACCGGACCCGGCGTCCAGAGGGACCACGGCGCAACGCACTGCTGAAGGTCCCGGACGGCTTCGGCCCTCGGCGAAGACGAGAGCTGACCGCTGAGGCCCACCAAATCCCCTGCCAATTGCTCTCGCCCATCATTCCCTGAGCAGCTCAGTAGATGTAGTACCACTCTTGACAGGTCCAGCCTTCATGACAGCACGGTGCGCATTCCACCTCCAGGTCTGGGGTCTTCAGGTGGTGGGGCTGCCGTCGGTAAGCGCTTTGAGTGTGAACAACGGGCGGGATAACCTGTGGGTCGCAACTGAGGACCCGTCTCGGCAGCCAGTTGCCCATGAACGCGTGGGTGCTCCCTCGTACACAGCACACCACCACCTGCCCTACGAGGTGGGGTGGGTCAAGCTGGGGTGTCGGCATCCTGGGTGGAGGCCGTGAACGCCTCGGGGCCCTGCTCTGCCGCCTTCGGGTCCATCCACATGACCTGCCAGCCGTGGCCGTCGAGGTCGAAGAAGCTGCGGGAGTACATGAAGCCGTAGTCCTCCGCGCCGTCCGCCTCGGAGCCGCCCGCAGCGAGTGCGGCGGCGCTGACCGCGTCGACCTCGTCGCGGGACGACACGCTGAAGCAGTAGAGCGCCAGCGTGTGCGTGGTGGGATCGGCCATCGGCAGTTTCGAGAACTCCGCGAACTTCTCACGGGTGAGCAGCATGACGAAGGCGTGCTCGCCGACCAGCATGCAGGCGGCGGTCTCGTCGGTGAAGTTCGGGTTGAAGCTGAAACCGAGCTTGGCGAAGAACGCCTTGCTGCGTTCGAGGTCCGCTACGGGGATGTTCACGAACAACATGCGGCCGGGGTGTGCGGGATTGGTCATGGTGGGTCTCCAGTCGGCGTCTCGATGGCGTACGTCCTGGTAGACCGGCCCGGCCGACGGAACTCATCGGTTCGAACGAAAGTTTTCGCGGCTGGACGGAGACCTTCACCGAGCGCAACGGGAGACCCGCAGCCGAACCGTCCGTTCGGTAAGTCCCGAGCCTGGTCTCCACAGCCCGCTCCGTCGCGCCGCCCAAGAAACCTGCCGTCAGACCTGACGACAGTAGTCACAGACATGGCTGTTGATCGCTGCCGTCAGTTCGCTTGCCGCTGCCCGCACCGCGAGGTCCCACAGGAAGGGAACCGCAGCGACAGTCGCATCGAAGACAGCCAGCTCGCCGAGCCACAGACCTAGATCACTCAACGCGTCAGTGCTCGTGTTGGCATCACCCCACGCCACCCGCGAGAGTCGGCCCGGAACGCTTTCCGCAGATCCATAAGCATGCGTCAACTCATGCCATGGAACGCGGCTCATACCCTTGAGTATCGTCCCCACCAGGCTCTCCCTGCCTGTTCACCGTCCCCAGACCTCGTCGGCCTCCGCGTAGAACGGGAAGTGTGCGATCACGGCCGCGACGCATCGGTTGAAGGAGTCGAGGTCGCGGTTCACGTGATGGATCGTCGTCGATGACTCGACGTGGGGAGTCTGCACCACGCGGCCACTGGCCACGTCTACGGCCATGTGTCCGAACAGGCCACTCGCGCGATGGCGGCCAGCCGTCGTTCACCGATCCCACCGAAGTACACCGGCTCACCCAGTGGCCGGTACTCGTATCCGATCAACCCGCCTGGGATGCCGTTCTGCGCGAGATCGACGGCGATCCGGGTGGGCACCTCGTGCTCACGGGAGGATCCTCCCGTGATGGGCCGAGGCTTTTCCAACCTGATTGCTGAGCCCGCGTCGTACCGCTCGGCCGTGGTGTGTGGCCGAACAGTGGTCACACACCAACCGGTTCTCATCACCTCATGGCCGGTAGTAATACTTGTAGGCGAGAACGTTCCCGTTGGCGTCGGTCAGGTTGATCCGGACATGGTCAGCTCCGCCGGGGACGTCTGCGACCAGGGAGATGTCCTGATCCGTGTAGCTGTCGCAGTGGGTGCTGGTGCTCCGTTCGTCCAGCGGGGTGATGCCTGCCCACGCGATGCCGTACGCACGCTTGCACCCGTAGGCATTGAGCGACCCGTTGAGGCTGACCGACCGATTGTACCAGGTGATTTGGCCGGCGTACCAGCTGTCGCCTGATTGGACGGTGAAATGGGCAGTGGGGTAGGCGGTCGTGGCTGCGGTGGCGGCCGGCGCCCCCGCGAGAACCGGCACGGCTGTCGCCGCAGCTGCGGCCACGATCACACTGACTTTCCTCAGCAAGGCTTCTCCCCCGGTTGCTTGAGCGGTGCTGTTTCAGCCAGGGACACGGTAGCCGTCCGTCGGCTCAGCGGCGAGGACATCGCGGTGACTTGACGGCCAATCACAGAGGGTGGTTCAGGAGTTTTGGTGCGATTGCTATCCAACTCGGCCGATACGCCCTTCGGCCGTGGCACCCTGACACACGCCACCGTCCTCAGTCTGCGATGTGGTGTCAGGCGAGCAGAGCTGACTTATTTCTTCCAGGTCTGCTCGAATGCGCGCATGAAGTTCTCGCCCATGATGCCGGTGACGTCCTCTTCGCTGAAGCCTCGTTGGCGCAGCGCGGGGGCGATATTGACCGCTTCCTCCCACCACGAGATGCCCACGGGCCAGGTCCACGGCGGGCGGGGGTAATAGCGCTCGTCGTAGCCGAAGTAGTCATAGTCGTTCTCGTCCTCATCGGCGAAGTCGAGCCCGAGGCCCACGTGCTGAGCTCCGACGAGCTCACTGATGTGCACGGCGTGGTCGATGAGCTGATCGAGGGTCGGCACGGGGTCGCTGGACACGAACGCGGGATAGGCGCACAACCCGATGACGCCTCCGGTCGCGGCGACCGCGCGGATCACGTCGTCGCTGAAGTTGCGGGGCGATTTGCAAACCGCGCGGGCGTTTCCGTGCGAGATGATCACTGGGCGCTGCGCGATGGACAACGCCTCCAGGCAGGTTCGTTCGCCGGCGTGCGAGAGATCGACGGTGACGCCGAGGTTTTGCATTCGGTGCACAATGTTGCGGCCGAACATTGTCAGCCCGGCGTTTCGCTCTTCGAGGCATCCGTCGCCCGCTAGCTCGGCGTAGTTGTAGGTCAGCTGGATGACCCGCACGCCGAGGCGGGCATAGGTGTCGACCATCTCAACCTGGCCGCCGAGCGGGGCCGATCCCTGAAAGTGCAGCACCACCGCGAGGTCGCCCGCCGCCACGGTCTGCCGGATCTGCTCGACGCTCGTGGCGACACGTGCGCCCCGATCCAGCGCGCGATCAATCTTCCACCACTCGTTGACCGCGTTGATCGCCTGCTGTGGTGGCTCCAGCGCGGTAACGGTCGCCAGGACAGTGTTGAGCTTTCCCTTCCTGATCCGGCCCAGCTGGGTCGACAAGGTTCGCGGGGTCAACTCGGGGCCGGCTGCGTCGAGACGGACCGTGCCTGATCGGGAGCCATCCATGAGCAGGAGCCTAGGGCAGAACCAAGGGCGGGGCGCCGGCGCGGGTTGAGACCGTCTTTGGGGACCTGCACCGACCCGAGCAAAACACCTCCGCCGCCGCCATCGCCTGCGGATGTCCACTCTCCCGGCAGTACCGCCGAGCGCGGATGGCGTCAGCGGGCCTGGTCCAGTGCCCGGGTCAGTTCCCGGTTAGCCGCCCGCGCGGCATCAAGTTCCTCTGACCGCTCATCGAGGTGGCCCCTTGTGTCAGCCAGGTCTTGTTCGAGCAACGTGATAGGGCGTTGAAGCTGGTCGATGTCAGCGGACTCGCCAAGGCCGGATTCCTTCCATGCGGTTTCAGCGAGACCCTTCGGAGAGACGCTTCTCCAACTGTCGGCCCCGGACGGTCAACCGTCTGTTTCGCTCCAGCGCGTTGGTCAGGTCTGCCCGCAGCAAGGCCCGGCTGACTGCCGCGGTCCGGCCTTCTTCTGGTGGGGCTGCTGCGGCGGCGTGGACGCGATCGAGAGCTTTAAGGACGCGTTCGCGGCGGCGGGCCGAGTCGGCCCGCCGCCCGTCGGTCATGCTGGTCATCCGGTTCTCTCCGGGCGAAGGCCGGGGAGGGGCTGGCGAACGCGCGGCATGCCCAGGGACACGCCGCGGCTATGGCGGACCAGCGCAACTGCCTCGCGGATCTCGGCCCGGTCCTCGTCGGTGAGCTCGTCGAGGTGCTGGCGCACCCGCTGAACCGGGCGGCGGACACGGGCAGTCTCATCGTCCGAAGGTCTGGCCTCCACCTCGGCCCAGGGGTCGGCGCTGGCGAAGGCGGCTAGACGTTCACGGTTCGCAGCAGATCGGCCAGGAATGCCTCAAGATCGGGGAGATACACCAAACCCCCAGAGAACCCGAGGATCTGCGGCAGTGGCAGCGGGCTCTGGACTCGCTCGACGCGGGACAGCATCGCCTGGCGCGAGGGAAAACGCGCTCCGGGACTGTTCATCGAACTCGACGAAGACGACGACCGGTGCCAGGTCACGGTCAAGGACCATTCCATGTCCCTGACGACGGTGACGGTCACCGTCCCACTGGCCGACGTCCGGTTCGACGAGGCGTACCGACAAATGGAGTTGGTCTGGGAGACCTGGCCCATGAGTGAAGGCTGAACCATGACCAACAAACGAGAGTTCAGGGCGAAGGGGTCGCTCCGCTAACGTGCGCCGCATGAGCCACGACGCCTCGCACTGCCCCGAGTGCAGCCAGCCCATGAAGTTCGGCGGCTTCGTTCTCGCCCAGCGGCAGAACGATGGCCGACGGGCCTGCCGGACCTTATGGCGGTGTACCGGTCGACATGTGTGGTGGCGCTGGGCCGATCAACCTGAGGAGCCGTTGGAGACCTGTGCTGTGCCAGAGCTGTTTCGCTGACGTCCAACGCTGACATCAACGGCCCCGAACGGCGAGGCGCGCAGCAACAATCGTACTCACCGAGTCCACACCCGCTGGAACTCTTCGGCCGGGACGGCCTCCAGCGGGTCCTCTTCCGGGGCGATTGCCTGGTCCGTCAGGCCACCGTGCTCGTCCTCCAGGTGCTCCCAGCTGTAGCGGTGGAGTTGGCCGGCCGAGGTCAGTTCGGCTTGCTTGATGACGATCAACTCGCCGCGGTCGGGTACGGCTTCGACGTACCACAAACCGCCCTCCTCATCAGCATGACGGAAGTGGTGTCGCAGGGTGGCGTTCTCGTCGAGTGCTCGGAAGTACGCCACGCTCTCTGCTTTGATGCGCTCCAGGTCAGCCACGGAACCATCGTGTCAGTAGGTGGGGTCAACTGCTTTCCATAGCGTCTTTGTTCACTGCCCAGGGTGACCCCACCGTTGGCCCACCCGCGACGGCCAGTACGGTCCCCGGCATTCCGCGCTGCGGTAGTTGACGCCCTCAGGAGACACGCCCTGGGGCCTGCGTCGGAAGTGCTCTAGGTTGGCCGACGTGAGTGTGCGGGGGCGGAGTTACAGGTATGTCGGGCCGGTCGAGCTGAAGACTGCCCTCCGGCCTGGTGGCGGCGGGTGCCGGATCGGCTCGGTGGCTGACTTCGGCAGCTGGATCGCTCAGCGATCGGCGGCGGAACTGGCCGAGCCGTTCACCTTCGTGGTTGGTATGGACGGTGTGCTTCGGCTGGCGCCGCGACGAAGCGAGCACGTGGCCTGTGCCGGCGGAGACATGGTGCTGAGTGCCGGCGAGATCAGCTTCTTGTACGAGGCGGACCAGTGGATCGTGAGCGAGGTCAGTAACCAGTCCACCGGATACTGCCCGGACATCAGCTCCTGGTCGGAGGTCGCCCGTGCTGTGGACGGCGTAGGACTCGGGCGGCCCTCCGGATTCACCCACGAGGTGGTCTTCCGGCGGTGCCCCGACTGCCGGGAAAACAACATCGTGCGCGAGGACGACTTCATCTGCGTCTTCTGCGGCGGCGATCTACCCGCGACGTGGAACGTGGATTCCACCGCGTGACAGTCGAGGGTCATGACGCTCATTCTCACCGCGTCACACGCCGTACCCTCGCTCTGGCGCTGTGACCGAGCCGCACACTCTGGGCGCGGGCCGAGGCTCGAAAGCTAAAGCTTGAGGCCGGAACGGATAGGACCCTGGGCCGCGACCAGTCAGATCCTTGCGGAGGTGGAGGTGTGTCGGCCGGCCGTTGCTCCTCAGGACACCACGCCGAAGGGGTGGGCCGTATCCGGATCAGTGCCTCAGGACTATGAAGTCGGCTTGGACTTCGAGGTGTTCTCCGTGGGTCGAGCCAGCGCTTTCATCCACCCCCTACACGAAAGTCCCACGGACTACGCATCGTTGGTGCAGTCGATCGCGGCGGATGACTACCGAGGCACGCGACGTTGTCGGGTGGGCAGGCATCTGGATGCGCATCGACGACGCCGGTAAGCGCACCATCGCCTTCGACAACATGCACGAGCCGGACCGCCGCATCGCCGGGACGGTGGGCTGGCGCAGGTACAGCGTCACTCTGGACGTCCCTGAAAACAGCTCACCGGCCGTACCCTCGGCGCCGGCCTTGTCTCCAGGGTAAGCGGTTTGTTCTGTGGGAATGTGTCGGGTTCAATTAAGGGACACGCTTCGACTTGGGATGCTGTGATGTTTTTCGACTGGAATGGGGAAAGGCTCCACTACACCGACGAAGGGCAGGGTGACGCCCTGGTCTTTCTTCACGGTCTCGGTGGGAATTCCAGTAATTGGCTGCTTCAGCGGCGCCACTTCGCCGCGTCACAGCGAGTCGTCGCGCTGGATCTCCCCGGTCACGGCCGTTCGACGGGAACCGGTGTTCCGTTTTGAGAGTACGGCCGTGCGGTCGGGGCCGCGTTGGATCACGCCGGTGTCGATCGGGCGGCGGTCGTCGGTCTGTCCAAAGGGGCCCGCGCCGGATTGTCGTTCGCGACGGAGCACCCCGAGCGCGTCCACAAGCTCGTGATCGTCAACGCCTTTCTGCACCTCCGGCCGGACGACCTGCGACGTCGGCTGGACCTCTACGACCTGCTGCTCCAGCCGGACGGTCTTCACTCTTGGGCGGAAGAACTACTGCGGCAGATGGGCGAGAGCGACCACCCGGCCATCTCCCGCGGCTTCATGGCGTCCCTCTCCGCGATCGACCCGATTCATCTCCACACCGTGTTCCGGCAGCTCGTCGACATCGACCAGCGACCTGAACTCCAGGATTTTCCCCATCCGGTGCTCCTGGTGAGGGGCGAGAAGGACGACTTCATCCCGCCCTACTGCGTGGAGGAAATGAGCGAACTCTGCCGGGCGGGAACGGCCGTGCGCTTTCCCGACAGCGGTCATCTTCCTTACCTCGATGATCCGTCCGGCTTCAACATGGCCATCGAGAATTTCCTCCAGGTCCGCCACGCCTAAAGGCTGTCCCGTAACTGATCAGGCGAGTCGACAGTCCTCCGCTGAGCAACGAGGATGTGGGGTCATCGATCCGTTCGTCCATGGAGTGGGGACACCGTGAGCCTGTCGTATCGAGCACGGGTGGCGGCGCTGCTTGCGGACTCGCCACTCGCCTCAGAGGCGGTCATCACGGATGTGCGCCATCTGCTGTCACACGGTGAGGAGGCGTTGGCGTTCGACACCATGTGCTCGTGGATCTACGAGGATGCTCTCCCCATCACCCGGCAGTATCACGCGGCCCTGGTAGCTATGGCCGATGAGATGGACACGCCGCGTTCCGTTCAGCGCCTTGACGAGCTGCTGATCGACTGACCTCCGCCACCGGCGACGTAACGAGGGATGATCCTTGACATGGCTGGTGTGATTACGGCGTCTGAGCCGTCTTGGATAGCCCCGTTCACCGGGCTGAGCCCACGACAGTTCGGCAAGGTGATCACCGCGTTGAGGCGTGAGAGTCCGGACCCTGTCCGCAAAGGCCGACCGTGGAGTCTGCCGCTGGAGGACCGGGTTCTGCTGGTTACTGCGTACTGGCGAACCAACCTGACGTTGCGGCAGCTGGCACCGCTGTTCGGAGTGTCCAAGTCGGCCGCCGACCGCATCATCGACCACCTCGGTCCGTTACTCGCGCTCCAGCAGCGCAAGCGGTTCCGCGAGGACGCCGCGCTAATCGTGGACGGCACCCTGGTCCCCACCCGCGATCACACTGTCGCCGAGCAGTCGAAGAACTATCGGTACTCAACCAACCACCAGGTCGTCATCGACGCCGAGACCCGACTCGTCGTCGCTGTCGGCCGGCCGCTGCCCGGCAACCGCAACGACTGCAAGGCGTGGGAACTGTCTGGGGCCAAGGATGCCGTCGGGAAGACCACGGTGATCGCGGACGGCGGTTACCGGGGTACCGGCCTGGTCATTCCGCACCGCCGCGAGAAGGGCCAGACCGAACTTCCCGGCTGGAAAGAGGAACACAACGCGGCCCACCGCAAGGTCCGCGCCCGCGTCGAGCACGCCTTCGCTCGCATGAAGGCCTGGAAAATCCTGCGCGACTGCCGCCTCAAGGGCGACGGTGTCCACCACGCGATGCTCGGAATCGCTCGCCTACACAACCTGATCCTCGCCGGGTGACCGAGGAGCCCGCAAGTCACCCAGCGCACCAGAGATCATTTACGGGACATCGCTTAGGTGTTGCGGGACATGACGTTTGGTGACACAGGCCGATGTCAGTGAAACCAAGATGCTTCGAAGGGCATCGGTCGGGTAGCGTGCGGGCCATGTCGAGTCCTGAGTCAGACAAGGTGGGGGCTTTCGGTCACGCCGTCAGCCCCCTGAACCACTGAGTTCGTAGCTCTGTCGTCGCGCCGCTTTCTGTGGTGGGACGAGTGTGCGCTTGGGGCCGGCCGCGGTGACGAGATGACCTTCTCGTGCTTCTCTTCACCTCGGAGCCACTCGATGCCTCTCCCGCTGTACCTCCTTGCCATGGCGGTCTTCGCCATGGGCACCTCGGAGTTCATGCTCGCCGGCCTCCTGCCGGACATCGCCTCGGACCTCGATGTCACAGTCGGGACAGCCGGAACGCTCGCCTCGGCCTTCGCGTTCGGCATGATCGTCGGTGCCCCCCTTGTGGCCGCGCTTGCCCGAAACTGGCCCAGGCGCTCCAGCCTTCTCGGGTTCGTGTTCGTTTTCGCGGCAGCTCATGCCATGGGCGCCATCACCACCAGCTTCCCGGTCCTGTTCGCTACCCGGGTTGTCTCCGCGCTCGCGAACGCAGGGTTCCTGGCCGTCGCTCTGACGGCTGCCGCCACGCTGGTCTCACCCGACAGGAAGGGACGTGCGCTGGCCGTGCTGCTGTCAGGCACGACGGTGGCCACGATCGCCGGTGTCCCTGGCGGGTCGGTGCTCGGCACGTTGCTCGGCTGGCGGACCACCTTCTGGGCTGTCGCCGCTCTCTGCGTACCTGCCGCTCTCGGCATCCTGAAGGGAATCCCAGCAGGACATGATGAGGATGAGGCGACTGGCAGGCCGGCGTTGCGAGCGGAGCTCGCCCAGCTCACACGGGTGCGGTTGATTCTGGTGATGCTGCTCGGTGCGCTGGTGAACGCGGCAACCTTCGGAAGCCTCACCTTCCTGGCCCCTGTGGTGACCGACAGCGCCAGGCTGGGCGAGTTGTGGATCTCTGTCGCTCTGGTGCTCTTCGGTGCCGGTTCCTTTGCGGGCATCACCGTTGCCGGCCGTCTGTCCGACCGGCGCCCCGGTCCGGTCATCGCAGTCGGCGGCCCGTTGCTGCTCATCGGCTGGCCGGCCCTGGCGATGCTGGCGAACGAGCCGCTCGCCCTGTTCATCCTCGTGTTCGTGCAGGGCGCACTGTCGTTCGCGCTGGGCAGCACGCTGATTACGCGGGTTCTCTACGAGGCCGCGGGAGCCCCCACCAGGGCCGGCTCGTATGCGACCGCGGCGCTCAACGTGGGCGCGGCCGTCGGCCCCGTCATCGCTGCGGCCACTCTCAGCACCAAAGCCGGGGACCTCGGGCCGCTCTGGGCAAGCGGACTCCTCGTCGCTGTCGCGCTGCTCATCGCGTTCCCCCTCCTCACAGCCATCACGGCCGACCGGAGCACCGAGGTGTTCCGGTGACCCATACGAACGCCCCCTTGAACATCGAGGGACGCCGAAGGCTCGTGGAGCGCTGCCACACCCGTCCGATCGCGCACACCGCCGCCGAGGCCGGTGTCTTCCTCGCCTGTCTGTCCAAGTGGATGAACCGGTACGACACGCACGGCGAAGTCGGGTTGCAGGACCGCCCAAGCGTCCCGCGATCCTCACCGACCCACACCCCACCCGATATCGTCGAGCGGATCGAGCGGTTGCGGCGGGACAACACGTGGTCCGCCCGCCGGATCACCCTCGAACTCGTAAGCCAGGGGGTGCAGATCAGCGAGCGCACCGTAGGTCGGTGGCTGGCGCGCCTGGGCATCAACCAGCGCCGGTTCCTCGGCCCCGACGGCTCGGCCAACACAGGCGCCCGTTGAAACGGATCGTGGCCCGCTACCCGGGTCACATGGTCCACCTGGACGTCAGGAAGGTCGGACGGATCCCCGACGGTGGCGGGTGGCGGGCCCACAGCTGCGGCTCCGAGCAGGTCAGGGCCGCACAGCGCGCGAAGACCGGCGGCGCCAAGGGCAGGTACGTCTACCTGCACTCTGCCGTCGATGGATTCTCCCGCTTGGCCTACACCGAGCCCCTTCCCGATGAGAAGGCCGCCACCACCGTGGCGTTCCTCAGCCGCGCCCGCGTGTTCTTCGCCGCCCACCGCATTCACCGGGTCGTGCGCGTGGTCACCGACAACGGCGCAAACTACCGGGCCGCAGTCTTCGTGCGCTTCCTGACCCAACGTCATGGCCAGCAACACCTAGGTCGTTTCTGATGGCTCTTGGACGATGTCGCGGAGCCAGATGACGATCGCGGTGACGGTGAGGGTGCCGTTGAAGACGTAGTCGCGTTTGTCGTAGCGGGTGGCCACGGCGCGGAACTGTTTCCACTTGTTCACGCATCGCTCGACCGCGTTGCGGTGGCGGTACTGGGCCTTGTCGAAGGCCGGGGGCCGGCCGCCGGAGCGTCCGCGGTGTCTGCGGTGGGCCCGTTGGTCGTCGGGCTGGGCGATGGTGGCCTTGATGCCGCGCCGTCGCAGGTAGGCGCGGTTGTCCCGGCTGGAGTACGCCTTGTCGCCGCGCACCCGGTCCGGCCTGTTGCGCGGGCGGCCCGCCCCGTGGCACCGGATACGTAAGCCGTCCAGCACCGGGGCGAACATCAGGCTGTCACCCCGCTGACCGGGCGAGGTCAGCCAGTGCAGCGGGCGCGCCCGGTCGTCGGACAGCAGATGGACCTTGCCGGTCAGCCCGCCCCGCGAGCGCCCCAACGCCTCACGCCCATCTGCCTCCTCACGCGCCCCGCCCCTTTTTGCGGGTGGTCGGCCGGAGGCCTGCGGGGCGCCCCAGCCGCGTGCTGGTGCGCCCGGCAGGAGGTCGAGTCGATGTTCACGGCCCACTCCTGACGCTCCGCCCGGCGGGCGAGCGTCCCGTCCGGGTCGCCGGCATCCGCCTCGATCCGCAGCTCCTCCAGGACGGCCGTCCAGGTGCCGTCCGCCGACCAGCGGCGATGACGCTCGTAGACGGTCTGCCAGGGACCGTACCGTTCCGGCAGATCAGGCCAGGGCACCCCGGTCCGCGCCCGGAACAACACCCCATTGATCACCCTGCGGTGATC